>CACYHZ010000005.1 GCA_902774345.1 uncultured Bacteroidia bacterium | reverse complement strand
ACTATATTTGTATGCGGTATGACAGTGCTCCCCATCATTCTGACACTGGCGACGGTTCTCTTGGATCTGGGAATCGTCTGCCAACTCCTGGTGGGAAACAGGCCGCCTTCCAGCAAGCTTTTCTGGGTGCTGTTCGTCCTCTTTATTCCCGTGGTGGGGCTGGTGGCCTATCTGGTATTCGGGCTGAACTACCAGAACGCGAAGGTCCGGGAAAGCCTGCATGCGAAAACCTTGGAGCGCTTCCGTCGGGACCTCCCTCCGGAAATGGTTCAGCGCCTGTTTCCCAACCAGGCCGAAGAGCAACTGGACGCCGCCTACAAGCCGCTGGCGCGCCTGCTTCGCGGTGCCGGGAAAGGGAATAAGGTCTATACCGGCAACTCCTTCGAGATCATCACCTCCGGTCACCGGAAAAGGGAACTGATCCTGGCCGATCTCCGCAAGGCCAGCCGCTACATCCACGTAGAGTATTACAAGTTCGGCAACGACTCTTCGGGGCGGGAAGTCCGGCAGGTACTCATGGAAAAAGCCGCACAGGGCGTGCAAGTGCGTTTCCTGTACAACAGCATGACGATGTTCCGCTATCCGCGTTCCTATTTCGGGGAAATGCGCAAGGCCGGCATCGAACTCATCCCCTTTACCCATATCCGCAACGGCTTCCGGAGCTGGCTGATGCACCTGAACCACCAGAATCACCGGAAGATCGTAATTGTGGACGGCGAGGTGGCCTATACCGGCGGGATGAACCTGAATGACAATTATTTCTACAAGTGGCGCGACACCCACCTGCGGCTGCACGGCCCGGTGATTGCCCGCCTGCAGGCCTCTTTCATCGACCATTGGCTCAGTTTCGGCGGCCGCATCTCCCATCCGCTGCCGTATTATTTCGAGGGGACCTTCGACCAGCTGCCGGAAGATCCTTTCAAGGACCAGCTGCTGCAGGTAGTCACCGACGCCCCGGAGAATGCCTTCCCGGCCACCCAGATGGGCTACGAATGGGTGCTGCAGCACGCCAGCCGCTATGTGTATATCCAGACGCCGTACTTTGCTCCGCCGGAGCCGCTGCTAAGCGCCATCAAAGCGGCAGCCCTCAGGGGTGTGGAGGTGTGGCTGATGTTCCCCAAGGTCATCGACGCCCCGTTCATCGGTCCGATGAGCCAGGCGCTCTTTCAGGAATGCCTGGAGGCCGGGATTCGCATTTTCCTGCACAGCGGCGTCTTCATCCACGCCAAGACCCTGGTGTCTGACGATGCGCTGTCCATCATCGGCGCTTCCAATCTGGACAACCGCAGCTTCACCATCAACTGCGAGGTGAATACCTTCGTGTATGGAGCGGAGGTGGCCCAGGCCTGCAAGGATATTTTCCTGAAGGATCTCACTGAGGCGCAGGAAATCACCTTGGAATCCTGGCTGGCCGGCAGGAAGTGGTACCAGCACCTGTGGTCCCGCTTCCTGCAGCTGTTCCAGTATCAGTTCTGATTATTTCAGCACAAAGTCCGAGGTGCCTTTCAGGCCCACGGTCCCGAAGTAGCTCTCCACCAGTTTTCCTTTAACATGGACCCGGGTTCCGATCAAGTCGGGGTGGTCCACCAGGTTCAGGGCTTCCCGTACCTTTCCCTGGGGTAGCTCCACGGCTACGCAGGAGGCTTTGGCAGTGACGGAAGAACGCTCGGCCAGGGCCAGGTGCGTGGATTTGGTGATACCGCTGGTGTTTACGGTGGTCCCGGCGGAGGTGAGGTCCCCGCCCACAATGTATCCGTACAACCATACATGCTCTTCTCCGATGTGGGCCGATGCTTCCCCGACGGACAGCGCGTCTTCCACCTGCCCGCCCGTGTTGCCGCCGCTGCCGTCATCGGACTGTCCGATGACGAAGCGCTCCGTATTCCAGACCTTGGTGGTGTCCACGGAAATATGCACGCTACTGCTGCCGGGGCCCGGTTCACCGGATGGGGCCGACAACTTGACGGTCAGGATCTCCCGTGCTTCCAGCGTGCGGGTAAACAGGGTCTCGAACTGGCCCAGATTGTACAGCAGCACGGAAACCTCGCCGGGTTTGACGTAGGCGGTCCGCGTCTCCATATACATATAGGCCAGTTTCACGCTGCCCTGGCTCACATAAAGAACCCCGTCCGGATAAGTGGTCAGGAAATCCGATGCGGTCTTGAGCCGGATGCCGGCATTCAGCAGGGTACAGGAAAGCCGGACCGTGACCACCTGTCCGGCCCCCACCACCACGACCTGTTCGTCCCCGTACTGCGGGCGTGAAAAGGCAGGGGAGGTGAAAGGAATGGATACGACACTTACCGTGTAACTTCCTTCCGTTACGGGAATGGACTCGGGGGAGTCCCCATAGGGCCCGTCGTACAGGATTCCCCCCTGAGCGTCCTTCACCGTCAGCAGGAAATCGTTCGTGTCGGGCATCTCTTCGGTCGCCTTGGTGAGGGCGGCCCGATCCAGTACCCAGCGGAGCTGTCCCATCTGCTCCGGGGAGGGTACTTTGGCAAAATCATCACACGCGGTGAGCCCCGCCAGCAGCGGAAACAACACCATCCATTTTTTGATACACTTCATACAACTACGGATTTTTGGCGGCCGGACCCCGTTGTCCGGTCAGGGGCGAAGATAGGAAAGCGGATTGGAACCAATCGGTCGAAACGTATATTTTTATTTTCCAATCGGTTAAAACCGACAAGGAATCGCAAGATTTTTCAACCGATGGGAAAATTGACCGGATTCCGGCAAAAAATCGCTATCTTTGTAAGTTAAACGGTGAAGGGAAAATCACCGAAATCAATGTGGCGGAAACCGTCAAGGAAATCCGCAAGGCCCTGCTGGACGCGGACGTCAGCTACAAGGTAGCCAAGGACTTCTGCAACCAGGTCAAGGACAAGGCCATCGGCACCGGCGTACTCACGGCCGTGAAGCCGCAGCAGATGATGGTGAAGATCATGCACGACGAACTGGCCGATTTTATGGGCTCCAGCGCGCAGGATATCAACATCAAAGGCAATCCCGGCATCGTGCTGGTGGCGGGTCTGAACGGTTCCGGTAAAACCACCTTCTCCGCCAAGCTGGCCCTGCATATCAAGAGCAAGCGGGGCATGAAAGTGCTCCTGGCCGCCTGCGACACCTTCCGTCCGGCCGCCATCGAACAGCTGAAAGTGCTGGGCGAAGGCATCGGCGTTCCCGTCTATACCGAAGAAGGGGAGAAAGACCCCATCAAGATTGCCAAGGCTGCCGTCGCCAAGGCCAAGGCCGAAGGCTATAACGTCGTCATCGTGGATACCGCCGGCCGTCTGGCCGTGGACCAGCAGCTGATGGACGAGATTTCCGCCCTGCACCAGGCCATCCAGCCCACGGAAACCCTCTTCGTGGTGGATGCCATGACCGGCCAGGATGCCGTGGAGACCGCTAAGGCCTTCAACGACCGGCTGGACTTTGACGGCGTGGTGCTCACGAAGATGGACGGTGACACCCGTGGCGGTGCGGCCCTGTCCATCAAGGCGGTGGTGGGCAAGCCCATCAAGTTCGTCAGCTCCGGGGAAAAGATGGAAGCGCTGGACGTGTTCCATCCCGCCCGTATCGCCGACCGCATCCTGGGGATGGGCGACGTGGTGTCCCTGGTCGAGAAAGCCCAGGAGCAGTTCGATGAAAAGCAGGCCCGCGAGCTCAAAAAGAAACTGGCCAAGGATCAGTTCACCCTCTGGGATTTCTACAACCAGATCCAGCAGGTGAAGAAGATGGGCAACATCAAGGACCTGGCCGGGATGCTGCCGGGTGTGGGCAAGGCCCTGAAGGACGTGGATATTCCCGACGACGCTTTCAAGAGCATTGAGGCTATTATCCTGTCGATGACGCCCTATGAGCGGGAGCATCCGGAGGTCATCAACGGCAGCCGCCGCAAGCGGATTGCCGATGGCTCCGGCACCACGCTGCCGGACGTGAACCGCCTGCTGAAGCAGTTCGAAGGCACCCGCAAAGTGATGAAGGGGGCTCTTACCGGAAATCTGATGCAACAAATGCGCGGCATGCGCCGATAATAATACCTGCCATGAAGTTTTTTCGCCTTCTTTCCCTGTCCGTTCTGTCCGTCCTCCTGTTTTCGTGCCGTCAGCCCCTGACAGATGGGGAGCACACGCTGGTGATCCTGACCACCAATGATGTGCACGGTCAATGGTTCGATTCTTCCTATGTGGACAGCCGCGTACGCAAGTCACTGTTCGCGGTCAATTATTATGTGGACAGCATCCGGAAGGCCCAGGGCCCCGAAAATGTGCTGCTGCTGGATGCCGGCGACTGCCTGCAGGGAGACAATGCGGCGTATTACTTCAATTATGTAGACACCCTGTCCCCGCATCTGTATCCGCGCCTGGCTTCGTATATGCAGTATGATGCCGTGGCCGTGGGAAACCACGACATTGAGACGGGACATAAGGTCTATGACCGCGTACGGGGCCAACTCCAGGAGCGGGGCATTCCTTTCCTGGCCGCCAATGCCATCCGCAACGACAACGGAAAGCCCTATTTCCAGCCCTATACCATCGTGGAACGGGCGGGCCTGAAAGTGGCTGTTTTGGGCTACACCAATGCCAATATCAAGGCCTGGCTGGCCGAAGAAGTCTGGAGCGGAATGCACTTTGTCTCCATCGCCGAAGTAATCCAGAAAGACGTGGATGCCATCCGCCGGAAAGAACATCCGGACGTGGTGATTGCCCTGATGCATACTTCGACCGGGGAAGGGAACGGCGCCATCCTGGAAGGGGAGGGGCTGGATATCTTCGACCAGATCGAGGGTCTGGACTGGTACATCTGCAGCCACGACCACAAGCCTTTCGTTGAGGCCCGCAAAAACACCGCCCTGCTGAATTCCGGCAGCCATTGCCGCTACCTGGCCCAGGGAAAACTGCACCTGACCGTTCAGTCCGGCAAGGTGGTTTCCAAGCGTTATGAAACCTCGCTGATTCCGGTCAATGCCCAGAAAGCGGACCCTGAGATGCGTGCGCATTTCCAGGAAGAATTCCAGACGGTGAAAGACTTTACCCGGATGGAAGTGGGAACCCTGAATGTGGACCTCCGTACACGGGATGCCTATGTGGGAATGTCCAGCTACGTGAACCTGATTCACACCCTGTGCCTGTCGCAGGAACCCGCCCAGCTGTCCATCGCGGCCCCCTTGACCTACAATGGAAACGTGCGCACCGGGACTCTGGTCTTCAACGATCTGTTTACCATCTATCCGTTTGAAAATCAGTTATATGTGATAACGATGACCGGCGACGAAGTGCGGCGTTTCCTGGAAGCGTCCTACCAGCGCTGGATTCTCACCTGGGAGAAGCAGGGGGATCACATTCTGCATATCATTCCCAGGGACAACATGCGGATGAGCCAGTCCGGCTGGTCATTCGCGAACCTTCCGTATAACTTCGATTCCATGGCCGGTCTCAATTATACGGTGGATGTCACCAAGCCCGTCGGGGAACGTGTGGTCATCACCACTCTGGCCGATGGAACGCCTTTCAGCGAGGATGCTACCTACAACGTGGCCGTCACTTCCTACCGGGCCAGTGGCGGCGGCAATCTGCTGGATGAGATTGGCATCAATACGGACCAGATTGACCAGCGGGTTGTGGCCCGTTATCCTGAAATCCGGAATCTCCTGTACAAGCGTTTGCAGGAGGATGCCAGCATTGACCCTGAGGAAATCTCGGATCCGGCCGTGCTGGGTGAGTGGAAATTCATTCCTGAAAACATCGCGGCCCCCGTCCTGGAGGCCGATATGAAGCTCCTATTCGGTAGGGAATAGCCTTTCCGCTCGTCTGGTGGCTAGAGCGCCATCAGCGTTTCCAAATCATCGTGTTCTCCCACCAGCCACAGTACGTCGCCGGCTTCCAGCGGCATGGTGGCGTCAGGGATGTGGAGGTTGCCGTCGGGCTTTTCAATACCGGCTACCAGGCAGTGATACTGGTTGCGGATGCCGCTGTCGTGCAGGTTCTTGCCCACGAAGGGGGAGCCCTCGGCCAGTGACAGACGCCGGAGCACCATCTCGCTGTCGCTCCAGGTCTCGGGGCTGTCTTCCTTGTGCTTGATCAAAGCTGCGCCGAAGGCCTCCAGTTCCTTATCAGTGCCGATCACCTGGATGCGGTCCTGGGGGAAGAGGCGGGTGGTGGCCTTGGGGATGTTGATCCGGCGGGCGCCCCGCAGGATGGACACCACGTGGACGCCGTAACGCTGCCCGAAATTCAGTTCCCGCAGTTCCTTGCCGGCCCAATCCACCTCGGCCGGAACGTCGAAGTCGGCCAGGTGCAAATCCTTGTCCAGCAGACGGGAAGCGTATTCTGGCTTCTTTTCGCCCAGCAATTCGGCCTGCCTGTCGCGGGAGTTCAGGTTGGAAAGGAAGGTCTGCTCGATGCGGCGGGAATACTGGCGCGTCCAGCGGCTGAATACCATCAGGACGATGAGGCCTACCACCAGCACTGCGATGAACAGGATGGAGATGTGGAAGAGACGGGCCAGCACGTAAAAGACGAAGCCGGCGGCAATGAGGAAGCGGATGACGATGCTGGCAATCAGCGGGGCCCGGTTGGCCCGGTCCGACTCCCAGAGCGTCTGGAATTCCTCGCTCTTGTTCTTCTTGATCATGATGGCCCTGAGGAACGGCGCCAGGGCGATGAGGATCACGGCGGCAGTGACGATGTGCGACCAGATGCCAGGAATCCATTTTTCGGCCAGCGGCAGCAGGGTGCTGAAGCCGATGGCACAGATGGCGATGCACAGGATGCCGTAGATGATGACCATCTTAACGATGGCCCCCAGGTACTTCCGCCAGGGGCTGTCCTTGCTGCTGCGCGGGTCGGCGGACTGGGCATAATTGTCCAGGAAGGTCCTGGCGCGCTCCGGCAAGTGATTGTACAGCAGGTCGTAAGCGGGATCGGCCAGGCGGATCATGTACGGCGTCAGGAAGATGGTAATGACCGAAACGGCTACCACAATCGGGTACAGGAAGTTGCTGGTCACCCCCAGCGCCACACCCAGCGAAGCGATGATGAAGGAGAATTCGCCAATCTGTGTCAGGGAGAAGCCGCTTTGGACGGCCGTTTTCAGCGGTTGGCCGGAAAGGAGGACGCCGATGGTGGCGAAAGTGGCCTGGCCAATAATCACCGTCAGGGTGATAATGAGGATGGGCAGCCAGTACTGGCCGATCATCGCCGGATCCACCATCATTCCCACGGATACGAAGAAAATGGCGCCGAATAGGTCCTTGACCGGTTTCACCAGCCGTTCGATATGCTCGGCTTCCAGCGTTTCGGCCAGGATGGAACCCATGATAAAGGCGCCGAAGGCGGCCGAGAATCCGGTTTTGGCGGCAATGACCACCATCATGAAACACAGGCCCAGCGACGCCACCAGCAGGGTCTCGTCGTTCATCAGGGACCTCGTTTTCTTCAGAATCAGGGGAATCAGGTAAATGCCCACCACCAGCCACAGCACCAGGAAAAAGACCAGTTTCAGGATGCTTCTTACCAGTTCACCACCTTCGAAATTGGACGATACGGCTACGGTGGACAGGACCACCATCAGCACCACGGCCAGGATGTCTTCCAGGATGAGGACGGACATCACCAGGCCTGCGAATTTCTTCTTGGAAAGCCCCAGGTCCTCGAAGGCCTTGTAGATGATGGTGGTGGAACTCATGCAGATCATTCCGCCCAGGAACAGGGCGTCCATCTTTCCCCAGCCGAAGGCCGATCCCACCATAAAGCCCAGGAACAGCATCCCGAAGATGATGGTGAGGGCCGTAATGATGGCCGGACCGCCCACCTTTACAATCTTCTTGAAACTGAATTCCAGTCCCAGGGCAAAGAGGAGGAAGATGACGCCGATGTCGGACCAGACGTGGATGCTGGCCGTGTCCATCACGGAAGGCGTGAGCGAAAAATGCGGGCTGGCGATGAAGCCGGCCACGATGTAGCCCAGCACAAGAGGCTGTTTCAGCTTCTTGAAGATGAGTGTCATTACGCCGGCGCAAATCAGGATCAGCGCCAGGTCGGCAATCAGCGGGGCCAGTTCGCTCATACCTGCTTACTTGGCGTAGGCTACGGAACGGGTTTCGCGGATGACGGTGATCTTCACCTGACCGGGATAGGTCATTTCGTCCTGGATCTTCTTGGCGATTTCGCCGGACAGGACCTCGGCGTCGTGGTCGCTCACCTGTTCGGCGCCCACGATCACGCGCAGTTCGCGGCCGGCCTGGATGGCGTAGGCCTTGGTCACGCCGGGATAGGCACCAGCCAGGTTCTCCATTCCGCGTAAACGCTTGATATAGCTTTCAATAACCTCGCGGCGGGCACCGGGACGGGCACCGGAGATGGCATCGCCCACCAGCACCAGCGGGGCATACAGGGAGGTCATTTCGGTCTCCTCGTGGTGGGCGCCGATGGCGTTGCAGATTTCGGGTTTTTCCTTGTACTGCTCGGCCAGTTTCATACCCAGCAGGGCGTGGGGGAGTTCGGGATCCTCTTCGGATACCTTGCCGATATCATGCAACAGGCCGGCGCGTTTGGCCACCTTCGGGTTCAGGCCCAGTTCGCTGGCCAGGATGGCGCAGATATTGGCCACTTCGCGGGAGTGCTGCAGCAGGTTCTGGCCGTAGGAGGAACGGTATTTCATGCGGCCGATCAGGCGCACCAGTTCCATGCTCAGGCCGTGGATACCCAGGTCGATGCAGGTGCGCTTGCCGGTTTCCAGAATCTCTTCTTCCAGCTGTTTCTGCACCTTGGTCACCACTTCTTCGATGCGGGCGGGATGGATGCGGCCGTCCACCACCAGCTGGTGCAGGGCCAGGCGGGCCACCTCGCGTCGCACGGGATCGAAGGCGCTCAGCAGGATGGCGTCAGGGGTATCGTCCACCACGATTTCCACGCCGGTAGCAGCCTCCAGGGCCCGGATGTTGCGGCCTTCGCGTCCGATGATACGGCCCTTGATTTCGTCATTGTCGATGGGGAAGGTGGTAACGGCATTTTCAATGGCGGTTTCCGTTGCCGTGCGCTGGATGGTGTTGATCACGATGCGCTTGGCTTCCTTGGCGGCATTCAGACGGGCCTCGTCGATGCAGTCGTTGATGTAGGCCTGGGCCTCGGAACGGGCTTCCGCCTTCATGGATTCCATCAGCTGGTTCTTGGCTTCCTGGGCCGAGAGGCCGGCGATGGATTCGATCTGCCGGATCACCTGTCCGCGGAGCTCCTCGTACTCGCTTTCCTTCTGCTTCAGCACTTCTTCGTGGGCGGCGGTAGCGGCCTTCTGGGCCTCCAGGTCCTTGTTTTTCCGGTCGGCCTCGTTCAGTTTCTGGTTCAGGCTGTTCTCCTTCTGCCTCACACGGTTTTCCGCGTCGCGGATCTGGGCGTTCTTTTCGTTCACCATTTTCTCGTGCTCGCTCTTGAGGGAGAGGTATTTCTCCTTGGCCTGCAGGATGCGGTCGTTCTTGATTTTTTCAGCCTCAATCTCGGCTTTCTCCAGGATTTCGTCCCGTTTGCCTTTGAGGATGGACTTGCGGATCAGCATATAAGCCGCCAGGGCGATGACCGCTCCGGCAATGAATCCGATTATAATACTTAAAAGGTTCATATACGATATTTTAGGTTTTTAGTATGTTCTACACAAAAGGCAGTTCCCTTCGGAAAGGAAACTGCCATAGAAAAAAGCCGTCAGCATCTAGTCAGAAAATCTTAATGAATAAGATTTGGGTCCCGGCCGCTTGCTGAGATCCCCCGTCCCGCCCTTCCGGGCAGAATCCCCTTTCGGGTAAGTGGGGCCTGTCATCCACAGCCTGAGTCAACCCGGCGCGTTGAAACGTGTTGATTTCAGCTTTCGATGGGTGACGGCTATTTTATTGTACTGTTGTCCTGCAGATAGCGGACCAAATCGGCGTCCAGCTGGGCCTGCGCCTCTTTGTACCGGTCGATGTCTTTTTGGAGGTCCAGCCGGAGGACGGCTTCGCTCAGGGCGACCAGCGACAGCAGGTCCGTGGCCGTCTGGCCGGGGTGACTGCGGGTGAAGCTGGCGAAACGTTTGTTCACGGCCTCGGCCGCCTGGCGGTACAAGGCTTCCAGTTCGGGAGAGGTGGCCGTGAGGTTGAAGGTGCGGCCGGCAATCTTGATGCTGATTTTCTGGTCCATCACGCTTCCTCCAGATAGGAGATGCACTTATCGATCTCCTTGATTAATGTATCGACCTTGGCCTTGACTTCGGGGGTGGCAATCCCGCCGGAGAAGGCTGCGGCAAGTTTTTGGGTCTGAATCTCGGACTCCAGTTCCATGATCTGTTTCCTAAGGGCGGCCCTGGTTTCCTCACACGCATGTAGCTCCTGACGGAGACGGTTATTCTCCGTTTTCTCAGCCTCATAACGTGCAATCAGCTGCTCGATATGGTGTCTTACATCTTCCAGCATAGCCAGTTAAAGCCCATTTTTGCAAAAATACAAAAAAATTCTTAATTTTTTATTGCAAAATTTAAAAACTCGCGCTTCTTTTCTTTCAATCAGAGCTGTTCGATCATCCGGATGAAGAGCCGTGTCATTTTGTCGGCGGCGGCATCGGCGGCTTTTACGATGGCTTCGCCGTCGGTGACGTAGTCATCGTCGTCGGTAGCGTGGGCGACGTCGGTGATCACGGACATGCCGAAGACCGGGATGCCGGCGTGGCGGGCCACGATGACTTCCGGCGTGGTGGACATGCCCACGGCATCGGCTCCGATGGCCCGGAAGTAGCGGTATTCGGCCGGCGTCTCATAGCTGGGACCGGACACGGCCACATATACACCTTTCTGGAGGCGGATGCCCTCTTCGGCCGCAATGGCTTCGGCCGAGCGGATGAGTCGGGGTTCATAGGGACGGGTCATATCCGGAAAACGCGGTCCGAATTCGTCCAGGTTGGGTCCGATGAGCGGATTGGGCAGCAGGTTGATGTGGTCCTTGATGATCATCAGGTCCCCGACGTGATAGGCCAGGTTGGTGCCGCCGGCGGCATTGGACACGAAAAGGGTCTTGATGCCGGCTGCAATCATCACGCGGATGGGCAGGACGACTTCGCCCATCCCGTAGCCCTCGTAATAATGGATGCGTCCCTGCATGGCAATTACGCATTTTCCACCCAAGTAGCCCACGATGTAATTGCCCTTATGGCCGATGGCTGTGGAGATGGGGAATCCCTGGATTTCGCTGTAGGGGATCACGATAGGATCGGCAATCCTCTCGGCCAGTTTTCCCAGGCCGCTGCCCAGGACGATGGCCACTTCGGGCTGGCGTCCCTGCAGCTTTTCGCTGATATAGGCTACCGCAGTCCGGATCAGTTGCGACTGCAGCATCGTTTTCATAGGAGTATCCATAACTTACATTCTCTCAATCATTTTACTTATGAGCCGCGTCATCTTGGCAGCGGCGGCATTGGCGGCCTGCACCACATCGTCCCCGTCGTTCTGGAAGTCCTCGGCGTAGTCGTCGTGGGCCTCGTTGGTGATGACGGAAATGCCGAAAACCGGGATGCCGGCATGGCGGGCCACCACCACTTCCGGGATGGTGCTCATGCCCACGGCATCGCCGCCGATGGTCCGGAAGAACTTATACTCGGCCGGGGTTTCGTAAGAAGGGCCAGTACCGCCCACATACACGCCTTTCTGCAGTTCGATGCCTTCTTCGGCAGCGATGGCGAAGGCCAGGCGGATGAGCCGGGGATCGTAGGGGCGGGTCATGTCCGGGAAGCGGGGGCCGTATTCGTCCAGGTTAGGTCCGATGAGCGGATTGGGCAGCAGGTTGATATGGTCTTTGATGATCATCAGATCACCCACGTGGAAAGCCAGGTTGGTGCCGCCCGCGGCATTGGAGACGAAAAGGGTCTTGATGCCGGCGCCGATCATTACGCGGATGGGGAGGACCACATTGTCCATTCCATAGCCTTCGTAATAGTGGATGCGTCCCTGCATCGCGATGACCATCTTCCCGCTCAGCATCCCTACGATAAAGTTGCCCTTATGGCCGGTAGCCGTGGACACGGGGAAGCCGGGGATTTCCCGGTAGGGGATGACCAGGGGATCCTGGATCACGTCGGCCAGGCTGCCAAGACCGCTTCCCAGGACGATGCCCAGCACGGGCTCACGACCCTGGAGGCGCTTTTTCAGGTATTCTACCGAGGTGCGTATGAGGGCGAGTTTCTCTTCTTGGGTCATGTTATGCTGTAGTGGTTAGTTGTTTCACAAGGCGGCGGGCATTTTCCAGGATTTCAGTCTCTCCGGCTACCTGACGCTCCTGCATCACCCATTTGCCGCGGGCCATCACGGAGGTAATGACGTCACTGTGGGCGGCATAGACCAGATTGGCCTTTACGGAACCCGGAGACAGGAAGAAACTGTTGTCCAGGTCGATGATGGAAAGGTCCGCGTATGCGCCTTCCCGGATGACGCCCGTGTCGATTCCCAGCGCCTTTGCGCCGTGTTCGGTGGCGCAGGCAAAGAGTTCCGGGAGCGGCATTTCGGCCGGATGGGCCCGCCAGGCCTTCTGCAGCAGGGCGGTGTTCTTCATATGCTCCAGCATGTCCAGGTTGTTGGACGATGCCGCCCCGTCGGTGCCGATGCACACGTTGGCCCCGGCATCCCGGAGTTCGTTGTAGCGGAAGCGGAAGCCCGACGCCAGTTTCAGATTGGAGTTGATGTTGTGCACGCAGTTCACCTTCCGCTGCCCCAGGATCTGGATGTCCTGGTCCGACAGCCACAGAGCGTGGGCTGCAATCACATGCGGTCCCAGGACGCCCAGGGAGTCGAAATAGGCGGTGGGGGACAGCCCGTCGTGGGCTTTCTTGCAGTCCGCATCCTCCATCGGGGTCTCGGCCAGGTGCAGATGCAGCTTGAGCCCGTGCTCCAGGGCGAAACGGTTGGCCCAGCGGATATTCTCTTCCGATACGGTATAGACCGAATGGACGGAGATGGCAAAGGAGGATTCGGGGCCCCATTCCCGGGAACGTTCCCACAGCCGCAGGCAGGCTTCCCGCTGGCGGGCGGCCATTTCGGCATTGTTGGAATCCAGGAAGATGAAGGAAATGACGGGATGGATGCCCATCTCGATGGCCGCCTGGCGTGCGTGAGGGGAGTACCAGTACTGGTCGTTGAAGGTGGTGGTGCCGCTCCGGATCATTTCCAGACAGGCTACCTTGGTGGCCCAGTAAATGAATTCCCGGTCCATCCTGGCTTCGATTTTCCAGATGCGGTTGAGCCAGTCGTACAGGGCCAGGTCTTCGTGGATGCCGCGCAGCAGTACCATCGCGGCGTGGGTGTGCATGTTGACAAAGCCCGGGATCACGGCTTTGCCGCGGCAGTCCGTCACCTGGGCGCCGGGCACTTCCAGCGGGGTGCGGCTCACACGGGCAATCCGCTCGCCGTCCACCAGAATGTCGGCAGGCTGTTCGTCCAGGAGTATATTTTTCAGCAGAATCATCGGCACGGGTTTGGGAAAAGGTTCGAAAAAACCGGCAAGGCGTGCCGGTTTCTTTCATTAGAATTCCTCTTGCTCGTTGTCCTGTTCCTCGCGCGGGGCGTACTGACGGATGGGCTGGTCGTGCAGCAGGTCGTGGAGGATGTAGTGAACGGCCTCCTGCAGGCCTTCCTGGAACTTCTCGAAATCTTCTTTATAGAGGAAAATCTTATGTTTGTCGAAGGTGAAGGATCCATCCCTTTCCTGGCGGCGCTTGCTCTCCGTGATGGTGAGGTAAAAGTCGTTATTGCCCTTGGTGGATTTTACGTCGAAAAAGTACGTGCGCTTTCCGGCGCGTACCGGCTTGGAATAAACATCTTCGGCGTTGCGCTCCTGTGCGCGTCCCCGCTCAAAATCTTCACTATACATACCTAACGTTCGTTTTTTATTTGAATACAAATGTAGGGAAATTATTTAAAAAACACTAACTTTGCATAAATTTTATTTGACATATGCTCAACCGTCGAATCCTACGAATCAAGGCTTTCAAGGTTCTCTACGCTTATGCGGAGAATCCGGACCTTACGTTGAAAGAAGCGCTGGACAGCCTTGACAAGTCCTCCGAGGCCACACGGGACCTTTATCTGAATATGCTGGCGGTGATTCCGGCCCTTACGGCCGAGGCAGCCACCCGTATCGAAGCCGCCCGGGGCAAATTCCATCCCACGGAGGAAGACCTGAACCCCAATCTGAAATTCGTCCAAAACGGCATATCGGCCCTCCTGGAGCAGGATCCGGACTTTCAGCGCCTGGTGGAGAAAAAGAAGCTCTCCTGGGCCCAGAACGACGTTTTCCTGCACAAACTCTACGAGCAGCTGAAAACCCGTCCCTACTACCAGTCCTATATGGCCGCTCCCGGCAGCTCCCTGGAAGAGGATGCCGCCCTGTGGAAAAATGTCTTCGAAACGGAATTCGAGGACGATCCGGACCTTGCTTCCATCCTGGAAGACGCTTCCATCCACTGGGCCGACGACCTGGCCTACGCCCTGTCCTGCTGCATCCGCAGCCTGGACGAGATGGCCCGTACCGGCCGTTGGAGCTATCCGCCGCTGTACCAGAGCGATATGCTGAAGGCCCGCGGCAAGGATGTGGAAAGCGACCAGAAGTTCGTGCACGCCCTGCTGACGGCCGCCTATGGCCGCTTTGCGGAGTACAATGACCTGATCGCTGCCTCCGTTTCCAAATGGGACCAGGACCGCCTGTACACTACGGACATCGTCCTGATTGCGATGGGACTGGCCGAAGCCGAAACCTTCCCGGACATTCCGGTGCGGGTGACCATCAACGAATACGTCGAAATTTCCAAGTATTATTCCACGCCCAAGAGCCGCAGTTTCGTGAACGGTCTGCTGGACCGCCTGATCAAGGAGCGGATGGCCCAGGGCTTAATTAACAAAACCGTATGAACCTGTTATTTACCCTTCTGATGGGGGCTCCCGCCGCTGCTCCCGCCGACGGTGCCGGACAGCCGGCCAGCGCCCTTCCTACCATCCTGATGTTTGTCGCCATCATCGCCGTGATGTGGCTGTTCATGATCCGTCCGCAGCGCAAGCAGCAGAAGGAACTCCAGAACTTCCGCAACGCCCTGAAGAAAGGTGACAAGGTGGTTACCGTGGGCGGTATCTACGGTGAAATCGTGGAAGTGAGCGAGAAAACCGTCCTCATCCGCGTGGATGGCGACGTGAAGCTCCGCGTCGATAAGCAAGGCCTGGTAAAAGATTATTCCGAGGCCGAGCAGAAGTAATTTTCTGCCGATATGTCGCTGGGAACGCGCCTCAGGGAACAGATAGGCCACCGCAGCCGGGAATGGATCGTCGTTGCCGTATCCATTCTGCTGGCGGTGGTCACCTGGTTTCTGACCAACCTTTCCCAGGAGTATTCGGGGACCGTCAGCGTTCCCGTGGTCGCGGTGTGCAACATCGAAGGCCATGGCACGGAATCGTCCAACGCCGTGGTGGTGAGCGCCCGCTGCCGTACCGACGGCTTCCGCCTGCTGCGGGAGAACAGCCGTCGGGAACGCAGGGTGGTGAAGGTGCGCTTCGACAATGCCGATCTGCGCCGCTTCGGGCCGGATACCTATGGCATCGTGGGCGGCACCAAGAACTCCTATCTGAACCAGTTTTTCGGGGAAGGCGCCCAGGTGGAAGCCTTCATCACCGACACGCTCAAGTTCGTGTTTCCGGTGGAGAATCACAAGAAAGTGCCCGTAGAGGTGCCCCGCTCCATCCTTTGCCGTTCGCAATACACCCAGAGCGGCCCGTTCCGCGTTACCCCGGATTCGGTTACCGTCTATGGGGAGGACGAGCGCCTGGAAGCCATCGACAAGATCTGGGCCCAGCGGTTGGTCCTGACCGATGTCCACGAATCGGAGCACGGCGTCCTGCGCCTGGTTCCCACGCCAGGGGTCCGGATGTCGGCCGAAGAAGTGGGCTATGAAGTGCCGGTTACCCGCTATGTGGAACTGCAGGCCGTGGTTCCCGTGGAGGTCTGGAATGCGCCTGCCGGCCATGAGCTGCAGGTCTATCCTGCATCGGCCCGCGTGCTGCTCCGTTGCGTATTCCCCCTGTCCAAGGATCCCCTGAAGGAGTTCCGGCTGTACGTGGACTGGCGGGATTTCAATGCGTCCATCACCGGCCGATGCGCCCCCCGGACGCTCCGCCTGCCTTCCGGCGTGCTCAGTTACCGGGTGGAACCGGAAGTGTTCGACTGCGTGGAAGTCCGCTAAATGAAAACGGTCATCGTCACAGGCGGTATCGGCAGCGGCAAATCGGCCGTCTGCGCCTTCCTCCGGGAGCGGGGGATTCCGGTCTATGATTCCGATCAGCGGACCAAAAGCCTGTATGAATGCCGGCCTGCCCTGATCCGTCAGCTGGAACAGGCCCTGGGCCAGCCTCTCCGTACCCCCGACGGCCATCTGGACCGTTCCCGCCTGGCCCGGCTGATCTTTTCTTCCCCCCAGGCCCGCGAAACCCTGGAGGAGATTGTATATCCCTTTGTCCTAAAGGATTTTAAGCAGTGGCGCGCCCGCTTCCGGAAACCGCCTTTCGTGGTGCTGGAATCGGCCGTTATCCTGTCCAAGCCCCTTTTTGACGGGCTGGCCGATGCGGTGGTGCTGGTCGAAGCCCCAAAGGAGGAGCGGATCCGGCGGATTCTGCTGCGTGACGGCGGCACCCGCGAATCGGCCCTGGCCCGGATGGCCGCCCAGCCGGAGATTCCCCGGGAAAAAGTGGATGCCGTGCTGCAGAATACGGGTTCGGAGGAGGAACTCCGGACGGCGGCAGCAGCCCTCTTTTCGCAAAAAATGCCTATATTTGTAAACGATTGAAACGAGAATAAAAACATGAAAACCGATCTTGCAAAAACCCTTTCCGTCCGTGGTCAGCACGGCCTGTTCAACTATATCGCCCAGTCCCGTACGGGTGCCATCGCCGAGTCCCTGGAAGACAAGAAGCGCTATAACTTCAGCGCCAACGCCGGCATCACTACCCTGGAGGACATCTCCATCTACACCACTGAGGAAGAGGTGAAACTGAAGGACGTCTTCGCCAAGATGCACGAGGTGCTGGGCGAGAAGGACGCTCCCACCGCCAAGGCCCCCGAGGCCGAGCTGAAGGCCCTCTTCGGAAAGGCCCTGCCCAACTACGACGCCGACCGCTTCTATGTGTCCCATATGAAGAAGGTAGTGGAGTGGTACAATATCCTCAAGCAACACGCCAGCCTGGAATTCGTTACCGACGAAGAGCGCGAGGCCGAGGCTGCCAAGGAAGCTTAAATGCCTACTTTACAGGTCATTACCCTGGGGTGTTCCAAGAACACGGTGGACACCGAGCATCTGCTTTATCAGGTGCGGGACGCCTATGAACTGGTGCCCGAGGAAGACAGCCGTCCGGTGGACGTGCTGCTGGTGAATACCTGCGGGTTCATCGGCGATGCCAAGGAACAGTCCATCCAGACCATCCTGTCCGCTGCCGCCCGCAAACAGGCGGGGGAGGTGGGCAGGCTGCTCGTTTTCGGCTGCCTGTCCCAGCGTTATCCCGACGAGCTGCCCGGGCTGATTCCTGAGGTGGACGGCTGGTTCGGCGCCCGGGATCTGGATCCCCTGGTAAAGGCCCTGGGTTGCCAGCCCGACCCCCATCAGGCATATCGCCGTGTCCGCACCGACGGCCGTCATCCCTATGCCTTCCTGAAAATCTCCGAAGGTTGCAACCGGCGCTGCTCCTACTGCGCCATTCCCTTTATCCGGGGCGCCCATAAATCCGTTCCGATGGAGGAACTGGTGGAGGAAGCCCGGGCTCTTGCTGACGAGGGCGTCCGGGAACTGGTCATCATCGCCCAGGATACCACCTATTATGGCCTGGACCTGTATGGAAAGCGCTGCCTGGCCGAACTCCTTCGCCGCCTCAGCGCGGTGGAAGGCATCGAATGGCTGCGCATCCACTATTCCTATCCGGCCGATTTCCCGGAGGATGTCCTGGACGAAATGGCGAACAATCCCAAGGTGTGCCGTTATATGGACATCCCGCTCCAGCACGTGTCGGACCGGGTCCTGGACAAGATGCACCGGCACGTGGACGGGGCCTGGACGCGGGAGCTCATCCGCAGGATGCGCGAACGGGTGCCCGGCGTGGCCATCCGCACCACCCTCATCGTGGGCCATCCCGGCGAAGGAGGGGCCGAATTCAAGGAACTGATGCAGTTCGTCCAGGACGTACAGTTCCAGCGGATGGGTGCCTTCATGTACTCGGAGGAGGAAGGAACCTACGGGGCGCAGCATTTCAAGGACAGCGTATCGGCCAGCACCAAAAGAAAGCGTCTGGACGCCCTGATGGAGCTGCAGCGTGGCATATCTCTTGCATACAATCAGTCCCGGATCGGGACCGAAATCCGCGTGCTGGTTGACGATTTCACCGACGGCGTCCTGGTATGCCGCAGCGAGTTCGAAAGCCCGGAAGTGGACGGCGAAATCCTGGTCCCTTATACGCCCGCGGCCTTTGACGGCATCGAACCCCATTCCCTGATCGGGGAATTCCTTCAGGTGCGCATCACCGCCGCCGACGAGTACGACCTTACAGCAGAAGTGACAGTATGAAATCAGCCGGCATCGTAGCGGCAGCCCTGCTTCTGGCTGCCTGTTCCCCGCAGGTTTATCCCCTGCACCTGGACGTGCGTCAGCCCTCCTCTTCGGGCATGAACCTGTCCGGAAAGAGCATTTCCATCGTCTATATGGACGGTACCAACGCCGTCGATTCCCTTTTCGACCGCCAGGCGGCCTCTTCACTGGCCCGCAAACTGGAGGCTGATTATTTCGGCGGCCAGGAGGCGGTGGGCCTGTACCGGACGCCATCGGCCGACAGCGTTTCGCTGGAGCTGATGCATTCGCTGGTGATGGAAACCGGCGATGACGTCGTGTTCCTCCTTTCCACCCATCTGGGTGAGCCTGCCCTGGAAAGCAATCGGGAAGTGGCCGGCGCCCACTCGGTGGATTCGGCCTATGTCTGTCCCGTGAGCATCCCAGTGAAGACCCGTCTGCAGGTGTATGACAGCATGGGACAGGATGTCGTGACGCATTACAGCGGATCGGCGGTGCTGCATGCCCGCGTCTATAACAATGGCGCCATTACCGACGAGGGACTCCGTTCCCTGGCTTTGCGGTCCCTGGACAAGCAGGCCGAAGACGTGGCCGGACGCATTTCCTCCCGCTTCGTGTCGGAGTGGAAGACGGAGAGCTTCAGTTTCTATTATTTCGATGATTCCAACGCTACCGCCTGGATTTCCGGCCTGGAATGGGCCGCTGCCGGGCGTTTTTCCAAGGCGGTGGACGCTTGGGCGCCGCTTCTGAAGCGCGGAAACCTGCAAAAACGCGCCTGCGCGGCTTACAACATCGCCCAGGCTTTCTACCTGATGGAGGACCTGGAGATGGCTTCCCTCTGGCTGGATGAGGCCGAAAAATGGGAAAATGTTTCGCTCTCTCCCGGACTGCGAAAAAGGATAGCCGGCCGTTTGGAAAAGTTGCAGAAATAAAGTAAATTTGTGGACTTGATCAACAATTTAACACTCAATATTTTTTATGGCTAACATCGATCTCAAAAAGTACGGTATCAAGGGTGTGAAGGAAATTCTCTACAACCCTACGTATGAAGTTCTCTACAACGAGGAAACCAAACCCGGCCTGGAAGGCTTCGACAAGGGTCAGGTTACCGAGTTGGGTGCCATCAACGTGATGACCGGCGTGTACACGGGCCGTTCCCCCAAGGACAAATACATCGTGTACGACAACACCACCAAGGAAGGCAAACCCGGTGAAATCTGGTGGACTACCGAAGGTTATCCCAACGACAACCACAAAATGTCCGTCAAGACCTGGAAGGTGGTCAAGAAACTGGCCCAGCAGCAGCTCAGCGGCAAGCGCCTGTTCGTCGTGGACGGCTTCTGCGGTACCCACGCCGACACCCGGATGAAGGTCCGCTTCATCATGGAGGTTGCCTGGCAGGCCCACTTCGTCACCAACATGTTCATCCGTCCCAAGAACCAGAAAGAGTTCGACCAGGAGCCTGACTTTGTGGTGTACTGCGCTGCCAAGGCCAAGGTGGACAACTATCAGGAACTGGGCCTCCGCTCCGAGACCTGCGTGGCCTTCAACGTCACTTCCCGTGAACAGGTGATCCTGAACACCTGGTACGGAGGCGAAATGAAGAAGGGTATGTTCTCCATGATGAACTACTACCTGCCGCTGAAGGGCATCGCTGCCATGCACTGCTCCGCCAACACCGATATGAACGGTGAGAACACCGCCATCTTCTTCGGCCTGTCCGGCACCGGCAAGACCACCCTGAGCACCGACCCCAAGCGTCTTCTGATCGGCGATGACGAGCACGGCTGGGACAACAAGGGTGTGTTCAACTTCGAAGGCGGCTGCTACGCCAAGGTGATCAAACTGGACAAGGAGTCCGAACCCGATATCTACAACGCCATCCGTCGTGACGCCCTGCTGGAGAACGTGACTGTGGACGCTGCCGGCAAGATTGACTTCAACGACAAGTCCGTCACCGAGAATACCCGCGTCAGCTACCCGATCTACCACATCGAGAAGATCGTCCGTCCGGACAGCCACGGCCCCGCAGCCAAGCAGGTGATCTTCCTGAGCGCCGACGCTTTCGGCGTGCTGCCTCCCGTGAGCATCCTCACCCCCGAGCAGACCAAGTACTACTTCCTGAGCGGCTTCACCGCCAAGCTCGCCGGCACGGAGCGCGGTATCACCGAGCCCACTCCCACCTTCTCCGCTTGCTTCGGCCAGGCTTTCCTGGAGCTCCATCCGACCAAGTACGCTGAAGAGCTGGTGAAGAAGATGAAGAAGAGCGGCGCCAAGGCTTACCTCGTGAACACCGGCTGGAACGGTACCGGCAAGCGTATCTCCATCCGCGACACCCGCGGCATCATCGACGCCATCCTGAACGGCAGCATCGACAAGGCTCCTACCAAGATCATCCCTTACTTCAACTTCGAAGTTCCTACCAAGCTGGAAGGTGTGGATACCGGCATTCTGGATCCTCGCGACACCTACGCCAAGCCCGAGGAATGGGAAGTGAAGGCCAAGGATCTGGCTGGTCGCTTCATCAAGAACTTCCACAAGTACGAGAGCAACCGCGCCGGTAAGGCCCTTGTGAAGGCTGGTCCGAAGCTCTAGTCCCGCGTGGAGATAATCTACTGATTATCTGAAATATATGCAATTACCCCTGGTCAAATTCGACCAGGGGTAATTGTTTATTGACCGATGTGTCAGTTACTTGTCTCCACGGCGGAAAAGGAGCAGACCGTCGTAGAAGAGGGGATAGGAAGGAAGGAATGCTACGGACAGCGCCAGAGCCAGCCACCAGGGGAGGAGGCAGAAAAAGAGTACGGACAACAGCAGCAGGAACACCGGTCCCAACAGCAGCAGCACGACATAACGGGCTGTATTGGCAAAGGCCTTGTCCGCAATCTTGTGACAGATGACTTCGGCAGGAAGCCACAGGGGAAGGCTCAGCAGGGCAGCTGCCGGCCATAGCGGCATCAGCAGAGAGCGCCAGCCCAGGGGGTTCTCCAGTGCCTGGGGATGGACCAGCTTCTCCAGACGGGCTTTCAGTTCTTCCCGGAGCAGCTGGTACAGCTGCTGCTCATTCAGTTCCGGATGTTCGTGCATCAGGGCGTTCACGTCGATCGGCTCTCCGTAAATGAGCTCACAGGCGCCCCTGTAACGGAAAAAGTGGCTGTAGTTGATGCCGGTCGGAACGATGAAGGTGGGCCGGCTGCAGGCGCTTCTCACGGCCATCCGGGCAACGCCCTTTGCAATGGGCAGGATGGTCCGGTCCGGATGGTGTCGGCCCTCCGGGAACAGGCAGAAGGGAAAGCCGGCGTTCAGGGCGCCATCCACTTCGTCGAAGGTCTGGTAGTTGTCGGTGACGGTGGAAAGCCCGTCCCGCTCCCGGGTCAGGGGCAGGATGCGCAGGAAACGCAGCGCCGCATTTGCCCAGGGCTTGCGGAAAATGTCGGCCCGCGCGCCGAATATCGTAGCCGTCCGGCGGGTCTGGAGCACCACCAGGGCGTCCATCAGCGTATTGGTATGGTTGGGCGCAATGATGACGGCGCCCTCATGTGGGATCTGTCCTTTGACGCATAAGTGGCGGTAGGATGCCCGCGTACAGGCATCGACCACCAGCCGCAGGAGGTTATACCGCCTGTTATATTCCCAGATTTCCATTATTTTCGGGATTGATCGTTTTCTTGGGCGATGAAGCGCTCCATCAGCTCCTTCATCCGCTGTTGCAAATAGTCGGTCTGCTGCTGCACGTAGTCGGCAGAAACGCCGCCCGCAGGTGCCGGAAGCCGGAAGGGAGGATCGAAGATCAGACGGTTGCGATGCAGCCAGCGGGCCGGTCCGTCCTGATACACCAGCACGATGGGGACCTGCGCCATGACGGCCAGGGTAATGACGGCCGGATGGAAGGGCAGCTGCTGGCGATGTGCTCCGTGCCGGCCCTCGGGATAGATGACGATGCTCTCTTTCTGCACCTTCAGGATGCGGAGAGACTCGTGGAGCCAGGAGGTGTCGGCCTTGGTCCGGTCGATGGGAATGCATCCCGTGTGGCGGAGGAAAAAGCCGAATGAACGCTGCTCAAAGCGGTCTTTGGCAGCCAGCGTGTGCACAATGTGGGGCAGCAGCACCGTGTTCAGGACGGGACCGTCCATGTGGCAGGTATGGTTGCTGATGATGATGGACGGTTCCGCCAGGATCTCATCCTTGCGGCTGGGATCC
Organism: uncultured Bacteroidia bacterium; assembly: GCA_902774345.1. Taxonomy (GTDB): domain Bacteria; phylum Bacteroidota; class Bacteroidia; order Bacteroidales; family UBA932; genus Cryptobacteroides. The sequence continues at coordinate 13,381 of CACYHZ010000005.1, read as the reverse complement.
GTATAGGAAGGCGTCGGGCGCAGGAAAACACGGACCAGCACGCCCAGCACCCCATTGAGTTTGGTATCAGACATTGCGTTTGCTGCGGTTAAAGATGGTGGCGACGGTAAGGCCGGAGATGATGTGCCAGATGCCCCACCAGGCCGTAATGACCAGCATGCCGCCGTGCGGCGGGAAGTTGGCGAAGATGGACGTTCCCAGCAGGAGCACCAGGCCCAGACCGCTGTTCTGGATACCCGTCTCGATGGTCAGGGTACGGCGGTCGCGGAAGGGCACTTTGGCGATGGTACCCACACCGAATCCGATGCTCAGGGCCAGCAGGTTGTGGATCAGCACCACGATGAAAATATACTTCACGCTCACCAGGAAGGCGTCAATGTTACTGCTGAACGAAAGCACCACCATGGCCAGGAAAATAATGATGGAAAGCCACTGGAGGGGCTTTTTCAGCGCATTGGCCACCTTCGGGAGCCAGTGGCTGGTGGCGATGCCCAGCAGCAGCGGAATGCCCAGCAGGATGAAGATGGTCTTGAAGACGTCCATCAGGGGAATCACCAGGCGGGGGATATCGGCCGTGACGGCGGCGCTACTGAGGTACAGCGTGCCCCAGAGCCAGAAGTTGAAGGGCGTGAGGAATACCGCCAGGGCCGTGGAAATGGCCGTCAGGCTCACGGACAGTTCGATATTGGCCTTTCCCAGCGAGGACATGAAGTTGGAGATATTGCCGCCGGGGCAGGCAGCCACCAGGATCATGCCCAGACCCATCATCGGCGAAATCCAGCCCGTGAGGAGGATGGCCAGCAGACAGGTAAAAGCGGGCAGCAGGACCAGCTGGCACAACATCCCCAGCAGTACGGATTTGGGTTTGCGGAAAACCTCCACAAAGATTTGCGGCTTAATTCCCAGGGCCACGCCGTACATGACGAAGGCCAGGATGATGTTGATGGTGTTCATGCCACCGGCATTCAGGCTGACCTGAATGCTGTCGATGGTTTGCATTACTTCGTGTGTCATATGTTCAGTTTAGATTTTAGTCGTGAATGGTAAGTCCGTCCCAGGCTGATTGGACATCGGAGCCGATGCCCAGCCGGGCACAGCGCAACGTCAGCTGCTCGCAGAACTGCCGGTAGCGGGGGAAAGCATGGCTCAGGTGGGTGAGCCAGGTATGTCTGGCCCCAATCCGCCCCGCCAGCTCCAGAGCTTGGTCCAGGGAGAAATGGGAATGATGCGGATGATAGCCTACGGTATTCAGGGTCAGGTGTTCCAGGCCCTGCAGCTTGGACAGTTCCTCCTCCGGCAAGGTGCTCATATCGGTGATATAGGCGATGTTGCCGAAGCGGAAACCCAGAACCGGAAGCTGATCGTGATAACCACGGATGGGGATGACGTTGGCCCCCTCGTGTTCCGCCTCGCGGATGGTATTGTCGGAAGGCTTCAGCGAGCCGTCGGGCTGCCGGTAGAAGTACCCGACATCGTGCACCCATTCCAGGTCCCCGCTGCCTTCCAGCGAGTCCACACGGAAAGGATGTTCGTCAATCAGGTGCACGTGCCACTCCGGCGCTCCGGGGTATTTGTGCTGGGCAAAGGCGTAGGAATAGTCGTTTTGCAGGGATTGGAGCACCCGGGGCTCGCAGTAGATTTCCACCGCTTTCTTGTCGATATAATTGAAGGAGCGGACATCGTCCAGGCCGCCCGTATGGTCTTTGTGATTGTGCGTGAGGAGGATGGCATCCAGGTGCCGGACGTCGTGGGCGAGCATCTGGCTGCGGAAGTCGGGGCCTGCATCAATGAGAATCTGCAGTCCCTGATGCCGCACCAGAGCCGATGCCCGGAAGCGTTTGTCACGGGCGTCCGGGGACTGGCACACGGGACACTGGCAGGCGATGATGGGCACCCCCTGCGACGTTCCGGTTCCAAGGAAGGTCAATTCCGTCATAGCGTTACCTCCTCCAGACAGTTTACCCGGGCAGGGTCGTAGGGACGCTCCACCCGGATGTAATTTCCGGTATAGCCGGCCATCTTCCCGTCCTTCACCGAGGACTCCCACAGGACCTTTTCCGTGACGCCCCTATTGGCTTCGACAAAGGATGCGTGCAGCTCCGCGCACAAGGCCTCCAGGCGTGCCACCCGTTCGGTTTTCACTTTGTCCTGCACCTGGTCGGGCCAGCCTGCCGCCCTTGTCCCGGGCCGGCGGGAATAGGGGAAAACGTGGATATAGGAAGGCCTGATGCGGTTTTTTAGGAAATCGTAGGTTTCCTGGAACAGGGCTTCGCTTTCACCGGGCAGGCCCACGATGACGTCGATGCCGAAGAAGGCCAGCGGCTCGCCAGGGCGCTCCAGCGCCTGGCGGATGTAGTCGATGCGCGAAGCGAAGAGGGCGGTGTCGTAGCGCCGGCCCACCTTCTTCAGAAGGGTGTCGCTTCCGCTCTGCAGGGGGATGTGGAAATGCCGCTGGAACTTGGTCCCGGAGGCAATCCAGTCCACGATTTCGGGCGTGATCAGGTTCGGCTCGATGGAAGAGATCCGGTAACGGTCGATGCCCTCCACCTGGTTCAGCGCCTGCAGCAGCTGCAGGAAGGATTCGCCGGTGGAACGTCCGAAATCACCGGTATTCACGCCTGTCAGCACGATTTCCCGGATGCCCTGCGCAGCGATTTCCCGGGCCTGCCGGACCGCTTCGCAGATGGGGATGTTCCGGCTTCGTCCCCGGGCGAAGGGGACGGTGCAGTAGGCGCAGAAGTTGTCGCAGCCGTCCTGCACCTTCAGGAAGGAACGCGTCCGTTCACCGGAGGAATAGGCTCCGAAGACCTGTTCGGCTGCGGGCTCCTCGCTGCGCTGGGCTGTAATGAAGGGGATGATATCGGCCTTTTCATCGGCGCCGAAGACTTTCCAGACGCCCTCCATGGCTTCCAGCTGGGCTTTGCGGAGCTGGGCATAGCAGCCGGTAATGGCGATGCGGGCTTCGGGGGCGGTCTTATGGGCGCGGCGGATCAGGTTCCTGGACTTCTTCTCGGCCGTTTCCGTGACGGCGCAGGTGTTGATCAGATACACATCCGCTGGGGCATTCCAGGGCACGACCTCCCATCCGGCGGCTTTCAGACCGCGCTCGTAGGTGGAGGTCTCGGCGTAATTCAACTTACAGCCCAATGTGGTGAAAGCAATCTTCATGACAGGAACAGGAATACACAGGGACGTTTGCCAATCACCACCGGATGCTGTTTCCACTGCGCCACGGTCTGGGTCCGGATCAGCTGGTCGGGGCAGGTGAGGTTGGCTGCGATGCACAGTCTGGTATGGCCGGACAGGCATTGGAGCATGTCGGCGAAAAGGGCATCGTTCCTATACGGGGTTTCAATCAGGATCTGCGTCTGCTTTCCGGCGGAGGAACGCTTCTCCAGGGCTTTCAGGGCACTGCGACGCTCTTCGGTCTTGGCCGGGATGTAACCCGCGAAGGCGAAGGACTGGCCGTTCAGGCCGGAGGCCATCAGCGCCAGCATCAGCGAGGAAGGGCCCACCAGCGGCACCACTTCGATGCCGTGCCGGTGGCAAAGGTCCACCAGCAGGGCGCCGGGATCCGCCACGGCCGGAAGTCCGGCCTCCGAAATCAGTCCCACCGACTGTCCGTCGGCAAAGAGTTTCAGATAGCCTTCCACCTGGGCGGGCGCCGTATGCTCGTTCAGCTCGTGGAATTCCAGCTCGGCGATATGTCCTTTGAGCCCGGCCGACGAAAGGAAACGGCGGGCCGTGCGCACCTCCTCCACCACGAAGCAGCGGAGGGAGGGCAGAAGTTCCAGCACCGGAGCGGGAAGCACTTCGGCCGGATTACCCTCGCCCAGCGGGGTAGGAATCAGATAGAGTTTACTGCTGCTCATTCGCTTGTAATTTACCAAGGGTATCCACTTGCCAGACCTTGTTCGGGACGGCCGACAGCGCCTGGTCGATAATCCGCTGCTCCCGCTTTTCCCGACTTTCAAACAACTCCCGGAAGAAGTTCCGGAACGAATTGAATTCGCGCTGATAGGTAATACCGGCTCCGTTCCGCTGGCTGTTGTCCAGGTAGGAAGTGAGCTGGTCGGCCGAATGGGAGAAAAGGTTCAGGCGCAGCGAGCCGCTGCGGTTCAGTTTGATTTCGATATCCAGGTCTCCGATTACCTCGTTGGAACTGTTGCCCACAATCTGCTTGTTGCCCACGGTTCCGTTCACCACGACGCGGTTGTTGAACAGCTGGGTGGACAAGGCGACGTCGAAGATATTGCTGCCCGTGTTGGTGGACTGATAGTTCAAGCCCAGGTCCAGGGGGATGTTCAGTTTCTGGAAAATGTTGTTCAGCTGCCCCGACATGATACTGGACACGTTGGAGTACAGCACCTCGCTGCCGTTGGAGGTGATGCCGGATTCTTCCGTGGGCAGGAAAGCCCCCGCGATGAGCAGGTACAGAAACTGTTTCTGCACCTTGTCCTCGGTATTCAGGGCTCCGTCCACCTGCGCCTGGATGGAAGGGTTCAGGTCGGGCACGTCGATGGTGAATTTCAGCTCCGGATTCCGCATCTTGCCAGTGATGTTGATACCGCAGTTCACGGTACGGCGGGTCAGGGCCGCATCGCTGGCGATCAGGTTGGACAGGCTGGCCTTGGTGATGTACAAACCCTTCACGTTCAGGTCTGTATCCCAGACGTCGCCGTTGAAGCGGACGGTACTGCCATCCTGGATGGTGAAGTCCCGTTTCACCAGGTTCATCGCCGAGAAATGGAAACTTCCGTCGGACAGGGTATAGTCGCCGCCCAGGGTGAAAATGTCCTGCGAGGGACGGCTTTCCAGTTCGATGATGCCGCTGCCCACCCCATTCAGGGAATTCTCGTCGATGTCGATAAAGGCCCGCACCTCCGGCTGGACCTGGACGCGCAGTTTCACCCGCAGGTCGCTGCTCTGGGTGTGGATTTCCTGCCGGGCAGCCATCATTTCCTCGTAGGGGTCGATGTCCCGGTTGTCCAGGGACTCCTTGAAGGTGAGCATCTGCCGGTCGCTGTCAGAAGAAACGCTGTCCAGCGGCAGATGCAACTCGCCCGGGCCGGCCGATACGGCATTGATGTCCAGGAAGATCTTGTTCAGGGGACCGGTAACATCGGCCCGGCCGGAGGCATAGACGCTGCCGAAAAGCGTGGGATTCACTCCCTTGGCCAAATCCAGCACGTGCATCTTCTCCAGCTTTACGTGGGTGTCCAGGGAAACATTCCTGAACCCGTTCATCAGGATGCCGCCGCTGACGGTGCCACTGCCTTTTTCGCCGTCCGAGAGGGTGACCTGGTCGAAGAACAATCCCTTGTCATTGAGCGTGAGGCTGCCTTCCAGGTCGTAGGGAACGCGGGCATAATCCAGTTCGATGCGTCCTTTGTCAATGCGGAGGTATTTGCTGGAAAGGTGCAGTTTGTCCAGTTTGCCGTCCACCACCACCTGCCCGTTCAGCTGGCCGCTGAATTCGGTAAACAAGCCCTCCATGAAGCTCTTGGCGTAGCCCAGTTCCAGGTCCTGGAACAGGGCCGATGCGTGCAGGGTGCTGGTGGCGGGCACCAGATAGCCGTCAATGTCCAGGTTGCGCCGGGCCTTGAGATTGTTGTTGATGTGCACATTGAAGCGCTTGTGGGCTTCGTCCCAGACACTGGCAATCTTCAGCCGTCCCATCGGGTAGCCGGAGATCCGCGTGGAGTCGCACTGCAGGTTCGCGAGCAAGCCGGGGGTGGCGGCGCTGGAGGAAATGATGACGGCTTCGCCGGTGGCCACCCCTTCCAGCGGGGGCTGATTGCCGGTGATGGTATTCAGGAAGGCCAGGTTGAATTTCTCCATCCGCACCGACAGGGTGTCGGCCGAATCAGGAGAGTAGCCGCCATCCACCAGCAGCGTCTCGTCTTCGTGGCGGGCAAAGAGGCGGTTCACCTTCACCCGGCCCGCATGGTAGCGGATTTCATCGGAGGAGAGGCCCCAGCCGTTGTTGTTGTAATAGATGTTGGACGGCAGCACGTTGGCGCTGACCTTCAGCCCCAGCGGGTCACGGTCCAGTTCGCCGGACAGATACAGTTCGGCGTGCGTATCGCTGTCTTCTCCGTTGTCAAAGGTATAACCCAGGCCCAGGTGGTTGTCCTGGGCAAAAAGCGTGATGCGGTTATCCTGCAGCTGCATGTCGCCCAGGGACAGGTTGGCGCCGGTGAACTCGGCCGAAAGCCCCTGGTCCAGGTTGTTCAGATTCAACTGGACGTCTTTGATGTAGCGGCTGCCCAGCGCCAGGCGGCCGGAGCGCAGCGTGGCCTGGACCTGGCCGTCTTCCTGCACCGTCAGGTGGGCTTCGGTCCGGTTCTCCACGTACAGCCCCGGCATCAGGAAGTTCAGCAGGTCCCGGGCGTCATACACCTGCAGGCTTACCTCGTAACTGCTTCCGTCCCAGGGCTCCGGAGCTTCCGGCAGCAGCGCTGGCAATTCCTTCTGCACCAGCAGATCCTGGATATCGCTCAGGAAATGGGGAAGGGAACGGTCGCCCACGAAGCTGGCTTCCATGAAACGGGAATCCAGGCGGATCCGGTGGACGTCGTCGTTTGCGTGGGCGCGCACCACTATGTCGCCGATATTGTGGACGCCGGTTTCGCTTTCCAGAAGGATGTCCGTGAGGCTGATGTCGCCCAGCAGGTCGCGGGCCTCGGTCCGGATGAAATTGGACGAAGCCTGGAAGCTGAGTTTGGAGCGCTCGCGGTTGTCGATGTGCAGGGCGTGCAGGTCCGCGTAGCCCAGGGACGCATAGAACTGATAGGCGGCGTTTTGGGTGTTCTTCGAAAGGTTGAAGGTTCCCTGGAACAGGAAGCTGAGGTTGGGATCGGCGGCCGTGATGCGCCCGTCAAAGGCGTCCTCGCGGTAAGTTCCTACGGCGGATATGTCCGAATAGTCGTAGCCCATAGCGTTCAGGCGGCTGATTTTCAGCGAGTCGATGCGTACGTCGGGGCCGTCCTTCCCGAAGGTGGCCGCCAGCCCGGTTTTCATGCTCAGCGGACCCAGCTCCTGGATGTTCAGGATGTGGCCCAGGTCCAGGTCCCGGGTTTCCAGCTTTCCGTCAATGATGATGGGACGCCGCGAATCCACGGCGTTGCGAATCGTCAGGCCGGTCACGGCCAGGCCTCTGCCCGGGGCAGACAGGTCACCGGCCACCAGCATGCGGTTCAGGGGACCGGAGAGCCGTCCCTTGTAGTGGAAAACGTCCCCGGGGGCCAGATCCCCCAGGTCCAGGCCCGTTTCCGGCGCCCAGGCTTCCACGAAGCCGCCCAGATCGTCCAGACCGAAGGAGAGGTCCTGCAACCGAAGGTCCAGGATGGAATTCTGCTCGTCCGGAAGTCCCAGGATGCGGCCGTCCACCTGCAGTTTTACCTGGTGTTCCAGGTCCTCGATTCGCAGCTGGTCCAGATGCAGATCGCAGACATAGCCCTCCACCCGGCCTTGCAGTTTTCCCTTGAAGGTGATGTCCTCCAGGCCGGAGGAGAGGTGGCTGATGGTCTGCATGCTCAACCGACTCCCTTCCATCAGGGTGACGTCCAGGCGGACCTTGTCTTCGAAGTAATCATAATCGTCCAGCGAGCCCAGCATGTCCAGGTGTTTGACATACAGCTGGGTATCGTGTTCCCGCAACTGCAGGTCGTCAATCCGGACAGTGGCTCTGCCCACCTGGACGTGGCGGGCGCTCAGGTTCTGCAGATAGAATCCGGTGTCGTCGTCGAAGGCGTCGAGCCGCGTGACGGTACCGGTTACAAAGTCGTCGGCCACCTTCACGCCGCTGAAGCGGATCTGGTTGACGGTGATTTTGAGGTCGTTCCAGTCCATCGATCCGTCACCGCCGTAGCTTCTGCCCTGCGCGGCCATCCTGGCCGCCGAACGCGGGTTGCTCATCCAGAAATGGAAATGGGAAATGTCCACGGAACGGGCCGAGACCAGATTGCCCCAGGTGAGGGGCTCGGAGTTGCCGCTGGGATGGATGCGGAAAACGCGTTCGATGTTGACGTTGCTGCCGCTGCCGGACAGGGAATCGTTTTCGATGGCCAGGTTGAAGAAACCGTTTTCAATCTTCAGCCGTTTCACCCGGACACCGTTCCCGGCCAGGAGGCCGGCCAGTGAGAATTTGGCCGATAAGCGCTCGGCATACAGGATGGTATCCATTCCCGGTACCACGGGTTCCTGATCCTCCAGCGCCAGGTCTTCCAGCATAATGGCGTCGAAGGGACGGATGGAGATGGAAGAGAAACGGATGTTGGCGTCCATTTTGCTTTCCAGCATGGCCACTGCACGCTGCCCAAGGGCGGTTTGGACACGGGGGGACTGGACGGCTACCAGCCCTGCCAGGAAAAGCAGCAGGACGAAGGCCATCAGCCAAACCACTATTTTGAGCGCGCGTTTCACAATCTACAAATTTAGTAAAAAATTCCTATCTTTGCACCCGCTATGGCTGATATCATTCTGGGAATAGAATCCTCGTGCGACGACACTTCCGCTGCCGTTATCCGGGACGGTGTTTTGCTGTCCAATGTCATTGCCTCTCAGCAGGTTCATAAGGATTTCGGCGGGGTGGTTCCGGAGCTGGCTTCGCGTGCCCACGAGCAGAATATCGTCCCGGTGGTATCCGAAGCCCTGCGGCGTGCCGGCGTGGCTGCTTCGGACCTGACGGCCATCGCGTTTACCCGCGGCCCCGGCCTGCTGGGCTCCCTGCTGGTGGGGACTTCCTTTGCCAAAGCCCTGTCCATTTCGCTGGACATCCCGATGGTGATGGTGAATCACCTCCAGGGCCATATCCTGGCCAATTTCATCCGCCAGCCGGATGCTCCGGTGCGGGAACCTTCCTTCCCGTATCTGTGTCTGCTGGTCAGCGGTGGCAACTCTCAGATTGTCAAGGTGAACAGCCCGCTGGAGTATGAAATCCTGGGCCAGACCATTGACGATGCCGTTGGTGAAGCTTTCGACAAATGCGCCAAGATGCTGGGCCTGGGCTATCCCGGCGGCCCCGTGATCGACCGCCTGGCCAAACAGGGGGACCCGGAGCGCTTTCATTTTGCCAAGCCCAATATCCCCGGTCTCGATTACAGCTTCTCTGGCGTGAAGACCTCGCTGCTGTATTTCGTCCGGGACCAGTTGGCCCTGGATCCGGATTTCCTGGAAAAGAACAAGGAAGACCTCTGCGCCAGCTTCCAGAAGACACTCATTGACGTATTGATGGGTAAACTTATCCGTGCTGCCAAGCAAACCCGCATCCGGGAGGTGACCATCGGCGGTGGCGTCAGTGCCAACAGCGGCCTGCGTGAGCGGATCGCGGCCGAAGGGGTGAAGCGTCACTGGAATACCTACCTGCCCGAATTCAAATTCACCACCGACAACGCCGCGATGATCGCCGTTGCCGGCTGGTTCCAGTACAAGGCCGGCATCCGCACACCGCTGGATGTCGCCCCTGTTTCCCGAATGGCCGATTTTTAGGCTTTCAATCCCTCTGCACACTTGACGGCGCAGTTGATGCCGTCCAGGGCCGATGATACGATGCCACCGGCATAGCCTGCGCCTTCGCCGCAAGGGTAAAGGCCGGGCACGTCCAGATGCTCCAGCGTTTCAGGATCGCGGGGCAGGCGGATGGGGGAGGAGGTACGGGATTCCACGCCCAGGAGCAGGGCGTCGTTGGTATAGTACCCGTGCATGCTGCGGTCCACCTGCGGGAAGGCCCGGCGCAGGCGCAGCGCCACGTGTTCCGGCAGCAGTTCGTGCAGCGGAGCCGACAGGGCGCCCGGGTGATAGGACGTCTTGGGCAGGTCGGCCGATACGATGCCCCGGCAGAAATCTTTCATCCGCTGGGCGGGTGCGGCAAGGGGATGCTTCCCGCCATGCTCGGACACGTAGCGGTACATCGCGCGTTCCACGTCCCGCTGATAGTCCATCAGGGCAAAGGGACCCTGGTACGATTCCGGCTGGTCGCCGGGCTCAATCTGTACCACGACGCCGGCATTGGCCCATTTGGAGTTGCGCGCGGCATTGGACATTCCGTTCAGCACCACCGTCCCGTCTTCGGTGGAGGAAGGGACCAGGATGCCACCAGGACACATACAGAAGGAAAAGACGCCGCGGCCGTCCACCTGCTGCACGAAGGAATACTCTGCTGTGGGCATAAACGGCTGATACTTACCATGATAGCGAATCTGGTTGATGAGCCACTGCGGATGCTCCACGCGTACGCCCAGGGCAAATCCCTTGGCTTCCAGCGCCCAGCCTTTGGCCTGGAACAGTTCGTAGATGTCCCGGGCCGAATGGCCGCTGGCCAGGATAACCCGTTCCGCGTGGTACCGTTCACCGTTGGCGCAAGTTACCGTAAATGCCGTACCGCTGGCCGACTGCGCAATATCCGTCACCCGGCTGTCGAAATGGTATTCGCCGCCGTGGTCTTCGATGCACTGGCGGATGTTTTTCACCACTTCCGGCAGCTTGTCTGTGCCGATGTGCGGATGGGCGTCGATGAGAATATCGGGAGAAGCTCCGAAGGCCACCAGCTGGTGCAGTACCTCGCGGATATCGCCCCGTTTGGAGGAACGCGTGAACAACTTTCCGTCGCTGAAGGCACCGGCGCCGCCTTCTCCGTAACAATAATTGGAATCCGGGTCGATCACCCCCTGTGTGGACAGCTTGGCCATATCCACCTTCCGGCGTTCCACGTCCTTTCCGCGTTCCAGGACGATGGGCTTCAGCCCTTCCTGCAAGAGCTTCAGAGCGGCGAACATGCCAGCGGGACCGGCGCCCACCACGATCACGGGCGGGGCCTGGTGCACATCCTGGTACGGAGCCAGACGGTACTCCTCGAAGGCTTCGTTCTTGCGGCAGGCCTGTACGCGGTAGCGGTACAGGATGTCCTGGCGGGCATCGACGCTCCGGCGGACCACCTCCACGTGCCCCACCAGTTCGGGCTTTACGCCAAGCGCCTTGGCGGCCGCCTCCTGTAACTGGGCTTCCGTCAAGGGCTTGCCGATTTTCTGGGCAATCTCGAATTCTTTCATAAAAAGCTAGAACAGGCGGCCGTTGAATTTATCGGCTAGACCCTGTAACTCGTCGGTGGTGGCCGGGCGGTTCAGGGCTTCCTTGCGTTCCTTCTGGAACTGGGCCTTCAGGCGGGCGAACTGCTGTTTGGTATCCAGCGTAAAATCGCCGCCTTCGATCCATGCGTAGTAGGACGGCTCCGCGTTCCAGACTTCCCGGGCCGTTTTTCCCTTGTGCTTGCCAAAGCTGATGACGGCCTCTCCGTCGTCTCCCAGAATCAGACGGCCGGCAAAGTCCACGTTGCGCGTGCGGGCTCCGATCTTGGACAGGGCTTCCACGTCGTTCTTCAGCACTTCCTGCTGGAAATCAGAAGGTTCCTTGTATCGGTCCAACTGGCTTTTGAGCACTTCCATGGTGGCCAGGGTATCGGCCTCGGCCGTATGGGCGTTCTTGAAATCCTGTCCGCCGCAATAGAAACGGTAGGCGGCCCGAAGGTTCCGGGGCTCGAAATGATGGTAGATATTCTGGACGTCCACCATCCGGCAGGCGTGCAGGTCGATTTTCTCGATGCGGGCGAGCATTTCCTGCGCCTTCTCGCGGGATTCGGGCTTGTCTGCGCGCAGTTTACAGTAGGCCCTGACGCGCTCGATTTCTTCGGCTAACAGGGGCAGGTCGAATTTCAGGGAATTGAACCCGGCTAAATCGCTGTTTTCCAGCCATTCCAGCACTTCCGGAAGCACTTCGATAAAGCGGGGGCAGTCCACCAGGTCTTCGTCTTTGACGCCATTCACTTCCGAAGCCTGAGGCGCGATGGGAATCTGGGCCCGACGCTGATAGTCCCAGGGCTTGATTTTCCACGTCTTGATCTTGGTTTCACCGTCCGGCATCGCCTTCACGAAGCTGAGCTCGATGATTCCGTCCGTCGCAATATTCAATCCTGTACTTTCAATGTCAAAGAAAAGTAAAGGTCTTTGCAGATTTAGTTCCATATGATGAATCGGAGCCCTTCTGGGCGACAAAGTCCCTCCCCCGAGGGGAGGGATTTAGGGTATAAGCCGCAGGTTTACTGGATCATGATGGGCATGAGGATGCCGCAGACCTTCTCGGTTTCGGCTTCTTCCTCGGCAGGGAGGATCAGGGCGGCGCGGCGGGCATCGGCAAACTTGATCACCAGACCGTTGCAGCTCATATTGGCCAGGATTTCCGTCAGGAAGGTGGACTTGAAGCCGATGGTGAGGTCGTCGCCGGCGTAGTTGCAGCTGAGCTTCTCGTAGGCGGCCAGGGCAAAGCCCAGATCCTGTGCGGAGATTTCCAGCTGGCCTTCCTTCAGAGTGAATTTGATGTGGTTAGAGGCCTTGTTGGCGCACACGGCCACACGCTTGACGGTGTTCAGCAGGAGCTGACGGTCAATCTGCAGGATGTTGGCATTGCTGGTGGGGATGACATCCCGGTATTTGGGATATTTGCCCACGACCAGGCGGCAGACCATGGTGGTGTTGCCGAAGACGAACTGAGCGGTGGTGCCGTCGAAGGCGATATCGACTTTTTCCACATCCTTGCCGATGATGGCGCGCAGCACGCCCGCCGGCTTCTTATGCAGGATGAAGGAAGCCTTTTCGGGGGCCTCGACATCCTTGGTGGTGTAGCAAATGAGCTTGTGCGAATCCGATGCCACCAGCGTGGTGCTCTCCGGGGCGATGTCGAAGAAGATACCGTTCATCGCAGGGCGGATTTCATCGTCCGCGGTGGCGTAAACGGTGCTCTGGATGCCGTCCACCAGGCTTTCGGCCGGGAAACTGACCTTGAGGGCGTCGTCCCCGGTGGTCTTGATCTCCGGGTAATCGTCGGCAGGGAAGTAGGGGAGGACGGAATTACCGCTGGCCCAGCTGCATTCGAACGAGCTGTCGCTCACGGTCTTGATGCGCAGCGGCTGGTCCGGCAGTTCCTTCAGAAGGTCGATCATATGCCGGGGAGCCGTCCTCGTCGGCGCTGTCCACCTCGATACAGGTGCGCAGGGTGAGCTCGGAGTCGGAGGCGGTGATTTCCAATTTGCCGTCTTTCAGGACGAAGAGGAAGTTCTCCAGGATGGGAAGCGGAGACTTGGAAGGGATGGCCTTGGAAACATCCATCAGGGCCTTCAGAAGATTCGTGCTGGAAATGGTCAGATTCATATGGCGTTCTTTTTATTTTCGTAACTCACAAATATAATCATTTTCCGTCAAATGGCACAAGTTTTGACAAAAGAATCCCCCGGAAAAAACTTAAAAAACGCGATATTATGAAAAAAGGAATCCTGACTGTACTGCTTTCAGTCCTCGCCGGCGGCCTAACTGCCTATGGCGTAGTGAAA
>CACYHZ010000004.1 GCA_902774345.1 uncultured Bacteroidia bacterium | reverse complement strand
ATGACCACCGTGCACGCTGCTACCGCTACCCAGAAGACCGTTGACGGTCCTTCCAAGAAGGATTGGCGCGGTGGCCGCGGTATCCTGGAGAACATCATTCCTTCCTCCACTGGCGCCGCCAAGGCTGTTGGTAAGGTCCTGCCCGAACTGAACGGCAAGCTCACCGGCATGTCCCTGCGTGTTCCCACCTCCGACGTCTCCTTCGTGGACCTGACCTGCGAACTGGCCAAGGAAGCCTCCTACGAGGAAATCTGCGCTGCTATGAAGGAAGCCTCCGAAGGCGAACTCAAGGGTGTCCTGGGTTACACCAACGAGGCCGTGGTCTCCACCGACTTCCGCAACGATGCCCGTACCTCCATCTTCGACGAGAAGGCCGGTATCCAGCTGGACAAGACCTTCGTGAAGGTTTGCGCCTGGTACGACAACGAGTGGGGTTACAGCAACAAGGTGCTGGAGATGGCAAAGGTCATCACCAAGTAATTCCTTCCCGCATTTTCAAAGACCGACCTTGCAAAAGGCCGGTCTTTTTTGTATTTTTGTATTTGGAAACAAATGACAAGCAATATGAAATTCGTACGAATCTTTACGCTCTCGGCTGCGATGTTGGCCGTGTGTGTGGCTGCCCAGGCGCAGACCAATAAGGAAGCCCTCCAGAAGGCAGAGGATACGGTCCAGCAGCGCAAGCAGGAATTGGAAGAGGCCAAACGCAAGGCCGATGATCAGACCCGTGAGAGCAAAGCCTTTATCGACGAGCTCCAGCGTCAGGTGGACGATGCGGAAGCCCAGTACAATCAGGGCCGTAAGTCCTTGTCCATCATGAAGCAGTCCCTGCAGGCCAAGAAGAATGTAATCAAGGCCAAGAAAGATGCCTGTAAACTGGAAAAGAAGGCCCGCAAGGCCGACGACGGCAAACTGGATGCAGACGATAAGCTGGCCCTGAGCAAGCTGGAGCAGGAACTGGCTGATCTGGATGCCGATTACAAGCTGGCCGAAAAGGACTATAAGGCCGCTTCCGAAAAACTGGCCCAGAGCAAAGCGGCCCTCAAAGACGCCGAGGCCCGTATCAAGGCTGCCAAGAAAGATATCAGCGCTGCCAAGAAAGATGTCAAGGACGCCAAGAAGAACGTGAAGGAAAGCCAGAAGGACCTGAAGACCCAGCAGGGAATCGCCGCCCAGCAGGAAGACCTGATCAAAGCCCAGAAGGCCGCTGAGGCCGCCCAGGCCAAGGCCGATGCCGCCGCCATCAAGGCTCAGAGCGCCGCCCAGCAGATCGAGTCCCTCCCCGATAGCTTGAAAGTGAAATAAGATGGGACGGATCATTCTTACCGGCGACCGTCCTACCGGCAAACTGCACCTGGGCCATTACGTGGGAAGCCTTCGCAACCGCGTGCTGCTGCAGAACGAGGGCAACTATGAGCGGATGTTCGTCTTCATTGCGGACGTCCAGGCCCTGACCGATAACGCTGACAATCCTGAGAAGGTAAGGCAGAACATCATCGAGGTGGCCCTGGACTATCTTTCCTGCGGCCTCGACCCCGAGAAAGTGACCCTGTTCATCCAGAGCCAAATCCCGGAACTGCACGAGATGACGCAGTTCTTCTCCAACCTGGTCACGGTGCAGCGCCTGCAGCGCAACCCCACCGTGAAGACGGAAATGGCCCTGCGCGGCTTCAACGGCGACGGCGAGGATGACAACCGCCGCGGCCTGCCCGTGGGCTTTTTCACCTATCCCATTTCCCAGGCGGCCGATATCTGCTTCTGCAAGGCCACGACCGTTCCGGTGGGCGAGGATCAGGAGCCGATGATTGAGCAGTGCCGCGAAATCGTACGCAGTTTCAACGGAACCTACAAGTGCGACGTGCTGGTGGAGCCCGAGATCCTGCTGCCCGAGAACCTTTCCTGCCGCCGCCTCCCCGGCACCGACGGAAAAGCCAAGATGAGTAAGTCCCTGGGCAATTGCATCTATCTGTCCGATGATCCCAAGGAGATGGAAAAGAAGGTGAAAGGCATGTTCACCGATCCCGGCCACCTGCGGGTGGAAGACCCCGGAAAGGTGGAAGGGAACACCGTCTTCACCTACCTGGATGCATTCTGCGAGCCCGACGATTTTGCCCGCTTCTGGCCGGATTATGCCAATCTGGACGAACTGAAGGACCATTACCGCAGGGGCGGCCTGGGCGACATGAAGTGCAAGAAGTTCCTGATTCAGGTGCTGAACGACCGTCTGGATCCCATCCGCGCCCGCCGGCACGCCTATGAGCAGGATATTCCGGCCGTGTATGAGATTCTGCGCAAGGGTTCCGAAGCCGCCCGTGCCGTGGCGGCCCAAACCCTGCACGAGATGAAGGACGCGATGCAGATCAATTACTTTGACGATGCCGCCCTCATCGCCGAGCAGGCGGCCAAGTACCGGCAATGAGAAAGTTAATTCCGATTTTGCTGCTGTTGATGGCTTTGTGTGGCTGTCAGCAGCAGCCTTCGCTTTGTATCCGTTTCGATGCGCCCGCTGCCGACTGGGAAAGCGAGAGCCTGCCGCTCGGGAATGGCTTCCTGGGGGCTTCGCTCTTTGGCGGGGTGTCCGAGGAACGGCTGGTCCTGAATGAGAAATCCCTTTGGACGGGCGGTCCCGGAACGGGCGCTGAGGCCTACTGGGGTTGCCAGCCGGAAGCCGCAGCCGTCCTTCCGGCCATCAGGGAGGCCCTGTCCCAGGACGATGAACAGCTGGCCGCCTGGCTGACGGCCGTGCATTTCCGCTCCAACGTTCCCTATGACAGGGGAACGGAAGAGCCCTTCCGCTTTGGCTTCTACAGCACGATGGGGGAGCTGTGCATTGACACGCATCTGTCCGAGAGCTGCCTCTCTTATTCCCGGCTGCTGGATCTTTCCTCCGCTACGGCATCTGTCGATATTGTGCAGGAGGGGCATCCTTACCGCCGCGATGCGTTCATCTCCTACCCGGACCGGGTGCTGGTGCTCCGTTTCTCCGGGGATCAGGCCTGCTGCGTCCGTTTTGTGCCCTGCAGCATCGCCGAAGGCAGTTTCCAGGCCGATGACAACGGCTTCTGCTATTCCGCCCGCCTGGCTGGCAACGGCCTGCGCTGGGCTGTCCGCGTGTCAGCGCTGGGCACCCAGGCTACCTGGACGGAAGAAGGACTGATGCTGGAACCATCCGATGAAGTGACCCTCCTCGTAACGGCGGCCACGGACTACCGGATGAACTTCGACCCGGATTTCACGGACCCTGCTGCTTATGTGGGCGAGGACCCGCTGGCCCTGACGGCGGCCTGGATGGCATCGGCCCGGGAAAAGGGCTATGCGGGCCTGCTGGAAGCCCATTTGCAGGACTATCGTCCGCTGTTTGACAAAGTGGCGCTGGATCTGGGCGGGAAAGATTCCGATCTGCCCACGCCGGAGCGTCTTCGCCTTTACCGGGAAGGCGCTTCCGACCCGGCTCTGGAAGCGCTCTATTACCAGTATGGTCGTTATCTGCTGCTGGCATCGTCCCGGAAGGGGAGTCTGCCGGCCAACCTGCAGGGCATCTGGCATAACGGGGTGGACGGTCCCTGGCATGTGGACTATCATAATAATATTAATGTCCAGATGAACTACTGGCCGGTGGAGTCGGCCAACCTGGATGCCTGTTTCCAGCCCTTCGAAGATTATATCCGCCTGCTGGAAAAGCCCGGTTCGGTGACGGCCCAAAAGTTTTTCGGCGCACGGGGATGGACGGCGTCCATTTCGGCCAATCCCTTTGGCTTTACCCCGCCGATGGACAGCTATGACATGAGCTGGAATTACTGCCCTGTGGCGGGCCCCTGGCTAGCTACGGCCCTGTGGGAACGCTACGACTTTACCCGCGATACTACTTGGCTCAGAGGCGTTTATCCGCTGCTGAAAGAATCTGCCGACTTTGCCTGCGACCTGCTTTGGCGTGGCCCCGACGGGCATCTTTGGGCGGCGCCGTCCTATTCGCCGGAGCACGGCCCCGTGGACCTCGGTACTACCTTCTCCCACGCCGTTATCCGGGAAGTGCTCCTGGATGCCTCGGCGGCCGCCGAGGTGCTGGGGGAGGACAGCGCTGAGTGGCAGGCCGTCCTGCAGGAGATCGCACCCTATCAGACGGGCCGCTATGGCCAGCTGATGGAATGGTCCCGCGATATTGACGATCCGGCGGATGAACACCGCCACGTGAACCACCTCTTCGGCTTGTATCCGGGGCATACGCTGGATACGCCGGAACTTCGGGAAGCCGCACGCGTGGTGCTGGAGCACCGGGGCGATGGGGCCACCGGCTGGAGCATGGGGTGGAAACTGGGCTTATGGGCCCGCTTGGGCGATGGCGATCATGCCTACAAGCTGCTGCGGAACCTCCTGAGCGAAGGCACCCTGGATAATCTCTGGGACAACCATCCGCCTTTCCAGATTGACGGCAATTTCGGCGGTACCGCCAGCATCACGGAAATGCTCGTGCAAAGCCACGACGGAGAAATCGTCCTCCTGCCCGCCCTGCCTTCTGCCTGGCCCGACGGCTCCGTGAAGGGGCTTTGCGCCCGCGGCGGCTTCGAGCTGGACCTTTGCTGGAAGAACGGCATCCTTAAGGAAGTTACGGTTCACTCCCAATCCGGTGCCCCCTGTACGCTCCGCTACGGAGACAAGGTCGTGCAGTTGGATCTACCGGCAGGAAAGCACAAAAAAATAACCTGGTGAGCATTTCACCAGGTTATTTTTTGCGTTGCAGCGACTTACTCGGCTTTGCCGTCGGAGCCCAGCACGTTCACAATCTTGTGCATGTAGAGCTTCTTCATTTCGTCGCGGGCGGGACCCAGGTACTTGCGGGGATCGAACTCACCGGGCTTGTCGTGGAAGACACGGCGGATGGCGGCGGTCATGGCCAGACGGCTGTCGCTGTCGATGTTGATCTTGCAAACAGCGCTCTTGGAGGCCTCACGCAGCTGCTCCTCGGGGATACCTACTGCATCCGGGAGTTTGCCGCCCAGGGCGTTGATTTCGTCCACATATTCCTGAGGAACGGAGCTGGAGCCGTGGAGTACGATGGGGAAGCCGGGGAGCTTCTTCTCAATCTCGTGGAGCACGTCGAAGGCCAGCGGCGGAGGAACCAGACGGCCGGTCTTGGGATCCAGGGTGCACTGCTCACGGGTGAACTTGTAAGCGCCGTGGCTGGTGCCGATGGAGATGGCCAGGGAGTCGCAACCGGTACGGGTAGCGAAGTCGATCACTTCCTCGGGCTTGGTGTAGTGGGATTCTGCGGCGGAAACCTCATCTTCCACACCGGCCAGTACACCGAGTTCGGCCTCGACGGTCACATCGAACTGATGGGCGTAGTCCACCACCTTCTTGGTGAGGGCGATGTTCTCCTCATAGGGCAGGGAAGAGGCGTCGATCATCACGGAGCTGAAGCCCATGTCCACGCAGCTCTTGCAGGTCTCGAAGCTGTCACCGTGGTCCAGGTGCAGGACGATCTGAGGGTTCTTCCAGCCCAGTTCCTTGGCATATTCCACAGCACCTTCGGCCATGTAGCGGAGAAGGGTCTGGTTGGCATAGTTACGGGCACCCTTGGAAACCTGGAGGATCACCGGGCTCTTGGTCTCGGCGGCAGCCTGGATGATGGCCTGGAGCTGCTCCATGTTGTTGAAATTGAATGCGGGGATGGCGTAACCGCCGGCAACGGCCTTCTTGAACATTTCGCGGGTGTTCACAAGGCCAATTTCTTTGTAAGATACCATAGTTATAAAATTAGAACGATAAATTTCTAAAAGCTCACAAATTTAACTATTTTTGTGGAAAGATAAAATCATATGTCGGGTAAAGTTTTGATATTTTCAGCGCCTTCGGGTTCCGGTAAGAGCACCATCGTGAATCACTTGCTGGGTTTGCATCCGGAGATTGAGTTTTCGGTGTCGGCCACCTCGCGTCCACCGCGGGGTGCGGAGCAGGACGGCGTGGAATATCTGTTTTACAGCGCCGATATTTTCCGCGCCCTCGTGAGGGACGACAAGTTCGTCGAGTACGAGGAGGTGTATCCGGACCGTTTCTACGGCACCCTGAAAAGCGAGGTGAACCGTATCTGGGCCAAAGGACACGTCATTATCTTCGACGTGGATGTAAAGGGCGGCGTTTCGCTGAAACGGTATTTCGGCGATGCAGCCCTGTCCATCTTCATCCAGGCCCCTTCGGTGGAAGAGCTCCGCCGTCGCCTGGTGGCCCGTGCCACCGACACCCCCGAGGCCATCGAACAGCGGGTGGCCAAGGCGGCCGAAGAAATGACCTACGCCCCGCACTTCGACCAGATTCTGATTAACGACGATTTGGACCAGGCCTATGCCCGGGCCGAAAAGATGGTGGACGATTTCCTGCAGTGAGGATTGCGGTGTACAGTGGCAGCTTCAACCCCCTGCACAAAGGGCACGAAGCCATCATCCGCTTCCTCACGCAGGAAGCGGGTTTCGACCTGGTGTATCTGGTGGTGACCCCGCAGAATCCTTTCAAGGTGTCGCACAGCCTTCCGGCCGGCCAGGCGCGCTATGATGCTGCCGTCCAGGCGGTTAACCGTCATCCGGACCTAAAGGTGGCGGTGCAGGACATCGAACTGAAGATGACCCCGCCCCAATATACCATCCGCACCCTGGACGCCCTGAAGGAACGGGAACCGGAGCACGATTTTACCCTGGTCATCGGGGCCGATAATCTGGCCGCCTTCCAGGGCTGGCGCTATCACGACCGCATCCTGAGGGAGTATGGCGTGGTGGTCTTTCCCCGCAAGGGATACCACCGGGGGCGCGACAAGGCCCGCCTGCTGAAAGAAGACCCGTCCTACAAGATTGAGCTCCTGAAGGCGCCGCTGGTTACCATCTCATCCACGGAAATCCGCGAAGGACTTGCCAGCGGAAAAGATATGTCCCACTGGCTGATGTAGTATGCACATAGAAACCGAACGAAAATTTCTGGTCCTGGACGACCGTTACAAAGCGCAGGCCGTCAAGGCCTACCGGATCAAGCAGGGGTATATTGCCCACGACGGCGGCAATACGGTGCGCGTGCGCATCCGTGACGCCCAGGGTTTCCTGACCATCAAAGGCCCCTCGCTGGACGGCCTTTCCCGCAAGGAGTGGGAAAAAGAAATCCCGCTGCAAGACGCTGAGGACCTGTTTTTGCTCTGTCACGGCGGCAGCATCGACAAAACCCGCTATCTGGTTCCCGCCGGCGAAGGCCGCTTCTTTGAGGTGGACGAATTCCACGGGGACAACGAGGGTCTGGTGATGGCCGAGATCGAACTGCCCCAGGCAGGGGAGTCCTTCCCCCGTCCGTCCTGGCTGGGGGCGGAAGTGAGCGGAGACAAGCGCTACTACAATTCCTATCTCACCCGATGTCCCTTCAAAAACTGGTAGCCCTGTTGGGGGCGGCCCTTTTGGCCGTTGCATGCAGCCAGGCCCCGGAGCCGCCGGTGCGGATGGACTATGCCCGCTGGTTCCACTTGCTGCCGGATGGCCGGGCCGTGGTCCTGTCGCCAGGCGGCGGGGCCGATACCCTCTCCGCTCCGGTCCGCCGGCTGGTCTGTATGTCCTCCTCCTATGTAGGCTATCTGGAAGCCATCGGTCAGGATTCCACGGTAGTGGGGGTGTCGGGCGTACAGTTTCTGGGGAACGAAAAAGTGGCCGCCAGGGCCGTGGAGGTGGGCTATGATGCCGCCCTCAATTACGAAGCCATCCTGCGCGCCAGGCCGGATCTGGTGCTGGCCTACTGCGTCGGCGCCACACAGCCGCTGTACCTGGCCAAGCTGCGGGAACTGGGCATACGGACGGTGGTGGTGAACGAACACCTGGAGAACCATCCGCTGGCAAGGGCCGAATATGTGAAACTGTTCGGTGCCCTGACCGGCCATCTGTCCGAGGCGGATTCCGTTTTTACCTTTGTCAAAGAACATTATCTGTCGCTGGTCCAGCCCTCGGTCCATTGTAAGGTGCTGGTGAACATTCCCTATGCCGACGAATGGTTCATTCCCGGCGGGGACAATTACATGACGCGGCTCTTTGCCGATGCCGGCGGCGCCATCCTGGGCGCGGTCCCGGGAAAGGCGGAATCGTCCATTATCAGCCTGGAAACAGCCTACGTATACGCCCAGGAGGCCGATTGCTGGCTGCATCCCGGCTGGTGCCGCAGCAAGGATCAGCTCCGCAGCGTGCACCCTTTCTTCGCCACCTTCCCCGTCCTGGACAAGCCCGTCTGGAACAACACCCTCCAATCCACCCCCGGCGGCGGCAACCGCTACTGGGAAAGCGGTCCCGTGCATCCGGACCTGATTCTGGAAGATCTGGTGGGCATCTTCTCCGGAGCCCCCGGCACCCTGCACTATTACCTCCCGGTGGAATAAGCCCTGCGGGTGAAACACTTTTGGCGGTTTGCGTAAAAAGTGTTAACTTTACATACTATAACACTAAAGCACGTTATGATTCTCAATATCCAATCCGAAACGGCGCGTTTGAGAGAGGTGGTACTGGGGCTGCCGGACTCGCCGGGGCCTGTTCCCAGCCTGAAGGAAACCTTCGACAGCAAGTCCTATGAGTCCGTCCTGAACGGCGTATATCCCTCCGACGAGGACATCGCCCGGGAAATGGGTGCCTTCGAAGCCGTCCTGAAGAAATACGACGTCAAGGTCTATCGCCCCCGTCCGGTTCCGAACTGCAACCAGGTCTTTTCCCGCGACGTCGGTTTTGTGATCGGCGACAAGATCATCGTCTCCAATATTATCCCGGACCGTCAGGAAGAGATTGACGCCTACGAGGATATCTATCGGCAAATCCATTACAAGCAGATCTACAACCTCCCGGAGGCCGTTCATGTGGAAGGCGGAGACGTGGTCCTGTACAAGAATTACATCTTCCTGGGCCAGTACGATTTCCCGGACTACCACTCGGTCAAGACGGCCCGTACCAACCGCCTGGCGGTGGAGTACCTGAAGATGCTCTTCCCGGACCGGAGCATCGTGCCGCTGAACCTGCTCAAATCCGACACGGATCCCTACGAGGGCATCCTGCACCTGGACTGCACCTTCATGCCGGTGGGGAAGGACAAGGCCATCATCTACAAGCGCGGCTTCATGAACCCCCGCGACGCCGACCATCTGATCGAGATCTTCGGCCCCGAAAACGTATTCGAACTCACCACGGAAGAGATGTACTATATGAACTCCAACGTCTTCTCCATTTCGGAGAACGTGGTAGTGACCGAAGAACATTTCAGCCGGCTGAACCGGCATCTTCGGGACCAGTGGGGGATGACCGTGGAAACGGTGCCCTATCGGGAGATTTCCAAGATGGGCGGTCTGCTGCGCTGCTCGACTCTTCCGCTGCGTCGGGATAACCCAATTGAATAAATACTTGACTATGAAGAAATTGGCTATGGTTGCCTTCGGCGGTAATGCGTTGTTGCGCGCCGGACAGAAAGGTAGCTTTGCAGAGCAGCTGGAGAATGTGGAACGCACCTGCGGCCAGCTGCGCCATCTGGTGGAACGGGGATATGACCTGGTGATCGGTCACGGCAACGGCCCCCAGGTGGGCAATGTGATGCTGCAGCACGAGGCCGGGCGGAAGGAATTCGGCCTTCCCGCGATGCCGATGGATTTTTGCGGGGCCGAGACGCAGGGCTCCATCGCCTATCTCATTGAGACGGGCCTGGAAAAGGTGCTGAAGGAGGCAGGTATCCAGCGCCACGTGGTGTCCGTCGTCACCCGCGTGGAGGTCTCGGCCGATGATCCGATGTTCCCGAATCCCACCAAGTTCGTGGGCCCGTACTACCAGGAGGCCCCGCAGGACGGCGCTACGTACAGGCCGGATCCCCGCGGTCTTGGCTGGCGGAAGGTGGTGGCATCGCCCAGGCCTGTGAAAATCAACAACATCGATATCGTAGAGCAGCTGGCCCGGCAAGGGCATATCGTCATTACGGTGGGCGGCGGCGGCATTCCCGTCGTGGCTACCGCCGAAGGGCACCGGGGCGTGGAAGCGGTCATCGACAAGGACCTGGCCAGTGCCCTGGCGGCCGTGACCATGAAGGCCGACGAGTTTTATATCCTGACCGACGTCCCCAAGGTCTTCGTCAATTTCCACAAGCCTGAGGAGCGGCCCCTGGATGTTATGACGGTGGCCCAGGCCCGCGAATACCTCGCCCAGGGGCAGTTCGCCGAAGGGTCGATGGCCCCGAAGGTGCGTGCCGGCATCGCCTTCGTCGAAAATGGCGGCAAACAATGTATCATCACGGAAGCAGGAGCGTTGGAAGACCCTTCCTGCGGAACCAGAATCATCCGATAAATTATGGCATTCAATCTTCGCAACCGCAGTTTCCTCAAACTGCTTGACTTTTCCCCCAAGGAAATCCAGTATCTGTTGGACCTGGCCCGCGACCTGAAGCGCGCCAAATACGCCGGCACCGAACAGCCGACGCTGAAGGGCAAGAACATCGCCCTCATCTTCGAGAAGACCTCGACCCGTACGCGTTGCGCCTTTGAGGTGGCGGCTTACGACCAGGGTGCCCATGTGACCTACCTGGGTCCTACCGGCAGCCAGATCGGCATCAAGGAGACCATGAAGGATACCGCCCGGGTGCTGGGACGCATGTACGACGGCATCGAATACCGCGGCTTCGCCCAGACCACCGTGGAGGAACTGGCCCGTTACGCCGGCGTTCCCGTGTGGAACGGCCTCACCAACGAGTTCCATCCCACGCAGATTCT
Organism: uncultured Bacteroidia bacterium; assembly: GCA_902774345.1. Lineage (GTDB taxonomy): Bacteria > Bacteroidota > Bacteroidia > Bacteroidales > UBA932 > Cryptobacteroides. The sequence continues at coordinate 37,562 of CACYHZ010000004.1, read as the reverse complement.
GGCCGATTTCCTGACCATGTCCGAGCATGTGGACAAGCCGCTGAAGCAGGTCTCGTACGCGTACCTTGGCGATGCCCGTTTCAATATGGGCAATTCGCTGCTGGTGGGCGGTGCCAAGATGGGGATGGATGTACGCATCGTTGCGCCGAAGGCCCTGCAGCCCGCTGCGGAGCTGGTGGCCCAGTGCCGGGAAATCGCCAAGGAAACCGGGGCCCGCATTACCATTACGGACGATGTGGACGCCGGCGTCAAGGGCTGCGACTTCATCTACACCGATATCTGGGTGTCGATGGGCGAACCCGACTCCGTCTGGAAAGAGCGCATCGGCCTGCTGAAACCCTACCAGGTGAACGCCTCCCTGATGGCGCGCACCGGAAATCCCCAGTGCAAGTTCATGCACTGCCTGCCTTCCTACCACAATCGCGACACCAAGGCCGGCGAGGAGGTGTACCAGAAGTTCGGCATGGACGGCGTGGAGGTGACGGAAGACGTGTTTGAAGGCCCTCAGTCCATCGTCTTTGACGAGGCGGAGAACCGCCTGCACACCATCAAGGCCGTGATGGTAGCTACCCTGGGGGATTAGGTTTTTTAGTTTTATTTCCTATAAACCATGAGCGAAAAAAGACTGACCATCGACTACGAGGAATTCGCTTCTGTCAAGGGAATGACCGCGGAAGACCAGCAGCTGGTAGCCCAGTGCCTGGAAGCCCAGAAAGGCTCCTATTCCCCTTATTCGAACTTTCAGGTGGGGGCCGCCCTCCGTCTGGCAAACGGTGTCATTGTCAAGGGTGCCAATCAGGAAAATGCGGCTTATCCTTCAGGTCTTTGCGCCGAAAGAGTGGCCATGTTCTGGGCCGGAGCCAATTACCCGGACGTCCCCTTCGACACCCTGGCCATCGCCGGGTCGGACCATGGCGTGCTGTGCGAAAGCCCGGCTTCGCCCTGCGGCGCCTGCCGCCAGGTAATGGCAGAGTATCAGAAGAAGCACGGCCGCCCTATGAAAGTGATACTGGTGGGCAGCAAGCGCATCCGCAAGTTTGCCTGCGTAGACGAAAGTCTTACACGACCAGCTCCCTCTGAACTCCCCCAGGGCAGGAATGCAGCAAGGGTAGGAGGTCGTAGCGGTGCGATGTAATCAGCTTTCCCTTTTTTTGTTTTATATGACAGCAGTTTATACCATTACTTCCGGTCTGCACGACGAAGCTTCTGTTTCGCGGCTGAGCGACGAGTTCCTTGGCGGGGTGTTTCCCGAGGGAGATTATGAGTTTAAGGGCGCGAATTTCGCGGACTTCGGCACCCACGATCTTGATTTGGTTTATGTGCGCACCGGCGGCGCAGAGGGCATTTTCAAGAGCCTGCTGCCGGAGATGCTGGCCCGGGGAACGGAGCGTTATTACCTGCTCACCTCCGGCAAAAGCAACTCCCTGGCGGCTTCCCTGGAGATTTTGTCCTACCTGCGCCAGCAGGGTCTGAAAGGGGAGGTGCTGCACGGGAGCGAAGCCTATCTTCGTCAGCGGGTGCAGGACCTGGAGACGGTGGCCCGGGCACGGAAAACCCTGCAGGGCACGCGCATCGGCGTGATCGGCCAGCCCTCCGACTGGCTCATCGCCAGCCATGCGGATCCGATGGCGCTGATGGACAAACTGGGCGTGAAACTGGTGGAGGTCCCGATGGAGGAATTGCTGCAGGAGATTCCCCGGGCCCCGCAGGATGCCGCCCCGGCCGAAGTGCCGATGGCCCCCAAGCCGCGGGCTTCCTACCCGGGTGCGACGCAAATCTATCATGCCATGGAAGTACTGGTAAAGCGCTATGAATTAGGCGCTTTCACCCTTAGGTGCTTTGACCTCCTCACGTCCGTCGGCAATACCGGCTGCCTGGCACTGGCCAGTTTCAACGCCGATGGCCTTCCGGCTTCCTGCGAAGGCGATGTCCCCGCCCTGCTGTCCATGATGATCGCCCAGGCCCTCACGGGATACACCGGCTTCCAGGCCAACCCTTCCCGGATCGACGTGGAAACGGGACGGATGCTCTTCGCCCATTGCACCGTTCCTTTCAATATGGTCACCAACTGGCAGTACGATACCCATTTCGAATCCGGTATCGGCGTGGGCATCCACGGAGAGCTGCCGGAGGGCCCCGTGACCGTATTCAAGGTTTCGGGCAAGCTGGACCGGCATTTTGCCGCAGAAGGGGAGTTGCTGTACAATCAGTACGAAGACAATCTGTGCCGGACGCAGGTGGTGCTGCAACTGTCCCCGGCCGATGCCCGCTATTTCCTGACGGATCCCATTGGCAACCATCACATCATCCTGCCGGGTCATTGCAAACGCTTGCTGGAGGAGCTGCTGTAAGATGGAACACCTGTTGGAAGAACATGGCGTCAAGCCGACGCCCAATCGCCTCCTGGTGGCCCGGGCCCTGTCCGGTGCCGGTCGGCCGCTGTCGCTGATGGAGCTGGAGGCCCGCCTCGAAACCATCGACAAGAGCAATATCTTCCGGGCGCTTATGGCTTTCCGCGAGGCCCATCTGGTGCATGTGCTGGAAGACAGCGGTGACGGCGTGCGCTACGAACTGTGCCACAGCCATCACGAGGACCACGACGACGATGTCCACGTGCATTTCTATTGCGTCAAGTGCCACAAGACTTACTGTCTGGAGGACATTCCGGTCCCGCCCGTGACGGTTCCGGAAGGCTATGACGCGGAATCGGTCAGTTATCTGCTGAAAGGGACCTGCCCCGACTGTCGCTAATTCAGTCTGGTAAGCGATTCGGGGAGCGGGGAGGAGCAGCGAACCATTTTCCCGGAGAAGGGATTGCGGAATACCAGCGTGGCGGCGTGCAGGGCCAGCCGGCGGGCAGGGTTGGTCTCGGCCCCGTATTTTTCGTCGCCGGCAACGGGATGTCCCAGTTCGGCGGCGTGTACGCGGATCTGATTCTTCCGGCCGGTTTCCAACTGGAACTCCACCTGGGAATAGCGTCGGCCGCGACTGAGGACGCGGTAGTGGGTGATGGCCAGTTGGCTGTCTGCAACCTCAGTGGGGAAAGAATTCATCTTCAGGGACTTGGGATTCTCCACCAGCCAACTCTGAATGGCCCCCTGGTCCTTTTCCACCGAGCCTTCCAGCCAGGCCACGTAGCGGCGTTCGGCCACCAGGTCCTTCCATTTGCTCTGCAGAATATCCTTGGCCCGTTCATTCTTGGCGAAGACCAGCACGCCGGATGTGCCCCGGTCGATGCGGTGCACGATCCAGATCTTGGCCGTGGAACGGTCCGGCTCTCGTCCGGAGATCAGGTCTTCTTTCCGCTGCATCCGGGCATTCACCTTCACGTAGGCGTTCAGCAGCGCGTACAGCGTCTTTTCCCGGTGCCCGCTTTTGGCGGCGCTGCCCCGGGCGGTGGAAACGGTAAGCATCCCGGATGGTTTGTCCACCACCAGATAGTTATCGTCTTCGAAGAGGATGGCTACGCCGGCCTTGGTCACTTCGTCGCGGGCTTCACTGCGCGTGGCGCGAGCCATCGAAATGCCCTTGGGCAGGATCAGCAGCTGGTCGCCCTTGTGCAGGGGCTGGTCGAAGGCCGTGCAGGGTTCTCCGCCCAGGGTAACCTGCCCTTTGGACAGCATGTTCTTCACGCTGGTGCGGGACTGCGCGGGAAGGATTTCGAAAAGGTATTCCAGCAGGGGGGCATCGTGGGCCACCGTGAATTTCTGACCGGTCATAGTTCTTCCAATAACTTATGTAACTTCTTGGGAAGCAGCTTCTTAAAATGGTCTTTCATTCCCTTGGGGACCAGGATGGTCTCCAGGGATTCGCAGTCGTCGAAGCAGTCTTCCCCGATGGCTTCCAGCGCCTTGTTCAGGCGGACCTGGTACAGGTTGATGCAGCCCTGGAACGCCCGGGGGCCCAGGACCATCGTCTTGGCCGGCAATGCAATCTTTTCCAGTTGCCAGCAGTCCACAAAGGCCGATTCGCCGATGCTCACGAGGCCCGTAGGCAGTTTGATGGATACGAGTTCCCCGCATTCGGCAAAGGCATTGGCGCCGATATGGGTTACTGAATTGGGCAGATGGATCTTTTCCAGATAGGAGGAGCGCTCGTCCAGGGGAATCTCTTCGCCGATTTTTCGGCCCGCCATATAATCCTGGAATGCGAAGGCATCGTCACAAATGACCTTACAGCCCTCCAGAACGGTGATTTCGGCAGGGAAATTCTCGGCGTCCAGCAGGCGCTTCCCGTCGGCGGAATAGCAGACGCGGTTGTCGTCGTCCCAAAAGTCCCGGTCGAATTCTTCTGCCGAAGGGGCTGTAGGGACGGCCATCATCTGTTCCCAGGTCATTGCTTAGAAATTATTGACGAATTCGATGTCCTTCTTGAGCATGATCTTGGGCTCCATCTTGGACACTTTCTGAAACAGTTTGAACTGGTAGGCGGGGGACAGGTACACGCGGTGCTCGTTTTTGCCCTTGCGCCACCACTTGTAGAAGGCGATGGGATCGGTGTCGTACGGGATACGGGCCTCAATTTCCGAAGGATAGCCGGGGAAGTCGATCATCATCTTGAGTCCGGTGATGCGCTTGTAGTAATCGTAGTCGGCCCTTCTGAGTTTGGACACCAGGGGCAGGAACACTTCCAGCTGGTCCACCTGGATGGCCTTTTCCTTGACCACCATCCGGTGAATCCGGACGGGATCCCGCTGCAACCACTCGGCAATTTTGCACGTCACCGGACCGTCTTCACAGTCCAGTGTGAGCATGTCGGAAGAAAGGTAAACTTTCTCGTGATCGAGCGGATAAGAATCCATAAAATATTGCCTACTGCGACAAATATATGAAAATATTTTCTTTTTTCCGCGAAATTTTTTAACTTTGATAATGAATTAGCAACTTACAACACCAAAATATCACTAATTATGGCTTACAAAATCATTGACATTCAAGGAATCGGCCCCGTTTATGCCGAAAAGCTCATCGCCGTTGGCATTGAAACTGTAGATCAACTTCTGGCCAAAGGTGCCTGCCCCAAGGGCCGCAAGGCACTGGAAGAGGAAACCGGCATCCGTGGAGACCTCATTCTGACCTGGGTGAATCACGCCGATCTTTTCCGTATCAAGGGTGTAGGTCCTCAGTTCTCTGAACTGCTGGAAGCAGCCGGTGTGGATACTGTGAAAGAACTCCGCAACCGCAACGCCGCCAACCTGGCCGCCAAGATGCTGGAGGTGAATGAAGCCAAGCACCTGTGCAAGCGCACCCCCGTCGAGAAGGAAATCCAGAAGTACATCGATGCAGCCAAGGAGCTGGAACCCGTTGTGACCTACTAGTTCCCCTTAACATGCTCTAAAAAAATCCGATGTGGTTTTCCGCCACATCGGATTTTTCTATTGTGCCTGGGGAAGCAGGCTTTCGCAAATGCGTTCCGCCTGGGCCAGCGTGTCTATTTTACCGACGTCCACCAGTTGCAGCCCCGGAGCCGCCACCCCGTAAATGGGGTACTGGGCGCAGGCCTGGAGGTAGAAGTCGATAATGGGGAAGCGCACGGGCATGTGCAGGGCCTCGAACGCCGCAAAGATCCGGGGCGAAATGTTGTGGATGCCGGCAAAGGCATAGCGCCGGCACAGCTCCGGCTTCAGATCCGGATAGGGACTGCGCACCTGCCCGGTGGCGGTATCGGTCCAGCCCATCAGGCGCATCCCTTCATCGAAGAGCAGGTAGCGGCGGGTCTCCCGTTCGCTCACCAGCAGGGTGGCCAGGGCGTCGGCAGGGGTCTGGCTGCGAAGCCAGGCGATGTCCAGATTCGAGACGATATCCACGTTGTGCACCAGGAAAGGTTCCTCGCAGGGCAGGAGGAGGGGCTTGGCATGCAGGATGGCGCCTCCGGTTTCCAGCAGTGCCTGCGATTCATCGGAAATCGCAATCTGTACGCCGAAATCATGATCGGCCAGATAGCGGCGAATCATATCCGGGAAGTGATGCACGTTCACGACCAGCTGGTCGTAGCCGCTTTCCCGCAGTTTTTCGATGGTGTGATACAGCAACGGTTTCCCACAGACGGGTACCAGCGCCTTGGGCATCGAATCCGTGATGGGACGCAGGCGCGTGCCCAGCCCGGCGGCAAAGATCATCGCTTTCATCGCGTTACAGCATGCGTTCCAGATTCTGCTCCCGGTGGGTGAGCAGGACCTTGACGTTGTACTTGTCGGCCAGGTGGCGGGCCAGGTGCTCCGCGCAATAGACGGAACGATGCTGACCGCCCGTGCAGCCGAAACTCACCTGCAGGTTGGTGAATTTGCGTTCCATAAAACGCTGCACATGGGCGTCCACCAGTTTATAGACGCTTTCCAGGAACAGGGTTACTTCGCCGTCGTCCTCCAGGAACTTGATCACTTCGGGATCCGTGCCGATGAACTGGCGGTAGTATTCATATTTGCCCGGGTTGTTGATGGCCCGGCAGTCAAAGACATAGCCGCCGCCGTTTCCCGTGTTGTCCACCGGGATGCCTTTCTTATAGGCGAAACTGTAGATGTGTACCTGCAGGCGGTTGTCCTGGGCCATATCGTTGAGCTCCGGCATCACGGACAGCTGGCTCAGAATCTGATTCAGATAGGGATAGTCCGTGAACGGTGTCTGCAGCAGGGTGCGCAGGCTGGCCATGGCATAGGGGACGCTGGCCAGGAAATGGGGCTTCTTCTCGAAGTAGCCGCGGAAGCCGTAGGCGCCCAGAACCTGCAGGGTGCGGAACAGGACAAACAGCCTCAGACGGGCGTAGAAAGCCGTTTCGTCCACCTGCTTGAAGCTTTGCAGGGCGCGCAGATAGGTGCGGATCAGGTCCTGCTTCAGGTCCTCCGGGAAGCGGGAACGGGCCTGCCAGATGAAAGAGGCTACGTCATAATAGATGGGGCCGCGGCGGCCGCCCTGAAAGTCGATGAACCAGGGCTCTCCGTCCTTGATCATCACGTTGCGCGCCTGGAAGTCCCGGTACAGGAAGGTATTGTCCTCCTCCTGGAGCAAATCGGCCTTCAGCCGCTCGAAGTCCTCCTGCAACTTGATCTCGTTGAATTCCAGTCCCGTAGCTTTCAGGAAACAGTACTTGAAATAATTCAGGTCGAAGTCCACCATCCGGGCGTCGAAGCTCTCCTGCGGATAGCAGCGGCCCCAGTCCAGCCCCTGGGCACCCAGGAACTGGATGCGGGGCAGCTGCTCCACGCTGCAGCGCAGCAGCTCGGTTTCCATCGAATTGTAAAAGCCGCTTTCCCGCCCCTGGGAAACCAGGTTGAAGAGGATCTGGTCCCCCAGGTCCTCCTGGATATAGGCCAGGGAATCCTCACTGTGGGCCAGGACGGCCGGAACGTGCAAGCCCTTCTCCCGGAAATGCTTGGACAGGTAGATGAAACTTTCGTTCTCTTCCCTGCAGCTGCCCATTACGCCGATGAGCGTCAGGTTTCCGCCCCGCAGGCGGAAGTAGCGGCGGTTGCTGCCGGAAGAGGGAAGTTCCAGCACTTCAGACAGTTGCTGCCCTGTGTAGGATTCGAAGAGCGGTTTCAGGATGGATGCACTCATGGGTACTGTATTTACTACAAACTTACGAAAAATCGGGCAGACCTCCCAGTAATTTGGCAATTTGTTTGTCGGTGGCGCCGGGTGCAAGGCTGCGGACCTTTTCCACCAGCCGCTCGTAGGATTCCCGGGCCGAATGCTTCACCGTGAGGGCGGGTTCATCGGCAAAGGGGAAGCCGGGAAAAGCGGCGAAGGGCGTTCCGCCGTCGAAGAAGGCCTCCGGCGTGCAGAAGGAGCTGACCTGCCAGCCATTGTACTGCAGGTCCGGACCGCGGTACACGCGGGTGATGTCACCCGTGAGCACGCGACACTGCATCATCAGGCGTGTCATCAGGGCATCGGCCTGCCCCTTCTTGATACCCAGAAGTCCGCGCACTTCCTTGATGCCGATGCTGCCGTTCTCGGCCAGATAGTCCAGAATCTGCTGCTGGGCTTTGTCGGGCTGGAAGGCCGGCAGCGACTGCCGATAGTTCCTGAGTTCCCGGTACCACTCCACAGTGGCGAAGGCCGCCTTTCCTCTAAGGAGGAATTTTCCGTAGGCGATGTCCCCGCTCTGGACGCAGGCAATCTTCCAGTCCCAGGGCGTGAAACCGAGGTTCTCCTGCGTGTCGAACCAATTCTCCCGGGGCGTCATTTCTTCGATGGAATAGCCAGGGATGGCGTTTTCAAAGAAAGGGACAATCCCCATTTCCAGGACTACGTCAATCATGGCCTCCGCACTGGTAACGCGGGGAGGCTGCTGGCTCACGGCGTGTCGGACGATGGACATAATGGGTTTTCGCTTGAACCATCCGATAAAACCGTCCCGCAAAAAACGGAGACGGTTTTATACAGATAGCTGATATTCAGTTTTTGAGGCGCTGCCTTACACCAGGAAGGTTGCCACCAGTGCCAGAATGGCGTACAGTTCCGGATAAGCGGCCAGAATCATGGTGTTGGTCTGCACATCGTGACCCTGGGAGATACCGACGATACCATTTGCGCAAACCTGACCCTGACGGATACCGGAGAGAAGGCATACGAGGCCGACACCCAGGCCGACACCGAAGAAGAGGGGACCATTGGCCGTAACGTCCTTACCGGTGACCCAGAGAATGAAGGCCAGGAAACCGTACAGGCCCTGCGTGGCGGGCATGGCGGAAAGAATCATGTAACCGGAGAACTTTTCGGGAGCTCTTTTCATCGCACCTTCAGCGGCGTTGCCGGCAATAGTCGTGCCCATAGCACTTCCGATTCCGGAGAGACCCAACATAAGTCCCAGTCCGAGGTAACCTAGAATTTCGTTCATAAGCTTTTATTATTTTTATTTGTTAGATTGTTTCAATGGATGATACATGCGTCCGGATCCTTCGTATCCGCTGTTCTTGAAATACTCCACGAAGGTGAGTCGCAGCGGATGGACAAAGGCGCCCAGACAGGAAAGTGCCAGGTTCAGCACATGGCCGACGATGAGGATGAAGGCGAACACCAGGTAGTTCACGCCGGGAGTAGAGATTCCCAGGCTCATGCCTGCCAGTAAATTGAAGGTGTTGCCCAGCATGCCTCCGGCCAGTCCCAGGGCATACAGACGCAGATAACTGAGCACATCTCCCATCAGGCCGGTAGCCGTGTTATACGTGTCCCATAGGCCGGAACCGATATTCAGCAAGGGATTTCGGTGCACATCGTTCAGCAGGAAAATGCCAAGGCCGGAAAGGATCCCAAGGGCAATCATCAGCCACTTCACGACCGGCATCTCCAGTACCCCCAGAAGGGCCAGCCCGCCGATGATGACGGAACCGACAATGAGGATGGTCCACCCCCAGGTGCTGATGGACTTGACAAAGCCGAAGCGGGAAGTGAAGCAGATGGCTTTGACGACCAGGGCCAGGCAGATATGGAAGATACCGACGCCTACGGCCATGACCATCTGCGCGTCATATCCGGCGACCGTTCCGCTGATCATGCAGCCCTTGAGCCATTCAGGAACCCACGTGGCGGTGTACAAGTTGATACCGAAGAAGGTGTGCAGGACAATGCCCACCAGGAAGGTTCCGACGCCCAGCATCATAACCAGCGGTCCCAGCTCATTCTTTCTCAGCAGCCAGCCGATCAGGATCAGTAGCAGGCCATAGCCTGCGTCACCCATACACATGGCGAAGAACAGGAGGAAGAAGGGACCCAGGATGGGGGTGGGGTCGAACTCGTCATAGGACGGGCGTCCATACATGTCCGTGAGCACTTCAAACTGCCGGGCAAACCAATTGTTCCGGTATTTGATGGGCGGATTATCGGCCACATGGGCTTCTTCCTTCAGGTAGAAGTAGCCGGCCTGATCCAGCGCGGCGCAGACGGTGGCTTCGTCCTCGGCAGGGGCGTACCCCACCAGGGTGACGATGGTGTCTTCGGCTGCGGGAACTGCGGATGATCCGGCAAGGTAGATGTCCAGTTTCTCAAGTGCCCGGGTGCGCGCCAGCTCTAATTCCGGAATACGCTCTTTGGCGCTGGCAATACGGCTCAAGACCCTCTGGTAGTGCTGTTTCTTCTCGTTGAGCTCCTTTTGGACAGTCTCCACGTTGTCGCGGGGAAGGGAAACTTCAAAGGGGAGGTCGTCTTCTCCGGCTACTACGAACCAGGTGCGGGCCTTGCCGGCTTTGATAACCCGGATCGGGTAATCCTCCTTTAACTCCTTCTTGTATTGTTTGAAGAGTTTGGATGGTGCAACGTGGAAGTGAATGGGCACACCGGCCTGTTCCAGCTTTTTCAGAATTTCAACGTCGTAGCTGCCCCAGGCGCGAACATCTTCCAGCTCTCTCTCCAGATTCTTGATATCCACCTGGTCGTCGGCGTAGCGCATGAGCATGCCGCCAGCCAGGCGGACGATGTCTCCGTCGATGAATTCGGGTTCCGTCCCTTCCGGAACTTCCGCCTTCTTGAGGCCGGCAATAAGGCCGCTGATCAGGTCGATTTCGGAAACGATATCCCTTGACTTTTCGTCAATGGCCTTGGTGCTGCGGGTGATGTCCATCAGCCCCACTTCCTGGAGCCGTTCCAGCAAGTCCTGTTGTTCTCCATTCAGCAGAATGAAGGAGTATTTGGTCATGGAAGATATCATAGACGGGAGGCCTCCTCTTCCTCTGCGTGACGGTTTTTGACAATCTTGGACGACGCCTTGGAGAGGTTCTCCTCGTCTTCCATGTAGCGTTTGATTTTACGGATGGCTTCCTGGTAACCGGGAATCTGCACTTTCTCGTACAGGTTCACTTTCTGCGTGGTTTTCTTCCGCTGGTAGTCCAGGATGCGCGCCTTTTCCAGATAGACCTCCGACTCGATGCCCAGGCGGCTCAGCTCTTTCAGGATGGCCACGCCGTCGGCGTACCAGGCAGGCTTCACGAACGCGTTGAATTCCTTCAGGGCGTAGTGGATTTCCTTCAGGGCGGGGGTTTTTACGCCAGCCACCTTCCTGGTGTACAGATCCACGTCGGTGATGCTGATCAGCCCCGCGTCGAATTCATTCCACAGGGCGGCCAGGTAGTCGTACTGCTTCAAGGCCTCTTCCAACTCGGCAATCAGACGCTCGCTGTCGGCCTTGGCCTTGCGCACTTCCAGCCGCAGGGCGCTCTCCTTGTTCTGCAGGGTGGGAAGCGCCCGCTGCCGGACTTTGAGCTGCTTGCCCAGTTCCGTCAGGGATGTTTTGTTATATTGGAATTTAATAGCCATTATTTGACCCAGTATTTGTCAATCAGCGCCTGTTTGATACCGGTTTCGGCCGGGCTGAAATACTTGCCGAAGAGCTTCCAGGCGGTATCCAGCATCTCGGTGATGGAGATGTTTACGTCGATGGCCAGGAGTTCGCGGGCATAGTCCTTGGCATAGGCCAGGCAGCGGTGGTCGTAGTCGGACAGGTCGAAGCCGTTCTCCAGCTTGGTCTTGGCATTCTGGGCATCGGCGTACAGACGCACGGAGGCGTTCATCACCTGGGAGTGATCCTCGCGCGTCTTCTTGCCCTGCACCAGCTGTTTCAGACGGGACAGGGAACGGAAGGGGTCGATGATGACCTTTCCGGTATCGGAATCGGCACGCAGGAACAGCTGACCTTCCGTGATATAACCGGTGTTATCCGGGATGGCGTGGGTGATGTCGCCGTCGTTCAGGGTGGTCACGGCGATGATGGTGATGGAGCCTTCGGTGGGTAGCTGCACGGCCTTCTCGTAAATCTTGGCAAGGTCGGAATACAGGGAGCCCGGCATGGAGTCCTTGGACGGAATCTGGTCCATACGGTTGCTCACGATGGACAGGGCGTCGGCGTACAGGGTCATATCGGTCAGGAGCACCAGCACCTTCTCATTCTTTTCCACGGCAAAGTATTCGGCGGCGGTGAGGGCCATATCGGGCACCAGCAGACGCTCCACCGGCGGGTTCTCCGTGGTGTTGATGAAGCAGATGATCCGGTCCAGGGCACCGGCGGCCTCGAAGCTGTGGCGGAAGAACAGATAGTCGTCATTGGACAGACCCATGCCGCCCAGGATGATCTTGTCCACGTCGGCGCGCAGGGCCACGTCGGCCATCACCTGGTTGTAGGGCTGATCGGGGTCCGCGAAGAAGGGAATCTTCTGACCGGAAACCAGGGTATTGTTCAGGTCGATGCCGGCGATGCCGGTCGGGATCAGCTGCGAGGGCTGGCGACGCTTGTACGGGTTCACGGAAGGACCGCCGATCTGGCGCTCTTCGCCTTCGATTTCGGGACCGCCGTCAATGGGATGACCGTAGGCGTCGAAGAAACGCCCCGACAGCTGGTCGGATACTTTCAGGGTAGGGGGCGCGCCCAGGAATACGACTTCGGCGTCGGTCGGGATGCCTTCGGTGCCGGAGAAGATCTGCAGGGTGACCATATCCCCCTTGGTGCGCACCACCTGTGCCAGGCGGCCGCCTACAACGGCCAGTTCGTCGTTGCTCACGCCCTTGGCCCGCAGGCTCACAGTGGCCTTGGTAATGCCTTCCAGTTTGGTATAGACTCTTTGGTATGCTTTGGTTGCCATAATCTAAGCGGTCATTTTCTTAACGGATTCATTATAGGCCCAGAACTGCTCGCTTTCGTAGGCGGAGTAGTTCATCTGGCGCAGCTGGTTGATCAGGTCCTTGAAGAAGCTGCGGCACTGTTCGAAGTCTTCGAATTCGTAGTCCTTCGCGCAGATGTCCAGCACCAGGTCCAGCATGAAGCGCTGACGCTCCAGCGGGCACAGGGCGTCGATGGCGTCGAAGGCGTCCTGCTGCAGGATCACGAAGTCCACCAGCTCTGATTTCCAGAAGTTTACGTGGTAGCTCATGGGCACGCCGTCGTCACCCAGAATGTTGATCTGCTCGCTGGCTTCCTTGCCGCGGCGGATGATGTTCTTGGCGCTGAGCACTTTCTCTACCCAGCCTTTCTCCACGGTCTCGTCCAGGTACTGCTTGATTTCGGGATAGTCCAGATACTTGGAATAGGACTCCAGGGGACCCACGGCGGGATAGCGCTTCTGGTCGGCGCGACCCTGCTCCAGGGCGTAGAAGCAGCGGGCGGCCTTCTTGGTGCTCTCGGTCACGGGCTCTTTGAGGTTACCGCCGGCAGGGGATACCGTGCCGATGAAGGTGACGGCGCCGGTCTGTCCGTTGTTCAGCACCACCATGCCTGCGCGGGAGTAGAAATTGGAAATGATGGCCGAAAGGTCCACCGGGAATGCGTCGGCACCCGGCAGTTCCTCCATACGGTTACTCATCTCACGGAGGGCCTGGGCCCAGCGGGAGGTGGAGTCGGCCAGCAGCAGGCACTTCAGGCCCATCGCCCGGTAATATTCGCAGATGGTCATCGCGGTGTACACGGAGGCTTCACGCGCGGCCACGGGCATATTGGAGGTGTTGCAGATGATGGTGGTACGCTCCATCAGGTGACGTCCGGTATGCGGGTCGATGAGCTCCGGGAATTCGGTGAAGATTTCCACTACCTCGTTGGCACGTTCACCGCAGGCGGCCATCACGATGACGTCGGCGTCGCCCTGCTTGGCGATGGCGTGCTGCAGCACGGTCTTGCCGCAGCCGAAAGGTCCGGGGATGAAACCGGTGCCGCCTTCGGCGATGGGGTTCATGGTGTCGATCACGCGTACGCCCGTTTCCATGATGCGGTTGGGACGCGGTTTTTCCCGATAGCCCTTGATGGCCACCTTCACGGGCCATTTCTGGGTCATGGTCACATTCACGTCTTCCCCTTCGGCATTGGTCAGGACGGCGATGACGGTGTCGATGTTATAGGCACCGGCGGGGCTGATGCGCTTCACGGTAAATTCGCCCTGGAAGGAGAAGGGGACCATGATCTTGTGGGGCAGCCAGCCTTCCTTTACTTCGCCCAGCCAGTCGGCGGCCGCCACACGGTCGCCGGCCTGGGCCAGCGGGGTGAAGTCCCAGGTCTTTTCGTGGTTCAGCGGGTCGGTGTATTCGCCTCGTTTGAGGAACACGCCCGTCATGGTGGTGAGGTCATTCTGCAGACCGTCGTACACGCTGGACAGCAGGCCTGGCCCCAGGGTGACCTCCAGCATCCGGCCTTCGAACTCTACGGTGTCGCCGCCGCGCAGGCCGCGCGTGCTCTCGAACACCTGGACGGAGGCGGTCTTGCCGTTCACCTTGATGACCTCTGCCATCATTTTTACGCCTTGCAGGTCAATGTAGCAGATCTCATTTTCGGCAACCGGTCCGTCCACCTCCACCGTTACGAGGTTGGACACGATACCGGTCACAATTCCTTTGGTTTTCATTATCTACAATGTTTACATTATTCAAATTGTACCCCTTTAAACGTCCCCCGGACTTCGTTCACCAGCTTCTTGAACAACTCCCGGCCCTTGTCCTCGTCCAGAGCCAGCCAGCGGTTCACGATGTGCAGCTTGGCCACGTAGGCCAGGACGGCCGTGATGTCGAAGTAATGGAAGGTGGACAGATCGTCGATCTTGCTCCAGTTGATATCGTCCAGGGCTCTCTCCCGGGAAAGAAGGTCGCTCTGGGACAGGGCTTCATCCACCTTGCGGGCCTCTTCGAACTCTCCGCCGCGGAAACGGTAGCCGTCGATGTCCAGTCCTTCGTCCTCCGGACCTCCCAGTCCGCTGACGACATCCTGGTTTTCCCCACGGCCCAGTTCCCGGTTCAGGAAGCGCACCTTGGCATTGCGCAGGTTCAGGTCGAAGCGGAAGAATTCCCGGATGAACGGAATGGGATGTTCCAGTGCCTGGGCATAGAAATCGGGCCCCAGGGTATCGGGGTCGAAGCTTTTAAGGAAGAAGTCCAGCACCTGGCTGTCCTTCTCGCTGAGGCTTTCCCGGATTTCGTCCATCAGGCTCTGGAACCCCTGGCCGTCGGCATATTTGAAATCCGCCGTGAGATAGGGGAGAGAGGAGATGATATACTCGAAATTGCTCATCCAAACAGAATTTTCTTGGTGGCGGGACGCAGGTATTCGCCGATGAGGGCCTGGAAACTCTCGTCCGTGAGGCTGATGAAATAACTGCCGTCTTTCGGGCCGATCTTAAAGCCGCCGGCGACTTTCTTGGAGAAGCTGGCTTCTACGCCCTTGCCGATGGTCTTGGCTAATTCGCCCTGGATGAAGGGCTCCAGCTCCTTCTGCATCTTTTCGGGGAGGACCAGGGACAGGTCGGCCGATTCCTGCGCGCTGAAACGCTGGGCGACGACGCTGATAATCTCTTTCAGGAAAGCGGCCGATCCCAGGGCGTCCTTCACGGGCGCATCCACGGCCTTGGCGATAATCAGGTTCTCAATGTCCGAGCGGGTAGCCTGGACCGCCTGGGTGGCGGCCATCGTCACGTCGCCTTCCACCTTGGTCTTGTAGTCCTGGGCTTCCTTGCGGGCCTGTTCCACAAGGGCGTCAGCCTGCTCCCGGGCTTGTTTCACAATGGCTTCTGCCTCGGCCTGGGCTTTGGCCAGGATGGCCTCGCCGGCTTCCTTTCCTTTTGCAAGACCCTCGTTGTACAACTTCTGGGTCAGTTCCTGGAGTTTGTCCATATTTTGTGTGAATTTTCAGTGTTTTCCAATTTCGCAAATATAGCAAATAAAACTGATAAAAGTGCTATATTTGTTACATGAAAAGGATACTGCTTATTTTGACTGCCGTATGCCTGGCGGCCTGCCATCCGGTGCCGCAGCAGGGCATCCGTCGGGTAACTCCGGACAGGGTAGGGCTGGATGCCCGGCATTTGTCGTTGATAGACAGCACGGTAAACGCCTCCATCCGCTCCGGTGATATTCCCGGTGCCGTGGTGGGCGTCGTCCGTCACGGCCAGCTGGCATATGAGAAGGCATTCGGCCTGAAGTCCGTGTACCCGCAGGAGGACAGCCTCACGGTGGAAAGCCTTTTCGACCTGGCCTCCCTTTCCAAATGTGTGGGTACGACAATCTGCATGATGCAGCTGGTGGAACGGGGGCAGGTGCGCCTGGTGGATCCGGTAAGTACTTATATCCCCGGTTTTCTGCCTTGGGTGGACCCCGAGACCGGCCGGCCGGATGCCATCACGGTGCAGGACCTGCTCACGCATTCCTCAGGCCTGGACGCTTATCTGAGCAGCGTTCCGGACTATGTGGAGCGCTATGGCGCCGGCACGCCGGACAGCCTGGTGCGCTACATCGCCACAGAGGCGGGCCGGAACTTTAAACCGGGTACCCAGCAGCTCTATAGCTGCTTGAATTTCATTACCTTACAAGCTATTCTGGAAAAGGTTACCGGGCAGCGGCTGTGTGATTATGCGAAGGCGCACGTTTTCGATGTGCTGGGCCTGGAGCATACCACTTATTTTCCGCTGGACGGAGATGCGGTGCGGCCGGACCTGGCCGCCCTGTGCGCTCCCACCCAGGTGCAGGAGGATGGCAGCGTGCTGGTGGCGCAGGTGCACGATCCCATCGCCCGGATCATCAACAGGGGAAATTCCGGCAACGCCGGGCTGTTCTCCTCAGTGGAGGATCTGGCCGTCATCTGTGCGGCGCTCCTGAATGATGGAGCGTGGAACGGGCGGCGCATCCTGGCGCCGCAGACGGTAAGGAAAATGTTCGAGGTGCCCGCCGACAACGCCTACGAAGTGGCCCGCGCCTTAGGCTGGGATACGTATTATACGGCGCCTTATACCAGCGGCGATATCTTTGAAGTCCGCAATACCCGCGGTCATACGGGATACACCGGAACCTCCATCCTCCTGGACCCGGACACCGACATGGCGGTGATAATCCTGGCCCATCGGGTGCACCCCTATGACGAAGGTTCCGTTTCCCGTCTGCGTTCCACCATTGCGTCCATCGCTGCGGCGTCCGTCCGCTAGCTGATGAACTGGGCTTTCAACTGTTCGATCTTGGCGGGGGCATCAGCGCCCTTGGCGCCAAAGTAGAACTTGATCTTGGGTTCGGTGCCGGAAGGACGTACGGTGACCACGTCGCCGGCCTGGTTGAAGAACTGCAGCACATTGCTCTTGGGCAGGCCGGTCTCCTCAGGCTTGTTGTAGTCGATGACCTTGGCCAGCGGGCTGCCGGCGATCACCTGCGGCGGCGTGGCGCGGTAATCGGCCATGATCTTCTGGATCTCCTCAGCGCCGGATTTGCCTTTGCGAACGATGTACACCATCTTTTCTACGTACAGGCCGTACTCCTTGTACACTTTCTGGAGCAGCTGCCACAGGCTCATCCCCTGTTCGGCGGCCCAGGCTGCACATTCGGCCACGGCGCAACCGGCCACCTGGGCGCACTTGTCGCGTACGAACTCGCCCAGATTGAAGCCATAGCTTTCCTCGCCGCCGCAGATGAACTGGGTCTTGCCTTCCTGCTGCTTCTGGATTTCGGCGATGTACTTGAAGCCGGTGAGCACGTTGTAGCACTTGACGCCGAAGCTTTCGCAGATGGCGGCGATCAGCTCGCTGGTTACGATGGTCTTCACGCAGTACTGACCTCCGCTGAGCTTGCCCAGCTCCTTCCAGCGGGTCAGGATGTAGTAAGTGAGGAAGCTCCAGGTCTGGTTGCCGGTGAGTTGGACCATCTTGCCGGCGTCGTCACGCACGGCGATGCCCAGGCGGTCGGCATCCGGGTCGGTGGCCAGCACCAGGTCGGCGCCGGTTTCATCGGCCTTGTCCAGGGCCATCTTCATGGCGGCGGGCTCTTCCGGGTTGGGGGAGGCCACGGTGGGGAAGTTGCCGTCCGGAACTTCCTGTGCCGGCACGTGGATGATATTTTGGAAGCCGATGCGTTTCAGGGCTTCGGGCATCAGGCGTACGCCGCAGCCGTGGAGGGGGGTATAGACGATTTTAAGGTCGGCATGCTTTTTCACGGCTTCCGGGGAAAGCATCAGGGAAAGCTGATCCTTGAGGTAGCATTCGTCCACTTCCTGTCCCATGATTTCGATGGGGGCCTTTTCCTGTCCGGGAACGGGCTGGAAGCAAACCTGGGAAGGATCTTCGATCTTGCCCACTTCGTTCACGATATCCTTGTCCACGGGAGCGGTGATCTGGCCGCCGTCGCTCCAGAATACCTTGTAGCCGTTATATTCCTTGGGGTTGTGGCTGGCGGTGACCATGATACCCGCGGTGGCTTTCTTGAGGCGGATGCTGTAACTGAGTTCCGGGGTGGGACGCAGGTCTTCGAACAGATACACCTTGATGCCGTTGTTGCTCAGCACTTCGGCCGAAATTTCGGCGAAGAGGCGGGAGTTGTTGCGGCTGTCATGGGCGATGCAGGCGCTCTTGGGTCCTGGGACGTGGGCCTTGATGTAGTTGGCCAGGCCCTGGGTGGCCATGCCCACCGTGTACTTGTTCATCCGGTTGGTGCCGACGCCCATCGTGCCGCGCAGGCCGCCGGTGCCGAATTCCAGATTGCGGTAGAAGGCATCCTCCAGTGCAACGGGATCGCTTTCCATCAGCTGTTTGACTTCGGCCTTGGTTTCGGCGTCAAAGTTGCCGTCCAGCCAGCTCTGTGCCACTTGTTTGTAATCTTTCATATCGTTTCGTTTTAGTGTTTGTACTTGGTTGTGGACAATATATCCGTACAAAATTAAATAATAATCAGTACTTTTGCAATATGGATTTTGCGGAATTCATATTGGCCCGCGAAGGGGACGATCTGGGGCGGCTGGCCCTGGCCCGGGACCGCTATACCGGACAGGTCGATGATTTTGACCTGGCCCTGACTACCCTGGAGGTGCGCCGGAAGCTCCGGACCAAGGTACCGGAGTGGTACGCCGTACCCTCGCTCCGCTATCCGCTGCGGCTCTCGGGGGAGCAGTGCTCTTCGTCCGAAACGGCCCGCTACAAAGCTACGGTCGCGCTTACCGCATGCGAAGGTGCTGCCACCCGGCTGGCGGACCTGACCGGCGGGCTGGGCGTGGACAGCTGGGCATTTTCACGGCTGTTCCAGGAGGTGCTGTACAATGAGATGCAGCCGGTCCTGGCCGATGCCGCCCGGCAAAATTTCCGGGAATTGGAGCGGGGGAACATCCTGGTACGGAACGCTGAACTTGTCCCGCAGGGCCTGTCCGACATCCTTGGGGACTTCCAGCCGGACATCCTTTTCCTGGACCCGGCCCGGCGGGCGGCGGACGGCCGCAAAGTGTTCCGACTGGAGGACTGTCAGCCGGATGTGCTGCAGCTCCTGCCGGAACTTCTGGCTGCTTGCCCCCGACTTTTACTGAAACTTTCACCCATGGCCGATATTACGCTTGTTTGCAAGCAGTTGGCTTTTGTGAAAGAAGTACACGTTGTGGCGGCGGATGGGGAGTGTAAGGAGCTGTTGCTCCTGCTGGAACGGGGGTATTCCGGGCCCTGTGGTATCACCGTTTCCGAATCGGGTTCCACCCTCTCCCTGGACCAGGCTCGGGAGGGTATTGGCTGCGATCCTACTGATGGAACGGACTGTCTTTTTGAACCGGGAAAGGCGCTGCTGAAAGCGGGGGCTTTTGACCTGCCCTGCCGCTATGGTCTGCGGAAGCTGGAACAGCATACGCACCTGTACACGGGAGCGGAAGTCCCGGAGGCGCTGAAGCCTTTCGGAAAGTCTTATCAAATCCTTGAAGTAGTTCCCCTTAACAATCGTTCTGTCAAAGAGATGGGGAAGAAGTATCCCCGGGCCGAAGTTACTGCCCGGAATCTTCCGATGACCTCGGACCAGCTCCGCGCCAAACTGGGGGTTGTCTCCGGTGGCGACATCCACTTTTTCGGTGTGAAAACCGATGCGCAGAAGCACCAGCTGCTGGTGGTGCGCCGGGAAGATTAGCGCGCTTTTGTCGCGAACTCCCGGCACCAGGCTGCCAGGGGACATTCGCTGCATTTGGGTGCGCGGGCGGTGCAGACGTAACGGCCGTGCAGGATGAGCCAGTGGTGGGCGATGGCGCGCTGCTGCACCGGAATGTGCCGCTCCAGATCCTGTTCTACGGCAAAGGGCGTGGTGCCGTCGGAAAGCCCCAGCCGGTGGGAAACCCGGAATACGTGCGTATCCACCGCAATCACCGGCTTGTCATAGACGATGGAAGCGATGACGTTGGCCGTTTTGCGCCCGACGCCCGGAAGCGTCATCAGCGCGTCGATATCGGAGGGAACTTCGCCTCCGAAATCATCCTGCAGCATCCGGGCCATCGCAATCAGGTGACGGGCCTTGGCATTGGGGTAGGAGACGCTCTTGACCAGGGGATAGACTTCGTCGAAGGAAGCGACCGCGAGGGTTTCCGACGTCGGGAAGCGCTGGAACAGCGCCGGTGTTACCAGGTTCACCCGTTTGTCGGTGCACTGGGCGCTCAGGATTACCGCCACCAGCAGTTGATAGGGGTTGTCAAAATGGAGCTCAGACTGGGCTACAGGCTGGTTTTGGGCAAACCAGCCGATAATGTTCCGGAACCGTTCCTTCCGGGTCATCATACTACGTGGATGCCTTCGTTCGAGACCTCCTGGCAGCGCTCGTTTTCACAGGTGAAGACGCGTCCGGGATACTTTTCGAAGATGGCGCGGTTGTGGGTGACCATGACGATGGCCGTGCCGGCCCGGTTCAGGTCCAGCAGCAGTTGCAGGATTTCGTCGGCGGTCTCGCCGTCCAGGTTGCCGGTGGGTTCATCGGCCAAAATGGCCTTGGGTTTATTCAGCAGGGCGCGGGCGATGGCGATACGCTGCTGCTCGCCGCCGGAAAGCTGGTGAGGCATCTTGTGGGCCTTGGTGGACATGCCCACGGCGTCCAGTACATCGGAAATGCGGCCGTCGATGAGGCCCCGGTCTTTCCAGCCGGTGGCCCGGAGCACGAACTCCAGGTTCTCTTCCACGGAGCGGTCTGTCAACAGCTGAAAATCCTGGAACACGACGCCCAGCGAACGGCGGAGGTAGGGGATGTCCCGCGAGCGGATGCCCACCAGGTTGTAGCCACAGGCTACCCCTTCTCCTTTGAGCAGGCGGTTTTCGGCCGTAACGGTGCGGATGATGGAAGTTTTTCCACTGCCGACTTTGCCAACGATATAGACGAAATCGCCGGGCATAATGTCCATATCCAGCCCGTACAGGACGATGCTTTCGCCGTTCAGGATATCGGCCCCTTTAAAATGTATGACAGGTTCCATTTTTTTCGATTCAAACCTTACAAATATAATCAGATTTTTTGTAAATTTGTCAAAATATGTTGAAGATGAAAAAATCCATAGCGGTATTGGCCGCGACACTGCTTGCAACGGGCCTTTTCGCCCAGGGTGGCAAGCCATATCCGGACCTCGAAAGCGTACGAAAGATGTACGCGGCCGGTATGTACACCCAGACGCTGAATATGGTCGGCGGAAATCCGGATCCGCAGGCACAGGGATATGGTGTCCTGAGTGCCCTGCGCATGAAGCTGGAAAACGCCCACGCCGTTGCCCAGGACTACCTGCATCGCTATCCGGATGCCGTTCTGGCTCCTCAGGTTCATTTCCAGTACGCCCTGGATATGTTCGACGCGGAGCGCTATGAAGAATCCCTGGAGCATTTCAACAGCATCCAGCCCTCGGACCTGCTGGGCGACCAGCAGGCGGAGTACACCTACAAGATCGGTTACAGCGCCTTCGGCGTAGGGGAGTGGGAACGGGCCAAGGGCCTGCTGTCGCGGATGCGCGGCCTCCCTTATTCGGATTACACGGCTCCGGCTTATTATACGCTGGGCTATATCGACTATGCCCAGAAACAGTTCCGGAATGCATCGGACTGGTTCCAGTTGGCCGCCGAAGACCATCGTTTCTCCGCCCTCGCGAATTATTACATCCTGGAATGCCGCTTCAACGAGAAGGATTACGACTATGTGGTCCGCTTCGGCGAGGACCTCTTTAACAAGGTTCCCGAAGACCGCCAGCCCCATATGGCCCGCATCATGAGCGAGAGCTATCTGGTGCTGGGCGATGTCGAAAAAGCCCGTACCTATTACGAGAAGAATCTTCGCAGCAAGGCCAAGCTCACCCGCAGCGACTATTTCTACGCCGGTGAAATCAATTACATGATTGATAACTGGCAGGGTGCGGTGGACCATTTCGAGAAGATGGAAGACCGTTCGGATTCCCTGGGCCAGATTGCCAGCTACCAGCTGGGCTACAGCTACATCCAGCTGCGCAACAAGGTGGCGGCCATGGATGCCTTCAAGGAAGCGGCCGATCTGGATTATACGCCTGATATTCAGGAGGATGCCCTGTACAATTTCGCTAAACTGGCCTTCGACCTGGGCCGTGATACCGCGCCTTTCCAGGACTATCTGTCCCGCTATGGAACTTCCCGGAAGGGAGACCAGATTTACTCCTATATGGCGATGGCGGCCCTGCAAAATCACGACTACGAAGCAGCCGTGGCCGCTTACGACCAGATTGACGAACTGGATCCCCGGATGCAGTCCAACTATATGAAGGCCTACCTGCTGCGGGCGATGGAACTGATGGAAAGCGGTTCCTGGCGCGCGGCCATTCCGCACCTGAAGGCGGCTGCGTATTACAGCCCCCGCCGGGACGGCTTCAACCAGCTGGCCCGTTATTATCAGGCCGAAGCCCTCTACCGCGACGGGAAATGGGCCGAAGCCCGCGCCATCCTGAACGACCTGTATAACCTCTCGGGCCTGGCCAACCGCCGCGAAGGCAGCCTCATCTCCTACCAGATGGCCTATACCTATTTTAAGGAAGCGGATTACGAACGCGCCCTCAAATGGTTCCAGAACTATCTGGAGTGCGATCCCCGCGACATGGCGGCCGATGCCATGACCCGCGTGGCGGACTGCTACTTCTTCAGCGGGGATTATACCACCGCCGTGGCGGCCTATGAGCGTCAGATGGCCCAGTATCCGGACCCGGACAACCTCTATCCCCGTTTCCGTGCCGGCGTGGCCTGCGGCCTGCTGGAGGACAATGTCCGCAAGGTGCATTTCCTGGAGGATGTGAAACTGGCCAGCCCGCAGGTGCCCTATTACGGGGAATCCCTGTACGAGCTGGGACGTGCCTATGTAGCCCTGAAAGACTCCGAGGACGCCATCCGGGCCTTCCGTACCTTGCGCAGTGCCACTTCGGATCCCAGCCTGGCCACCCGTGCGCTGCTGGAACTGGGCATGATTGAACGCAATGCCGGCCGCAGCGACGAGGCCCTGGAATACTATAAGCAGGTAGTGCAGCAGGGCGGCGATTATACCGAAGACGCCCTGCTGGCCATTGAGGCCATTTACCGCACCCGTGAAGATCCGGAGGCCTACCTGGCCTATGTCAACAGCCTGGGAAGCGCCGCCAACCGCTCCGAGGCCCAGAAGGAGGAGGTTTACTTCTCCAGCGCCGAGCAGATTTACCTCTCCGGGGACTTCGCCAAGGCCCAGACCACGCTGCTGGCCTATCTGCAGAAATATCCGCAGGCGATTTACGGTGCCAAGGCCCGTTTCTATCTGGCCGATTGCTACCGCGCCTCCGGCGCCCGCGAACAGGCCTGCGACCTCTATGAATCGGCCCTGGAACTGGGTTTGGACGGGGCGTTGGCCGAAAGTGCCACTTCCCAGTTGGCGCAGCTGAACTTCGCCCTGGAGAACTATTCCAAGGCTTATGCCTGCTTCCGGCAATTGAAGGAAGGCGCCCGTCTGGAAGCCAACCGGGCCGCCGCCCTGGTGGGGCTCATGCGCTCGGCTTTCCGGGCCCGTCAATGGGATAGCGCTATCTCGGATGCCATGACCGTTCAGGAATCCTTCCCGGACGATGCCGCCCTGCAGCGGGAAGCCCGCTACGTCAGGGCCAAGTCCTTCCTGTCATCCAGCCGCCGCGAGGAAGCGTTCGCCCTCTTCGAGGAACTGGCGGCGGAACCCGCCACCGACGAAGGCGCCGAATCGGCCTTCCTGCTGATTCAGGACCTGTACGACCGGGCCCAGTTCGCCGAAATCCAGGATGCCGTCTACGCCTTCTCTGAAAAAGCCGCCGGGCAAAATTACTGGTTGGCCAAGGCCTTCATCGTCCTGGGTGACAGTTTTGCCGAACAGGGGAATCTGGCGCAGGCCCGCGCCACCTTCGAGAGCATCCGTTCCGGCTACACTTCCACCGGCCCGCAGGATGACGTTTTGGATCAGGTGGACCTCCGTCTCAGTAAACTGTAGCAGCCTATGAAAAAGAGCATCATAACCGTGGCACTGCTTGTATGGGGTGCCTGTGCATTGGCCCAGAACCTGAACCCGACCGTTGAGGTGACCAATACCTATATCCGGGAGGCCAGCGGCATTGAAAAGCCGGTCCTGCTGCTGCAGATGCCGGATTCCGTCCAGCGCTTCAACCTGGATTTCGATTACGCGGTACGCAATACCCCTTATCAGGGTGCCTATGAATTCAAGCCCTATCTGGTGCAGCTGCGCCCGATGCCCCGTCCGTCCGATGAAGGGACCTTCTACCTGAATGCCGGTATGGGGTACCGGGCCCATCCGGAACTCACGCTGATCTGGACGCCGGTGAAAACCGAAAAGTTCCGCCTGAATCTGTTTGCGGACCATTATTCCTATCTGGGGCAATACCGGAAGCTGCGGGCCAATACGGACGCGCATCTGGTGGAAGATACCGGCGAACGTTACAACGGCAAGGCAATGCATACGGATGCAGGCGCCAACGCCGTGCTGGGCTGGTCCGGTGGCGTCCTTACCGCCGATCTTCGCTACCGCAACATCTTCGGGGAAGACCACGGCGGAATCTGCACCAACAACCTGTTCCAGGGCCAGGCCCGCTTGAAGAGCAGCCCGGATGCCAAGTTCTCCTATGAGGTGGGCACCCGTGTTTCTGCTTTGGAAATGGGGGACCTGGGCGAGTTCCATACGGTGTCGGACGCCTCGGTGAACTTCCGCGTTGGCGGTATTCACCATTTCGGCCTCACCGCCGGGATGGAAAGCGTCGGCCGTGACGGGGATAATGCCTTCGATGTAGCCCTGACCCCGCGCTATGTCCTGACCGCAGGACGTTTTCTCCTGAACCTGGGCGTCAAGTTCTCGTATATCTTTGCCTCCGAACATTCCACCTACAAGACCAAGTCGGACTTCGTTTTCCCGGCCGTCAATGTCAGTTTCGAGGCCATCCCCGGGGCACTGGTCCTGCAGGCCTGGGCCACTGGCGGGGACAAGCTGAACGTGTATTCCCGGATGGTCGATGCCAATCCTTTCCTGTATAACTTCCATGCTCCCGGAACGGGCTATGACAATTCTACGGAGCGTGTCAATGTGGGCCTGGGCGCTCGTGGAAGCATCGCCGGCCGCTTCTCCTATGATGTCAAGGCCGGCTATGCCTATTGGAAAAACGCCCTGGTCTGGGGCTATGTGGCCGACGCTTATCCGGCTGCTTTCGCCTACGCCGATCCTTATCATCTGTTCTATGTGGACGTAAAAGCCGCCTGGAAGAACGAATTCCTGGAGGTGGACGGGAACCTGACCTACAAATATACGACCCTGAGCATGGACACTTTCTTTGCGCCGCCGGCCCTTTCGGGTAAGCTCAAGGCCGTTTACAACTGGGGGAACCGCATCCGTGCCGGCGTTACCCTTTCCGGCAAGACGGCCCGGGAGTCCCAGACGGTTGTCTGTCCCGCCTTCCTGGATCTGGGCGTGCTGGCCGATTTCCAGATGACCCGAAAGCTGGGCCTGTGGGTGAAATCGGGTAACCTGCTGAATCAGGAAGTATCCGACATTCCCTTCCATTCGGAAGCCGGTCCCTGGTTCACCTTAGGCTTGCGCCTGCATTTCTAATACCGAAAAATGTTCCCCTATCTTTGATAGGGGACTTGTTTTTTTATTTGGATT
This sequence comes from uncultured Bacteroidia bacterium, assembly GCA_902774345.1. GTDB lineage: Bacteria > Bacteroidota > Bacteroidia > Bacteroidales > UBA932 > Cryptobacteroides. The sequence goes on along the minus strand of CACYHZ010000004.1, from coordinate 11,745 downwards.
TTCGTATCTTTGTATGTTTTAGAGAATACGTACAAAAATGATTGAAAACGAAGAGATGAAGATGGCCGAACAGCAGTATTCGGCAAATAGTATCCAAGTTCTGGAAGGCCTTGAGGCGGTGCGCAAGCGCCCCTCCATGTATATCGGCGACATTGGCGAGCGGGGTCTGCATCACCTGGTATATGAGGTGGTGGACAACTGTATCGACGAGGCGATGGCCGGCTGGTGCACGGATGTGGAAGTGAAGATCCTGGAAGATAATTCCATCAGCGTCAGGGATAATGGCCGTGGTATCCCCACGGGCATGCACGAAAAAGAGCATCGCAGTGCACTGGAGGTGGTGCTGACCGTCCTCCATGCGGGCGGTAAGTTCGACAAGAACAGTTATAAGGTGTCCGGCGGTCTGCACGGCGTGGGCGTATCCTGCGTCAATGCCCTGAGCGACCTCCTTATCGCCGAAGTCCACCGCGAGGGGAAAATTTTCGTCCAGAAGTATTCCAAGGGCAAACCCATCACTGAAGTACAGGTGGTAGGGGAAACCCATGACACGGGTACCACCATCACTTTTCACCCGGATGCGACCATCTTTACCCAGACCATCGTTTACAAATATGAAACGCTGGCCAACCGCCTGCGGGAACTGGCCTATCTGAACAAGGGCATCCGCATCACCCTGACGGACCTCCGCTCCCTGGTGGACGAGTTCGAAACCGCCGAAGACGGCGAGCGCAAGGCTACCGGCCGTCAGGTGTTCCGCAGCGACGTATTCTATTCCGAGCACGGTCTCCGCGAGTTCATCGACTATCTGGATGCCGGCGAGCCCAAGCTCATCCCCGAGCCCATCACCGTGAACTCCGACAAGGTGATTCCCATCGACATTGCCCTTCAGTACAATACTGGTTTCCGGGAGCGCATCTACTCCTATGTGAATAACATCAACACCATCGAGGGTGGTACGCATCTGCAGGGTTTCAAGATGGGCCTGTCCCGCTCCCTGAAGAACTATGCCGAAAAGAATAATCTGCTGGCTAAGTTCAAGGGCGACCTGAGCCCCGAGGACTTCCGCGAAGGCCTGACCGCCGTTATCTCCGTGAAGGTGGCCGAACCGCAGTTCGAAGGCCAGACCAAGACCAAGCTGGGCAACCCCGAGGCTACGTCGGCCGTTTCGCAGGCTACAGCCGCTGCGATGGACCAGTATCTGGAGGAGCATCCGAAGGAGGCCAAGACCATCGTGGAGAAGATTGTGCTGGCCGCTACGGCCCGTGCCGCAGCCCGCAAGGCCCGCGAGATGGTGCAGCGCAAGACGCCGATGGGCGGTGCCGGTATGCCCGGCAAACTGGCCGACTGCTCCGACCACGATCCCGAGAAGTGCGAACTCTTCCTGGTTGAGGGTGACTCTGCAGGCGGTACCGCCAAGCAGGGCCGCGACCGCCGCATTCAGGCCATCCTGCCGCTGCGCGGTAAGATCCTGAACGTGGAAAAGGCCGCCCAGGACCGTGCTTTTGAAAGCCAGGAAGTGCGGAATATCTACACGGCGTTGGGCGTTACGGTGGCTCAGGAAGATGAATCCGGCGAAAAGCACATGGACCTGAGCAAGCTCCGTTACCACAAGGTGATCATTATGACCGATGCCGATGTGGACGGCTCGCACATCGCCTGCCTGATCCTGACCTTCTTCTTCCGCTATATGTTCGACCTCATCAAGAACGGGTATGTCTATCTGGCTACGCCGCCGCTTTACCTGGTGAAGAAGGGCAAGGAAGAGCGTTATTGCTGGACCGATGCCCAGCGGGATGCCGCCACCCAGGAACTGGGCCGTGGCACCGACAAGGGCGTTACCGTGCAGCGGTACAAAGGTCTGGGTGAAATGTCCGATACCCAGCTGTGGGAAACCACGATGGACCCGTCCCGCCGCGTCCTGCGTCAGATTACCATCGAGAACGCCGCCGACGCCGAGCGGACCTTCTCCATGCTGATGGGTGACGACGTTCCGCCGCGCCGGACCTTCATTGAAGAAAATGCGCACTATGCAAATATCGACGCCTAGAATACCCCGGAAGTTTTTTCCGCTGCTTGTTGTTTTCGCAGTCCTTGTGCTCCTGATGCCAAGGACCGCGAAATTCAATTATGACTACAAGAAAGGAACGCCATGGCCGTACGAGACCCTGATCTCCCAGTTCGACTTTCCCATCCTGAAAACGGATGAACAAATCCAGGAGGAACGGTCGCAGGCGGGTACCATCGTGGTGCCGTATTACCGCTATTCGGAGGAAGTCACCTCGACGGTCGTCAAGAACGCCCAGAGCGTGGATCTGGGAACGCTGAACCACCTTCGCCCGGCCGTGGTCACCCGCCTGAGCGAGATCTACGCCAAGGGTGTGATTTCGGACGGCAAGGTGAAGCTGGACCATCGTTCCGCCCAGGTTTCGGAAAACCTCATCTATATCCAGCGGAACAAGCACGCCACGCAGTATCCCCTGACAGAGGTGTACAAGGTGTCCGACGCCCGCAACCAGTTGGTGGCCCTGCTGGCACAAAGCTATCCGTCCGTGAACCTGGATTCCCTGTTCCGCCGCTCGGGACTGTACGAGGTCATCGTCCCGAACCTGCTGTACGACAAGGGAATGACGGAACTGACCCATGCCGATTCGGACGATTATGTGTCCCCGACACTGGGCTATGTGAAGGCCGATGAGAAGATCGTCTCCAAAGGCGAGATCGTCACAGCCGAGATCGCCCAGATCCTGGACAGTTATAAAGAGGAATACAACAAGGTGTTTGGTTACAGCGGCCCGCGCGTGCTGCTGTACCTGGGTAATATCCTCCTGGCCCTGGCGCTGGTAATCGTGCTGTACCTGGCCCTGTATTTCACCAGTCCCTTCGTCTTCGGGCTCTGGAACCGTTACCTGTATGTGCTTACGATCTTCATGCTGGCCGTCGTGGTCACCTTCCTGGTGGAAAAGCACATTCCCAACTTCATGTATATGGTGCCGTTCCCGGTGTTTGCGCTGTATCTGCTGGCCTTCTTCCGCAAGAAGCAGGTGTTCCCGCTCTATACGGTGATGCTGCTGCCGCTGCTGATTTTCTGCGGCAACGGGATGGAACTCTTCGTGATGTTCCTCACGGCCGGCGTTGTGGCCACTGAAACCTTCGGCCATCTGAGCAAAGGCTGGCAGCAGTTCCTGAATGCAGCCATCATCTTCGGCCTGGAGCTGATGGTGTTTTTCGGCTTCCGCTTCATCGATGCGGGCAGCCACGCCGCCTGGTGGCTGGACGTGGTGCTTATCTTCGTGGGTTCCGCCGCGACGGTGCTGCTGTATCCGCTGATCTATCTGTTCGAGCGGATGTTCAACCTGGTTTCCGTCACCCGCCTGGAGGAGATGGCCGATACCAGCAATCCGCTGCTGCAGGAACTGTCGGCCAAGGCGCCGGGCACCTTCCAGCACTGCCTGCAGGTGATGAATATCGTCGATGCCGTGGGGCGTGCCACCGATGCCAACGTGCCGCTGCTGCGTGCCGCCGCCCTGTACCACGACATCGGCAAGATGCAGAATCCCCAGTGTTTCATCGAAAACCAGACGGCCAGTCCGGGCCTGCCTTCCTATCATAGCGGAAAAACCCCGTTGGAGAGTGCTGCAGACATTATCCGTCACGTTGATGACGGTCTGGCCATCGCCGAGGAGCATCGGCTGCCGGAAGATATCAAAGTGTTCATCCGCACCCATCACGGCACGTCCAGTACGGCCTACTTCCTGAACAAATACCTCAACGAAGGGGGAGACCCGTCCCAGACCGAGGCCTTCTATTACCATGGCCAGAAGCCCACGACCAAGGAGGAGGTAATCCTGATGGTGTGCGACTCCATCGAAGCCGCTTCGCGTACGCTGGCGGATTTCAGCCCTGAGTCCATCGACCGCTTTGTGGAAAGCATCGTGGCGGGCAAGGAGAAGGCCGGCCAGCTGGAAGACGCCGACATCACGCTGCACGACCTGAATCTGATGAAACGGATGCTCAAGACCTATCTGTTGCAGATTCACCACGGCCGGGTGGCCTATCCCAAGCGGAAAGGTTGATTCTTCGGCAAAAAATTACTACCTTTGCGCCCCCATTTGACAATAATAATATATCCATATCTATGAACGTTATCAAAAACCAGCCCGATGCCCTGAACTATCAGGTTACCATCGAGATTGCAGCGGCCGACTACGCGGAGCCGCTTCGTAAGCGCCTCAATGAATACAAGCGTAAAGCCGACATCAAAGGTTTCCGTCGCGGAATGGCCCCGATGGGTCTGATCCAGCGCATGTACGGCGACCAGGCCCTCTACGAGAGCGTGAACGGCCTGGTGGGCGAAAGCCTGGACAATTTCATCAAGGACGAGAAAATCCGCATCGTGGGTGAACCGATGCCCGCTGAAGACCAGCCCCAGCTGTCCTGGAAGGCCGGTGAGGATTTCACCTTCAAGTTCGACATCGCCCAGACGCCGGAACTCACTTTCACCGTGAGCAAGGACGACAAGCTCCCGTATTACGATATCAACGTCACCGCCTCCGAGAAGAAGGCTACCCGCGAGCAGATGCTCCAGCAGTACGGTTCCCTGCAGGAAGGTGAAAAGGCCGGCGAGAATGACTACATCATCGCCGACATCGCCAATGAGGGCCACAAGGCCGAGGGTGTCTATGTCTCCCTCTCCAACGTAGCCGAGGCCGCCCGTGGCGCTTTCGTAGGCCGCAAGGCCGGCGACAAGTTCGACATCGACGTGAACGCCGCCTTCGAGAACGAAACCGACCGTGCCGCCATGCTGAAGGTGGACAAGGCCCGTCTGGCCGAACTGAATCCGCTGTTCACTTTCACCGTGGTGAACGTGAAGACCTTCAAGGCCGCCGAGGAAAACCAGGAGACCTACGACAAGATGTTCGGTGAGGGTGTCGTGACCACCCCTGAACAGTTCGAGGAGAAGGTGGAAGAGCGCATCAAGGCCTCTCACGAGCAGGAAGCCAACTACCGCTTCGGCGCCGATGTCCGCAAGTACTTCGTGGAAAAGGCCGCCCTGGCCCTTCCGGAAGCTTTCCTGAAGCGCTGGCTGGTCTATGCCAATGACGGCAAATTCTCCGCAGAAGAAGTGGAGAAGGAGTTCCCGGGCTTCCTGGAGGACTTCAAGTGGCAGCTGGTCCGCGGCCGCATCATGCAGGCCTTTGACCTGAAGGTGACCCGCGAGGACCTGCAGGCCGCCGCCGAGTCCTTCGTGGCGTATCAGTATGCGATGTACGGCATGGCCGGTGTTCCCGAGAACATCATCAAGTCTTCCGCCGAGAATATGCTTCAGGACCAGAATCAGCTGCGTCGCCTGGAAGAGCAGTGCGAGGACAACAAGGCCATCGCCCGCGTCCGTGAGGAAGTTACCCTCCAGCCCAAGAAGATTTCGATGGAAAAATTCCGTGAGCTGAAATAATCACTGATTATGTCATACCGACTAATTATGTCATACCGAGCGTAGCGAGTGTATCTCATGAATGAATTCGAAATATTTGCAGTAAGAGGGAGGGGCATCAGTTCGATGACCCTTTCTCGTTATTCGTCCGTCTATGACGGTTACATCAATCCGACCATCACCGAGGAGCGGAAGCTGAATGTGGCCCAGATGGACGTGTTCAGCCGCCTGATGATGGACCGCATCATTTTCCTGGGCGTTCCCATTGACGATGATGTGGCCAATATCATCCAGGCCCAGCTGTTGTTCCTGGCCTCCAACGATCCCAACGCCGACATCACGATGTACCTGAACACCCCTGGCGGACAGGTATCCAGCGGCCTGGGGATTTACGATACCATGCAGTTGGTTCAGCCCGATGTGGCTACCGTCTGCACCGGTATGGCCGCCTCGATGGGTGCCGTGCTGCTGTGCGCCGGCGAGAAAGGCAAGCGCAGTGCGCTGCCGCATTCCCGCGTGCTCATTCACCAGCCGCTGGGAGGTGCTCAGGGCCAGGCTACGGAAATTCTCATTGCCGCCAAGGAGATTGAGAAGACCCGCACGGAACTGTTCAACATCATTGCCGAACACAGCGGTCAGCCGCTGAAGAAGGTGGCCGCCGACGGCGAACGCGACTTCTGGATGAGTGCAGAAGAAGCCAAGGCGTACGGTATGGTGGATGAAATCCTCCGCAAAAGAAAGCGTTAATGTCCAAGAAACCGCATAACCACTGTATGTTCTGCGGCCGTTCGGACGCGGAAGTGCCGTTCCTCCTGCAGGGGATGGACGGTTTCATCTGCAGCGACTGCGCCCGTCTGGCCTCTGAGTACGTGGACGAGATTGAAAAGAAGGGTGCCAAGGCATCCAAACCCGTGGCCCGCATGGGAGAGGCTCCCAAACCGCAGGAAATCAAGGACTATCTGGATCAGTATGTAATCGGGCAGGACCGTGCCAAGAAGGTGCTGGCCGTGGCGGTGTACAACCACTATAAACGCATCAACCACAATCTGATCGACAGGCCCGACGACGGCGTGGAACTGGAGAAGAGCAACATCCTCCTGGTGGGCCCCACGGGCACGGGAAAAACCCTGCTCGCCAAGACCATCGCCAAGATGCTGGATGTGCCATTCACCATCGTCGATGCCACCGTCCTTACCGAAGCCGGCTATGTGGGCGAAGATGTGGAAAGCATCCTGACCCGGCTGCTGCAGGAGGCCGATTTCGACCAGGAAAAGGCCGAGCGGGGCATCGTTTTCATCGACGAAATCGACAAGATTTCCCGCAAGAGCGACAACCCCTCCATTACCCGCGACGTGTCGGGCGAAGGGGTGCAGCAGGCTATGCTGAAACTCCTGGAAGGCAGCATCGTGAACGTTCCGCCGAAGGGAGGCCGCAAGCATCCGGAGCAGGAGTTCATCCACGTGAATACGCAGAACATCCTGTTCATCTGCGGTGGAGCTTTTGAAGGTATCGAGCGGCACATCGCCCTCCGGAAGAACACGCAGATCATCGGCTTCGGGGCCGAAGAGAAACAGCGCATCGATAAGGACAATCTGCTGGAGTATGTGGATGCGATGGACCTCAGGGCCTATGGCCTGATTCCGGAGATCGTGGGCCGTCTGCCGGTCATTACTTATCTGGACCAGCTGGACCGCGAATCCCTGCGCCGCATCCTGACGGAACCCAAGAACGCCCTCCTGCGCCAGTACCAGAAACTCTTTGAGATGGACGGGATGAAGTTGGAGATAGAGTCCTCCGTGCTGGACCTGATCGTGGATACGGCTATCAAAAACAAGCTGGGTGCCCGCGGCCTCCGCAGCATCTGCGAAAAAGTGATGGCCGACGCCATGTTTGACGCCCCCTCCGCCAAAAAGAAACACTTCAAACTGACGCTGGATTACGCGAAAGACCGCCTGGAGAGGTAGAGGGCATACCAACTGTAAGAAACTTTTCTTATATTTGTAACCAGTTGGAAACCACACAAGTAAATTGTAGCCTATGAAACCGATACCTTTCTTCTTGTCCGCGGTGCTTTTGTCCCTCGGCCTCGTCACGGCCTGTTCCCATGAGGAGGAAGTCTTTTACGAGGAAGACCTGATGAGCGATCCCGTGGCCATCCGCTTTGGTGATGGAATGCCCCGCATTGCCGCCACTAAGGGCCTGGGTCCCATTGATAATTGGAATCCCTTGCAGGACTTGTATATTTACGGCATCGCCCGCGAAGGCGTGAATAGTGAGGCTACGGCTGAGGCTCCGCTGGATTTGACGGAAAGTGGAATCCTGATCAATAATGTGAAGGCGGAATCCGCTCCGGCACCGAACGAGAATCCTTCCGAAATTCGTGAGTCGATTACCGTGTACAGTGACCCGGATCAGCAGATTCCCTTCTTTTACGCGCCCGACAGGCGCTACGAGTTCTTCGGCTATTATGTCGATGACGCTGTTGAGAATCCCACCCCCACGGTAGGGGACGACAGCATTACCCTTCCTTTTTTGATCGACGGTTCGCAGGATATCATGGTGGCATCGACTGACAAGGAAGCCGACATGGAAACGCAGCCGGTGGCGCTCGATCGCCTCTACAGCGCCACATCAGCGCGCCGCGGGGTGGTGCCGAATCTGATTTTCCAGCACCAGCTCTCCCGTTTTAACGTGCAGGTGCGCAGTGGAAGCAGTCAGGAGGACAGCCATTATTTCAAGCTCTCCTATATCCGTATCCAGTCCGCAACGGAAGGAACGCTGGTGATTGCTACCAGGGAGGAGAAGCAGCCTGATGGCGTTATAGATCCCGCTAACCCCCAATTCCTGGATCTGGTGCGCTATGGCCACGCATTCTCGCCGGCCGATAATTTTGTCCCGACCGAGACTTTGACCGAGGTGGGCGATGTGATTGTCATGCCCGGAGAAGAGGTGTATAAGATGAAAGTCGGACTTCTGCAGATGGGTTATACGGACGAGGGCATCCCCGCGGAAGTGGACTATGACATCGATCTGAGTAAGCTCCTTGCCCAGGCCGATGCGAAAGCTGAACCCGGATGCCAATACAATGTAAAAATCGTAATCTACGGCCTTGAAGAAATCAAGGTCTCGGTGAGCCTGGTTGCCTGGGAGGAAGGCGGCGAGATGTTCGTGGATCCGGACGGGGATGGCCAATATGTTCCCGTTTCCTCGGTGACCGTAAGTCCTACGGAACTTACGCTGGCGCCCGGTGAGTCCGAAACCCTTACGGCAAGCGTCTATCCGCTTTATGCCACCAACAGAAACGTGTCTTGGTCTTCTTCCAATCCTTCGATTGCAACGGTCTCGGACGAAGGCCTTGTGACTGCCGTGGCTGCAGGTGAGGCCATCATCACGGCAACTGCCGGCGGCAAGGGCGCCAGCTGTGAAGTCACCGTTACCGGCGGTTCAGGTGACGATCCGGGGACACTGACTCTTGGTATTACAGACCCCACATCCGTCATTTGGGAATACAACAAAGCCACCGACCAGATGAGCCTTTATGAGGCCGACAACCAGCTCTGGGTGCGTTTCCTCAGGATTCCCAGCCTGACAATGTACGAAATAGGGCCCATCCCGTCGTCGGCCACGGAGGGTACCCACTTCCAGGCAACCACCACGGTGAGCACGGGAGGAAACGTAACTTCGACCGATAATCAGAATTTCACCGTCGATACCATATCGGGAGGGCTTATGAAGCTTGTTTCCGACGGTGGCGAAGAGTGGACCATTAGATTTTAGGAGGGTACAGTCATGAAAAAGACATTCATTTCGATTATCACCGCACTGATGGCCCTGAGCATCGCTTACGCAGTTCCGGCCGATCCTACCCCCATCAAATATGTCCAGCCCGACGGCACGGTCATCGTCCTGCATAATCACGGCGATGAATATTGCCACTGGCTTACCGACGATCTGGGACGCATCGTCGCCAAGGGTGCCGATGGCTATTATCGCCCCACAGGGGAAAGCCTCGAAGCCCTGATCGCGCAGGGGAATGAATTGCGTGCGCAGGAGAACCGTATATGGTCTTCGTACGACAACCCTCCCGTGACCAATTTCGGAGACCGGAAAGTCCTCTGTATCATCGCCGAATTTGCCGATACCCCCTTCAGCGTGAGCAACCCCCATCAGCATTTCTCCAACATGCTGAATCAGTCAGGGTACAGCCTGAACGGAGCCATCGGCTCGGTAAGGGATTATTACATCGACAATTCCAATAACCAATACCGTCCCCAGTTCGACGTGTACGGCCCCGTCACCCTTTCCCACGACCTTGCCTACTACGGATACGACAACAGCAGGGTCCGGGACGCTATCAAGGACGCATACGAACAGCTTTCTGGCGAGATTAACATCAGCGATTACGACACTGACGGCGACGGCAACCTGGATATGGTCCTTTTCTACTATTCGGGCCACAATGAGGCCGAAGGCGGCGGCGAAGATACCATCTGGCCGCATCAGAGTACCGGAAACTTCGGCACCCTGGGGGGCAAGAACTTTGTCAGGTATTTCTGCACCTCTGAGCTTTCCGGAAGCAGTGGTACCACCCCGGCTTCCATCGGCACTACCTGCCATGAATTCGCCCATTCGCTGGGTCTTCCGGACTTTTACGATACCGACTATGCCAACAGCGGAGGTCAGAACTTCTCCACGGGTCACTACGACCTGATGGCTTCCGGCAATTACAACGATTCCGGAAGACGCCCCCCGTACATGAGCGTTACAGAGCGCAATATGCTGGGTTGGATGCCCGCTCCCGCAAGCATCTCCGCCGCCGGGAATTACACCCTGGGGCCGGTTTATGAGGACAAAGGATACATCATCCAGAGCGGCGTACCGGGAGAATACTTCGTGCTGGAGCGGCGCGTGAACCACAAGTGGGACGGCTCTCTTCCCGGATACGGTCTGCTGGTGTACCATGTGGACAAATCGACCAGGCTTGTAGGCGGGGGCAACACGGCTTGGGACCTTTGGGAATATACCAACAAGATTAACGCCTGGTATCCCCACCCCTGCTACTACCTCGTTTACAGTGGCAGCGGAGGCTACGAAAGCCAGTGTGTCTTCCCCGGCCCTGATAATGTCACCAGCTATGCTCCGCTGGACTGGGACGGCAATTCGGTCGGCTTGGGGCTCAGCAGTATCGCCCTGAACGGCAACAACTGTACTTTTACCGTGAACACATCGGTACAGCGCACGGTGTACGGCAACGTGCGGGACACCGACAATAACCCCATCGCAGGCGTCGTCGTAAGTCTTACGCCGTCCGACACTCCCTTCGCGGCCGCTCCGGCGCTGTCTTCCGGCAGCCAGTCCTGCACTACCGACAGCAACGGATACTACTCCATTTCCCTGGAGGACGGCCAGACCCAGTACCAGATTCTGACGGCTCAAAAGGACGGCTATACTCCTCTGTGCGAGAACCTTACGATATCGGCCCTGCTCACAGCCCACAACATTACCTTGCTCAGGACAGGTGAAGGCGCACCGGCCGACCTGATCAAGTACGACGGTACGCAATCCCTTTGGTACCTGGGACTGGGCAGTGGGGATGTGGCCGCCGGTATGCGCTACTCGGCCGACGAGCTTTCACAGGCCGGCGTGGTCGGTGCGACCATCAAGACCGTGAGTTTCTACCTGAACGCGGAGGAAAGTACGGAACGCATCTACGTGGTGATCGACAGCGGAAGCGGGCAGCTGCTCAGGAAAGAGGTAACTTCAAGCTACACTTCCAATAGTTGGAACACCATCGACATTTCCTCGCACGGAATCACCATCCCGGAAGGAGAAAAACTGTACATAGGCGTAGGTGTTACGGGAATACCCGATGATACCTATCCTTTCGCCGGATTCGGACCGGTTAGCACCAACAACGGATGCGTCGTCAGACAGTTTGGTTTTCTGGAAGAAGGTGTCCACTCCTGGAGTGGCGTGAGTTGGGGGGGAGGCAGCGAATATTACGGCATCGCGATATCCGCTACCGTCATTCCCGTGGCCGAGGTGGATTTCTCTGTTCTGGGCGTGAGCTACATCCAGGTTGTGAACGGCGTTCCTACGGTAGTCCCTGCCGCCGGAAAATCGCTCAAGAGCACCACATGGTCGCTTGACGGTGGCGCGGCAACCTCCTCGCCCACAGCCGTTTCCAACCTGACGACGGGTGCTCATACCTACATGGCCCGCCTCCAGTACTACGACGGCTCCGTGGAAAGAGTGTACTTCGATTTGGACGTGGAATAATTTCCCACTCACGAAATAAATTCAGGCACCTACGT
>CACYHZ010000003.1 GCA_902774345.1 uncultured Bacteroidia bacterium | reverse complement strand
TTTGTGCCTCGGGCGGGAATCGAACCCGCACGGCCGTTTCGGGCCAAGGGATTTTCTTACCACTATGGCTTACGCCACCATTTCTGTTTGTGGTCTGGACTATTCCTTCACCATGGAGCCGGGCTCTTTAGGTGTGTCGTGTCTAGTCTCTGCACCTTCCTTCATTTGAAGGCTTGGCTCAAGATTGCCTTCAGCGCGACCTGTTAAGGTTTCCTTGAATTTACGACATTCTACATCTCTCTTTTCAGAGAGTGCACTCAAATTTGTCTAAGTCCCTCGTGTCTACCATTCCACCACCAAGGCGGGTGTGGGAATGCAAAGATACTAAAAATATTTTTTCTCTTCCCTGTACAGGGCCAGGAAAATAAAAATCAGGATGGTAAAGGCCCAGAGGGAGGAGCCGCCATAGCTCAGAAGGGGCAGGGGAATGCCGATGACGGGCATCAGCCCCACGGTCATCCCTACGTTGATGAACAGGTGCATAAATATGCAGGCGGCGACGCAATAGCCGTAGGTGCGGGTGAGGGTGCCGCGGCAGCTTTCGGCATCGGTCATCAGTCGGGCAATCAGGAACAGGTACAGGCCGATGACCACCAGGCAGCCCACGAAGCCCCATTCTTCGCCCACCGTGCAGAAGATGAAGTCGGTGGACTGTTCCGGCACGAAGCCGAAAGTGGTCTGCGTCCCCTGCAGGAAGCCTTTCCCCAGCAGGCCGCCGGAGCCGATGGCAATCTTGGACTGGTTCACGTTATACCCCACGCCGGCGGGGTCCTCCTTCATCCCCAGCAGTACCTCAATGCGCACCCGCTGGTGCGGTTGCAGCACATTCTGGAAGATATAGTCCGTGGAGAACACCATCAGCACCCCCACCAGAAAAACCACGATGGACAGCATCAGGAAGCCGTCGCGGTTTTTGACGGCATATCGGCCGATGTATGGCAACATACCGGCGCAGGCGGCCAGCAGCAGATAGACCGGCTTCACCTTTAGCAGAAAGGCCCAGCGGTAGGTCTCGGATTCGCCGGCCTGCGGCACCCAGAAGCGCGTGGACATCAGGTCCACCTGCTGCTGTACGTGGGCATAGACCCCGTCCATCAGAAAAGGAAGGGCCGACATCACTACCACAAAGCCCAGTCCGATGCCGATCCGCCGCCACATGCGGCTACGCACCTCAAAGGCATTAACAAATGTGAGCACCACCGCCAGCATCAGCACCGGCCAGTAGGCCCCCAGCGTCAGCGTTCCCACAAACAGCAGGATTACCAGGCCGATCGCCGCCAGCCACCAGCCCGATAGCCCGGCCCGGTACAGCACGAAGATAAAGCCCGCATAGACCAGCGCCGATCCCGTTTCACTCTCGCCGATAATCACCAGCATCGGCAGGCCGATTATCGCTGCCGCCAGCAGGAAATCCCGCCGCCGGCTCATCTTGAATCCCGGCTGGCTGATCAGGTACGACAGCAGCAGGGACGTGCTGATCTTGGAAATTTCGGCCGGTTGAAAGCGGATGGGCCCCAGGTCGAACCAGGAGTGGGAGCCCTTGACATCGCTGGAGACGAAAATCACCAGCACCAGCAGCCCCAGGACCACAAAATACAAGGGAATGCTGAGCCCCTCCCACCAGCGGGCCGGAATCACATACAGGATAATGCCTGCGAGCGAGAGCGACGTCAGGATCCAGACGAACTGCTTCCCCGCGCGTGAGGACCAGTTCAGGATGGATCCGGCCTCCGAAGCGTGCGTGGCGGCATAGATGTTCACCCAGCCGATGAGCACCAGCAGCAGGTACACCCCGATGATTAGCCAGTCCACCGACCGGCGCTTATGTGCGCTTTGCTCAGTCACGTTTCACCCGGTCCAATAAATTGTCTTCCATCATCTTTTTCTCCAGCGCCGTGCGCGAAGTGCCGCCTTTCAAGTACTGTTCCACCATCAGCGAGGCGATGGGCGCTGCGTAACTGGCCCCGAAGCCACCGTTCTCCACATAAGCGGCGATGGCAATCTTCGGATCGTCCATCGGGGCGAAGCAGATGAACACGGAGTTGTCGGCTCCGCGGGGATTCTGCGCCGTTCCGGTCTTTCCGCAGATGTCCAGGGAATCCACGTGCGCCACCCAGGCCGTTCCGCCCATCCCCGGCCCGGAATTCACGGCCCGCCACATTCCCTTCAGCAGTTTCGGGAAATGGACGGTATCCACCATCGTATATTGCTTTTCGGAAAAGCGCGGGTCGATTTCCACCCCTTCCGAGGCCTTCACGATGTGCGGAATATAGTAATACCCCCGGTTGGCGATGGTGGCACAGAGGTTGGCCAGGTGCATGGGCGTAGCCAGGATTTCACCCTGGCCGATGGAAATGGAGATGACGGTGGTGGAATTCCACCGTCCGCGCCCGTAGCGCTGGTTGTAGGTTCGGGAGGTGGGGATGCTGCCCGAAAGTTCGGCCGGGAAATCGCTCCCCAGCTTTCGTCCGAAGCCGAAGCTTTCCACGTACTCGTGCCAGGCGTCCAGCCCTTCGGCCACCGACTCGTACTTCTTGTTGTCCAGGATGTTCTTGAGCACGTAGCAGTAGTAGGCATTGCAGCTCATCATGATGGATTCCTCCATATTGATGGGGCTCTTGTGCGCGTGACAGCCCAGTTTGTGCCCGGCGCCGAAGTGATAGCCCTTGTTGCAGGGATACAGCATTTCGGGACGAAGAACGCCCTCCTGCAGGCCGATGAGCCCGTTCACCAATTTGAACACGGATCCAGGCGGATAGGAAGCCTGTATCGCCCGGTTGTACATGGGCTTGTAGGGATTCTGGACAATTTCGTCCCAGTACTTGCCGATGTCGGCCAGCCGCTCCACGTCGATGCCCGGGGAGGAAACCAGGGCCAGGATTTCGCCGGTGGCCGGTTCGATGGCCACGATACTACCCACCTTGTTCTGCATCAGCTGCTGCCCATACTGCTGCAGCGTGGCGTCGATGGTGGTATAGATATCCTTGCCAGGAACGGCCTCCTTGTCCTCGGCGCCGTCCTTGTAGGGCTGTTCAATCTGGTTGCGGGAGTTGCGCAGGTAGATATGATAGCCTTTTTCTCCCCTTAGGTCCTGTTCCCGGGCCGCTTCGATGCCGGTCATTCCGGCATAGTCCCCCCGCCGGTATTCGTCCGGATGGCGGTTCAGGAAGCTCTGGTCCACCTCGGAAACATAGCCCAGCAGGTTTCCGCCGGCGTTCACGGGGTACTCCCGCATGCTGCGGATCTGCCCCCGGAAGCCGGGAAAGCGGTATTTCACCTCGTCGAAACGCATATACGTCTCGGCGGGCACCATCCGCATCATCGTCACGGCCTGGTAGCCGATGCTCCGGCGACGGCGGTTGTATTCGTCCAGTTTGTTCCGTATGAAGTCCGGCTCCACCCCGAGGACGGTCGCGAGGGCCAGCGTGTCGAAGGCTTGCACCTCGCGGGGATTCACCAGGATGTCGTAGGCCACCTTGTTGCCCACCAGGATTTCCCCGTTGCGGTCATAGATGATGCCGCGGGTGGGGTAGATGGTTTCGTAGATGGTGGAGTTGCGGTTGGCGTCCTCCTTGTAGCTTCCGTCCAGGATCTGGAGCGAGAATATCTTGACCAGCAGCAGGAGACCTACTGCTGCCAGGCCCCACATCAGGCGGTTATAGCGGACGCCTGTGATCATTTATGGGAAGGGGCGAGCGTTCCAACCGACAGCAGGCAGGCCAGGTAACTGATGGCCAGCGAGGCGAAGAAGCGGCCGACGTTGAACCAGAAGGGCCGGGTGCCGGCGCCATCGACCCAGATGTATACAAGGAGGAAAATGACCAGGGAGAAGAAGACGGCCAGGGCCACCTGCGGAAAGCCGCTGCGCTTGGTGGAGAAGTCCTCTTTCCGGGCGAAAAGTTCCTTGCCGAAAACCAGCCTGATGATGCCGTCGCGGGACAGCGCCACCGGCACCAGGGCCAGGGCGTTCAGGCCCAGGACGCCCTCGGACAGCCAGTCCACGGCCAGGCCCGTGATGAAAGCAATGCCCATGGCGGCGACGGTGCCCGTGCGGATGGGAATGCACAGGACCATCACCGGCAGGATGGTAATCATGATGTAAGGCGTGACGCTTCCGTAGTTGGTCAGGGCCAGTTGGAGCAGCGCCATCAGCAGGTACACAAACCAGAATTGGGCGTTTCTCATGGTGTCAGCTCCTCTATTTCGTCAAACGAATTGTTATGGGCCACGCTCACGTAGCGCAGGGTCTTGAAGTCCTGGAACAGGACCACGTTAATCTCATTGGTGGAACCGTTCACCACGTGCGCATCGCCCACCAGGCCCAGCGGGATGTCCGGCGGGAAAATGACCGAATGGCCGCTGGTGAACACGGTGTCTCCGGGCTGGTAACGGTAGTGCAGGGGGACCTCCTTCAGGATGGCTCCGTTGGAAGTGATGCCGTCCCAGACCAGCAGGCCGTGGCTGCCTTCTTCGCCCAGACGGGCGCTGATGGACACGTCGCTGTTCTGGAAGGAGAAGACGAACGAATGATGTTCACTGACGGCGTCCACGATGCCCACCACCCCATGCCGGGTGATGATGCCCGATTTGTCCTGGATGCCGTCGGCATATCCCCGGTTCAGAATCAGGTAGTTATGCTGCTTGTTGCGGCTCATCTTCACCACTTCGGCAGGAATCAGGGTAAAACCGGGATGGCTTTCCTGATACAGGGAATCCACTTTCTGGCGCTGCAGACGCTCCCGGGCATAGAGCAGCTGGTCCATCAGCTCCTGGTTCTCCCTGGCCAGTTCCTCATTGGTGCGTGAGAGGGAAAAATATGAGCCGATGGCCTGCGTCCTGCCCCAGACGGCACCCATAAAGGCATGGCCGGCCCTGCCTACCCACGTACGCTGCAAGGGAGCGTTGTGGGTAATCAGATACAACGACGCGATCTCCAGCAGAATGAAGACCGCGAGGTTGGCCAGTTTCGGGAACACCGTCTGCTGTCGCATACCTTATCGCATCAGGAAGGAATAGTTGTCCGTGTTCTTCAGGGCGATGCAAGTACCGCGGGCCACGGCGCGAAGCGGGTCTTCGGCCACGTGGAAGGGGATGTTGATCTTTTCCGTGAGGCGCTTGTCCAGGCCGCGGAGCAGGGCCCCGCCGCCGCTCAGGAAAATACCGTTCTCCACGATATCGGAATACAGCTCCGGCGGCGTTTGCTCCAGCGTTTGCTGGATGGCCGTTTCCAGACGGGCGATGGACTTGTCCAGGCAGTGGGCGATTTCCTGATAGGGAACCAGGACCTCAACCGGATGGCCGGTCATCAGGTTGGGACCGCGCACCAGGAAGGGTTCGGGCTCCACATCCAGCATCGGAATCACGGCGCCCACGGCGATCTTGATCTTTTCAGCGGTGCTTTCACCCACCTTGATCACGTGCTGCTGGCGCAGGTAGCTCTGGATGTCGGCGGTAAAGACGTCGCCGGCCACGCGGATGGACTCCTGCTGGACGATACCGCCCAGGGAGATGACGGCGATTTCCGTGGTACCGCCACCGATGTCCACCACCATGTTGCCCTTGGGCGCTTCCACGTCCAGGCCGATACCCAGGGCTGCTGCCATGGGTTCGTAGATGAGGTATACGTCCCGGCCGCCGGCGTGCTCCGAGGAGTCACGGACGGCACGGATTTCCACTTCCGTGGAGCCGGAGGGGATGCCCACCACCAGTTTCAGGTTGGGGGCGAAAAGGCTGTGGCGGCGCGAATTCACCTGACGGATGAATCCGCGGATCATCATCTCGGCGGCATTGAAGTCCGCGATCACGCCGTCCCGGAGGGGGCGTACGGTCTTGATGCCGGGGTTGGTTTTCTCGTGCATCAGCTTGGCCTTCTGGCCCAGGGCGATGCATTTTCCGGTCTGGTTGTCGATGGCTACGATGGAAGGTTCGTCCAGGGCAATCTGGTCATTTTTGAAGATGACGGTGTTGGCAGTACCCAGGTCGATAGCCAGTTCTTGGTTCAGGAAACGAAAAGCCATATCTTACTCGAACATTTAGCCTTCAAATTTACGAAAAATTCTTATATTCGCGAGAGTTTTTATGACGGAACGAAAAAAATATCTGATTGTTACCGCGGGAGGAATGGGAACCCGGATGGGCACTGCCGTGCCCAAACAGTTCCTGGAGCTGGGTGGGAAACCCATCCTGCGCCTGACCATCGAACGCTTCCTGGAAGCCGTCCCTGACCTGCACGTTTTGACGGTGCTTCCGGAGGCCCATGTCGTGAGCTGGCGGCAGTACTGCCTGAAAGAGGGATTCACCTGCCCCCAACGCCTGGTCAAAGGCGGTTTCACCCGTTTCCATTCGGTGAAAAACGCCCTGAAATGGGTTCCGGACGGGGTGGTGGTGGCCGTCCAGGACGGCGTGCGTCCGCTGCTGTCCATCGAGGGCATCCGCCGGCTGTTCGTCCTGGCCCAGGATCATCCGGGAGTCGTACCCGTGATGCCCGTCACCGACACCCTCAAATGCCTGGAAAAGCGCCCGGACGGCACGCTGGCCCCCACCGGCGAAACCCCGGACCGCAGCCGTTTCTACGGCGCCCAGACGCCCCAGCTTTTCCATAGCGAACTCCTGAAAGCGGCGTATAATCAGGGATTTGACACGTTGTTTACGGACGATGCCTCCGTAGCCGAACGATACGGAATACCGCTCACCTTCACCGAAGGAGAGCGGTACAATCTCAAAATCACCACCCCGGAGGACCTGGTCCTGGCCCGGGCGCTGATCGCTACCCCTTAATCTCTGCCAGAGTAGCTCGTGCTCTTAAAGTCTTTCACCCACACCTGGCGCTCGATGGGCTCGTCCAGGGAAATCATCGTGTCGGTGGCCTGGATGTAGGGGATCTTCTGGATGGTGTTCAGCAGCACCTCCATCAGGTGGTCGTTGTCCAGGCAGTAAAGCTTGGCCAGAATGGCGTATTTGCCCGTTACGAAATGGCATTCCACAATCTCGGGAATCTTCTTCAGGTTGGCAATCACTTCCGGATACTTGGTGGATTCCGACAGGGAGATGCTCACGTAGGCGCAGACGTTCAGTCCCAGGGCCTGCGGCTTCACCTGCAGGCGGGAACCGGTGATGACGCCGTTGGCTTCCAGCCTTCTGAAACGCTGATGGATGGCAGCGCCGGAAACCCCGCATTCACGGGCAATTTCCAGGAAGGGCGTACGGGCATTATTTACCAGGGAGGAAAGGATTTTCTGATCGATTTGGTCAATATGGTAGCTTGCCATTTCCGTAGGAGTTTAAAGTCGTCCGGGCAAAGTTAACAAAAAATTTTATTATTTATTATTACGCCTGCTTGGAAACTTTTTTGTGGGCTCTGAATTCTTGATAATTGCCTGACAATCAGCTTCGGTAAGCGAAGACACGTTGGTGCCTTTAGGAATTTTGAAGTTGGAATCTCCCTGCTTGATATAGGGGCCGTAGCGGCCGTTGATCACCTTGATATCCCCGAATTCGGCCAGGTAGGCGGGTTGGGCTTTTTCGGCCGATGCTTCCTGGATCAGCTTCAGACACTCCTCCAGCGAAATGCGCACGGGATCGGCGCCGCGGGGCATCTTGATGTTCTTGTTCCCGTACTTGAGATAGGGACCGAAGCGGCCGCGCATCGCCACGATGTCCACCCCGTCCAGCTGGCCCACCGTCCGCGGCAGTTCCAGCAGTTTCAGCGCTTCTTCCAGGGTCAGGGTTTCGATGAGCTGGCCCTTTCCCAGCGAGGCGCTCTGGCGTTTTTCGCCATCGTCCTTCTGGACGTAGGCGCCGAATTTTCCAAAGGCGGCGATCACTTTCTCCCCGTCGGGTGCGATGCCGATTTCCCGGCTTACCTTATTATAGTTGCGGTCCTGCAGCACCTCTTCCACGTGCGCGTGGAACGGACGGTAAAACGCGTCGATAGTGTCGTTCCATGCCTGTTTTCCTTCGGCCACTTCGTCAAAGTCGTTTTCCACGTTGGCGGTGAAGTCGTAATCCAGAATGTCGGTGAAGTTTTCCACCAGGTAATCCGTGACGATGACGCCGATCTCCTGCGGCAGCAGTTTGCCTTTCTCGGCGCCGCAGACCTCGTTTTTCTGGGAACTGCGGATCTGGCTGCCCTTCAGCGTGAAGTTGGTGACGCGGAAGGTCTTGCCCTCGCGGTCGCCCTTCACCACGTAGCCGCGGCCCTTGGTAAGGGTGTCCACGGTGGCGGCATAGGTGGAAGGCCGGCCGATACCCAGCTCTTCCAGCTTCTTTACCAGCGTCGCCTCGGAATAACGCTGCGGCGGCAGGGTGAATTTGCACTGGGCGCTCATCCCTTCTTCCTTCAGCACATCGCCTTTATGCAGTTCCGGCAGCACCACTTCCTCGGGGGCGGTGCCCTCATCGTCCCGGCTCTCCAGATAGACTTTCATAAAGCCGTCGAAGAGGAGTTCCACCGACTGCAGGCCGAAACATTCGGGCCGATGGTCGGAGGCCACCCGGATGCTGGTATTCATGACGCGGCTTTCGGCCATCTGGGACGCTACGGTGCGTTTCCAGATGAGCTCGTACAGTTTCTTTTCCTGGGCCGTTCCCTCCACGGAGGTGTTGTCGATAAAAGTGGGCCGGATGGCCTCGTGTGCCTCCTGGGCCCCTTTGGACTTGGTCTGGAACTGCCTGGGGGCGGAATACGCCGGACCATAATGCTGCAGGATAAACTGTTTGGCCGTTCCCAGCGCCAGGGAAGAGAGGTTGGTGGAGTCCGTACGCATATAGGTGATGAGACCGCGCTCGTACAGCGACTGGGCTACCCGCATCGTGGTGGAAACCGGGTAGTGAAGCTTGCGGGCGGCCTCCTGCTGCAGCGTGGAGGTGGTGAAGGGCGGGGCCGGGAAGCGGCTGCCTTCCTTCTTCTCAATGCTGTCGATACGGTATGAAGCTCCGATGCTGTCTTCCAAGAACTTGCGGGCTTCGGCCTCGGAGGAAAAACGGTTCTCCAGGGTGGCCTTCACCAGGGTGTCCACCCCCTCCGGACGGAACTGGGCTTCCACGCGGTAATAGGCCTCGGGGACGAAGTCCATGATTTCCTTTTCGCGGTCCACGATCAGGCGCAGGGCCACGCTCTGTACGCGTCCGGCCGACAGCTTGGGCTGGATCTTACGCCAGAGGATGGGGGACAGTTCAAAGCCTACCAGGCGGTCCAGCACGCGACGGGCCTGCTGGGCGTTCACCAGATTCATATCAATGGTGCGGGGATGCTCCAATGCCTGGAAAAAGGCGGTTTTGGTAATCTCCTGATAGGTGATGCGGCGCGTCTTGTCGGCGGGCAGCTGCAGCACTTCCATCAAATGCCAGGAAATGGCTTCTCCTTCGCGGTCCTCATCAGAGGCCAGCCATACGGTCTGGGCGTCGGAAGCCAGCTTTTTCAGATCGGCCACGACCTTCTTCTTGTCGGAGGGAACCACATACTGGGGCTGGTACCCGTTCTCCACGTCCACGCTGAGCTTGTGCTCCTCCAAATCCCGTATGTGCCCCACCGATGCTTTCACCACCCACTGGTCTTTGTCCAGGTATTTTTGGATGGTAGTAGCTTTGTGGGGAGACTCGACAATCACTAGATTCTTTCCTGCCATATCCTTCAAATTTTCTGCAAAGTAAAGCAGAATCGGGGCAATTTTCCAAATTTTCTGCTTACTTTTGTAAATCCATATTTTTCCAAGACCTAAGGTCTTGTGAGGATGCCAAAATTTTTGTGAAGATGACCGACGCAAGCAAGAAGATTATCGTCAGGTGGTACTGGTTCCTGCTCATCGCCCCCGTGGTGGCCGTGGCCGCCCTGCTGGCGCTGGTATGGGCCTTTGCCGATATTCCCTCCATCGAAGAACTGGAGAACCCGGATTCCAAACTGGCCACCCAGGTCATAGCCGAAGAGGGGGAAATCCTTACCACTTATCATATAGAGAACCGTATCTTCGTCAGTTATGACGAACTGGCCCCCTCGCTGGTGCAGGCCGCCGTGGCTACGGAGGACAAGCGCTTTTACGAGCACTCCGGCGTGGACCTGCAGTCCCTGGGCCGCGTGCTGTTCAAGACCCTGCTGTCCCGGGATTCTTCCCAGGGCGGCGGTTCCACCATCACCCAGCAGCTGGCCAAGACCCTGTACCCCCGCGGTGAGCACACCGGCAAGTTGAAGATGATCTGGATCAAACTCAAGGAATGGATCACGGCCGTGAAGCTGGAGCGCAATTATACAAAGGAGGAGATCGTGGACATGTATCTGAACGCCATCTTCTTCGGCTCCAACTCCTATGGCATCTCCTCGGCCGCCAACCAGTTCTTCGGCAAGAAGCCCTCGGAACTGCTCACGGAGGAAAGCGCCGTGCTGGTGGGGATGGTGAACAAGCCCACCCGCTACAATCCCAGCCTGAACCCGGACCATGCCCTGAAACGCCGCAACCTGGTGCTTAGCCGTATGCAGGAGATGGATTACCTGACCAAGGCCGAGTGTGATTCCCTGCAGGCGCTGCCCATCGTCCTGCACTCCCGCCAGGGGGACAGGACCACCGGCATCGGTCCGTATTTCCGCGACATGCTGCGCCGGATCATGAGCGCCCAGAAGCCCAAACGCTCGGCCTATAAATTCCACGAGGACTATCAGGTGGACTCCCTGCTCTGGGCCGACGACCCCGTCTACGGCTGGCTGAACAAGAACAGCAAGAGCGACGGCACTCCCTACGACCTTGACCGCGACGGCCTGCGCATCTATACCACTATCAATTATAAGATGCAGCGCTATGCCCAGGAGGCCATTGCCGAGCATCTGGGGAAAGACCTGCAGAAAGCCTTCTTCCGGGAGCTGAAATACCGCAAGAATCCGCCTTTCCTGTCGGATACCGAGCCTTCCGTGATTGAAACCACCCTGAAGCAGGCCCGCCGCTGGAGCGACCGCACCCGGATGATGAAGGCCTCCGGCCATACGGACGCCGAAATCGAAGCCTCCTTCGACCAGCCCGTGAAGATGCGGGTCTTTACTTGGGAGGCCCCCGGCTACCGGGATACCCTGATGACCCCGAACGACTCCATCCGTTACTACAAGTCCTTCTTCCGTGCTGCCTTCATGGCCATCGAGCCGGGCACCGGTCACGTGAAGGCCTATGTGGGCGGTCCCGACTACCGCTATTTCAAGTATGACAACGTGCGCCAGGGCAAGCGGCAGGTGGGCTCCACCGTGAAGCCGTTCATCTATACCCAGGCGATGGAATCGGGGATGACCCCCTGCGACCAGGTACTCAATTCCCCGGTGGTGATCGTGGTGAATGACGACCAGACCTGGTCGCCGCAGGACCCTCACGCCGACGGAACCATGGTGGATCTGACCTGGGGCCTGGCTCACAGCTCCAACTCCGTATCGGCCTACCTGATGAAGCAGCTGGGCGCACCGGCGATGGTGTCGATGATGCGCAAGATGGGCGTGGGCGGATTCATCGACCCTGTGGCTTCCCTTTGCGTGGGCTCTGCGGACCTCTCCGTATATGATATGGTCACCGCCTACAATACCTTCCCTTCGGGCGGTACCTATACTTCTCCCATCTTCGTCACCCGTATCGAAGACAGCGACGGCAACATCCTGGGCCAGTTCAGCGACCGCAAGCGCGAAGCCCTGTCCCAGCGGGCTACCGGCGAGATGATCCAGATGATGCGTGCGGTGGTGGACAACGGTACCGGCGTCCGTCTGCGCTTCAAGTACGGGCTCAAGGGTGAGATCGCCGGCAAGACCGGTACCACCAACGACAACTCCGACGGCTGGTTCATCGGTTATACGCCCACCATCACCGCCGGCGTATGGGTAGGCGCCGAGGACCGCTACGTGCACTTCTCCAACAACAACCTGGGTCAGGGCGCCAACATGGCCCTTCCCATCTGGGGCTTGTGGATGCAGAAAGTGCTGAAGGACGGCACCCTGGGTGTCTCCGAGTCCGACGTGTTCCCGGAGGAGCTGAAGGGACCGTTCTGCTCCCGGGGCGGAGCGGAAGAGGGCAATACCCCCGAAAAAGCTGATTTGGAAAATTATTACTTCGAATAAAATGGCCAAGTATCAATCGATTGCCGTGATTTATGGCAGTGATTCCTCCGAATGGGAGGTGTCGTGCCGGAGTGGTGAGTTCACCGCTTCCCGTATCGACGAGTTCCAATACGACGTATACGAGATCTTCGCGCGTTTCGGCAAGTGGAAACTGGTGGCAATGCGCAAGGCCAATTCCATGCGCATGGCTTTCCCGGAAGGGGCTCAGCCCGATGTGGACAAGTCCGACTTCTCCGTGATGGTGCTGGGCGAAAAGATCAAGTTCGACTTCGCCTACATCATGCAGCACGGCGCCCCCGGCGAAACCGGCCTGCTGCAGGGTTACCTGGAGATGCTGGGTGTCCCGCACTCCTGCTGCAGCGCCTTCGTGACCACCGTGGCCTTCGACAAATATTCCTGCAAGAGCTATCTGCGTACGGCCGATTTCGTGAAGATGGCCCCCGATGCCTTCGTCCGTCAGGGGGACGACCTGGATGCCTTCTGCCCCAAGGCGGTGGAACGCCTGGGCCTGCCCCTGTTCGTGAAGCCCACCAATGCCGGTTCCAGCTTCGGCATCAGTAAGGTGGACAAGGCAGAAGACCTGCCGGAAGCCATCCGCTACGCCTTCTCGGAGGGCGATACGGTGCTGGTGGAAGCCGCCATCCAGTGCGAGCACGAGCTCACTTGCGCCGTCTATCGCGACGCCGAAGGCGTGAAGACCCTTCCCGTCATCGAGATCATCTCCGATACGGGCTGGTTCGACTATGACGCCAAGTACAACGGCTTCAGCCGGGAGGTCTGCCCGGCCCAGATTCCCGAAGAACTTGCCGCCCAGGTGCAGGACATCACCCGCCGGATCTATCAGTATCTGGGCTGCAAGGGCCTGGTGAGGATGGACTACATTTCGGCTCCTGACGGCATCTATTTCCTGGAAGTGAACATCATCCCGGGCATGACCAATGCCTCGCTGGTGCCCAAGATGGTCCGCGCCGCCGGCCTCAATTTCTCCGCCTTCCTTACCACTATCATCGAGAACGCCTGAGATGCTCCTGGTCGATTTTCTAAAAAGGGGAACGGAAACCCTGGAAGCCCTGTATCCCACCACGGAAGCGCGCAACATCATGCTGATGCTGTGCGAGGAAGTGATCGGGACCAAAAGTTATACGCACATCGTCGAACCGGAGTTCACCATTGACAAAAAGGGCGAAAAGCCCCTGGAAGAAGGCCTGCAGCGCCTGAGTGCCGGAGAGCCCATCCAATATGTGATTGGCCGGACGGATTTTTGCGGCCGCTCCTTCCGGGTCACCCGTGACGTCCTGATTCCGCGTCCCGAAACCGAGCTCCTGGTGCGGGAAGCCATCAAGATTGCCGACCGCATCAAGCGGATGCGCAGCCCTTACGGCAAGTCCGCCGAGCCGGTACGGGTGCTGGACCTGTGCACCGGTTCCGGCAATATCGCCTGGTCGCTGGCCCTGTCCGTGCCCGGTTCCCGGGTAGTGGGCGTGGATAATTCCGAGGCGGCCCTGGCCGTGGCCCGCAGCCAGAATTTCTCGGCCGAAATCAAGGCTTCCGGCGCACTGGCACCTACCTTCGTGGCCGCCGATGTCCTGGATACCCAGCAGGAATTCAACTTCGGCCAGTTCGACCTGATCCTCTCCAATCCGCCCTACATCATGGAGCGCGAGAAGCCCCTGCTGCGGCGCAACGTCCTGGAGTATGAGCCGGCGTCGGCCCTCTTTGTTCCGGACGACGATCCGCTGCTGTATTACCGGGCCGTGGCCAGCTGGTCGCAGCGTTTCCTGTCCAAGGAAGGAATGGGCCTGACGGAGATCAACGAGGTCCTGGGAAGGGAGACCGAAGCCGTCTTCCGGGACAGCGGGTACGCGGAAACCGACATCGTCAAGGATTTTTACGACAAAAACCGCTTCGTGTTCTATAGAAAAAAGGCCTCCCGCTAAGCCGGGGGGCTTTTTTTACAAGTAAACGTTTAGAAACGGATCAAACGGATTCAAATGCTGTACTTTGCAACAGGAGCCGGCGCCAATTTGCCGGAGGAATGATATGAAGTACAGCTATATGATGATGGGCGCCCTGTGCGCCGTTTGTGCCGGGCTATTCCCGGCCTGCCAAAAGGCCGAACCGGTGGACGTGGTTGAACCCGTGCAGCAGCCGCAGGCCTATGTTTCCCTGGAAAGCGTGGCCCGGCTGCTTTCCTCCCTTCCTCTCCAGCAGGAGCAGATGCGGGAGGTACATCACGCCGTATCGGCTTCGGCCGGGAACGGCTACGACGAGGAATACCGGATGAAGGACCTATTCAGCATCCCCGGATCCGGGGTGGGGGATGACGCCTCCACCAAAGCCGAGTCCTATGCCAGGCCCCTCAGGGAACTCCTGCGCGAGGCCGTCCTGTCCACCAAGGCATCGGAAAGCGAATCGGAAGCCTGGCTGGATTCCCTCTCCAGTTCGGACGTGCAGATTTACTGGCCGTTTTCGGAGGATTGGCAAGGCGAGGGGCTGCCGGTGGTCACCTTCGACCCCGGAGACGGCGCTACCCGCAACGAGGGCTATGCCCTTCGGCCCGATGGCAGCGTGGAGAAGCTGATGGTGGACGAGCAGCTGGCTGCGGAACGCCCCGTCTGGGTGGTGAACCGGAATACCGACGCCGACTACAAATCCCTGGAACTGCGCCGCCGGGAGGATCCTTCCTGGGGAAGCGGGGGCGGTGATATCCTGATCACGAAAGCCAGCAAGACCTGCAAGACCCTGGTGCTCCGCTCCTTCCGGGCCAATCGCCAGTTCGACAGCTGGCTCTCCGGCGGGGCCGAAGTGGTGGTGCGGATGGGCAGCGTGGAGGACTTTAGGGCCAGCACCGAGGCCGAAATGCGCCTGTACCAGCCCTCCATCACCGATTTTATGATTGTGGTGCGCCGCAAGCAGGTGGGGGAGACCCTCCCTTTCAATGCCGTCCTGGTGTCGGAATGGACTTCTCAGCTGGAGAATTGCGCCTTCATGATGGTGGAGGACGATGGGGGCACCCGCACCACCTGGAAGTGCAATGCCGTGGTCAAGTACAACTCCAAGAGCTATGGTTTTGAAGTGGAGATTCCGCTCAATTCCCGCGACGACATTATCTGGCGCGGCTCCCTTTCCCGCGGTTTCATCGAACGCTACAACGGGCAGGAATGCCACTTTGGGGACGTGGACCTGGTGCTGGAATTGATCTGACAGCGTTTGTTTTTCTCTCGCAAGCTTCCTACCTTTGTCAGCAGAATGAAGCCTTTGGAACTGCTGGCGCCGGCAAGGACGGCGGATATTGGCATCGCGGCCATCGACTGCGGTGCCGATGCCGTGTATATCGCCGGGCCGTCGTTCGGGGCACGGCAGGCGGCCGGCAACTCCGTGGAAGACATCGCCCGCCTGTGCCGTTACGCCCACCGTTTCGGCGTGCGCATCTATGCCACGGTGAATACCATCCTGTACGAAAACGAGCTTCCGGAGGCCCGGAAACTGGTTTCGGACCTGGAAGAAGCCGGGGTGGACGCCCTCATTGTCCAGGATCCTGCGGTGCTGGGCATGAGTAGGTCCCTGGTGATGCATGCCTCCACGCAATGCGCCATCCGGACACCGGAAAAGGCTCGTTTCGTGGAAAGCCTGGGCTACGGGCGCCTGGTGCTGGAACGGGAACTTTCCCTGGAGCAGATTCGCGCCATCCGTGCGGCCGTTTCCTGCGAGCTGGAGTACTTTGTCCACGGGGCGCTCTGCGTCTGTTACAGCGGCCAGTGCTATCTGTCGGAATACCTGACGGGCCGTAGCGCCAACCGGGGCGAATGTGCCCAGGCCTGCCGCAGCCTCTATGATTTGGAGGATGCTTCCGGCCGGGTTCTTGTGCGCAACAAAGCGCTGCTCTCCTTAAAGGACTACGAACTCCTGCACCGCCTGGAAGACCTGGCGCTCTCCGGTGTGGACTCTTTCAAGATTGAAGGCCGGCTCAAGAGCGAGTCCTACGTCCGGAATGTGGTGAAAGCCTATTCCGAGGCCCTGGATGCCCTGGTGGACCGCTATCCGAAGCTGTACCGCCGGGCCTCGTTCGGCCATGTGCGGGGTGGCTTTACCCCGGCGCTGGACAAGACCTTCAACCGGGGCTACACCCAGCTGTTTCTGGACGGGCAGCGGGGGCAGTGGTCTTCGATGGATGCGCCCAAGTCCATGGGCGAATACGTGGGTACGGTGGCCCGTCTGAGGCCCGACGGCCTGGTTCTGAAGCCTGAGCGGCCGGACCTGCAGCTCTCCAACGGCGACGGCTTTGCCTTTACCGCTCCTGATGGCAGCATCGTCGGCTTCCGGGCCGATGTCTGCGAAGGTGACACCATCCGCTGCAAACGCGTGGAGGGCCTTCGAGAAGGCATTCGGCTGTACCGGAACATCAGCGCCGCCTTTGAGCGGCAACTGGAAGCCGCCAAACCCATCCGGGAACTGGATGTGCAACTGAGCGCTGCAATCGAGGAGGGCTTCCTTCACGTTTCCGCCCGCTCGGAGGACGGCCGTACGGCCAGCGCCCGGGTGAAAACGCCGGAGGACCTGGCCCGCGACCCCGAAAAATTGCTGCAGACACTCCGCAGCCAACTGGCCAAACGGAGCGGGCATTACAGTTTCCAGGAACCGGAGCTTCGCGTGGAAGGCCCCGTCCCTTTTATGCCCGCCGCCTTCCTGAATGAAATCCGCCGGAGCCTGGCTGCCCAGCTGGACCAACTGCCCGCTCAGGGACTTCCTTTGTATAGAGGCGCAGTGGATTCCGCTGTAAAGGCTCCCGAAACCCTTTCCTACAAAGCCAATATCGCCAATTCGGCTGACCGGGCCTTCTACGCAGCCCGTGGCGCCCAGCAGATGGAGGAGGCCTACGAACTGACCCATCGGCCCGGTGTGGAACTCATGCGCAGCAAATACTGCATCCGCCATGAGCTGGGTCTTTGCCCCAAACAGGGAAAAGCGAAAAAAGCAGAACCGCTTTTCCTTCGCAATGGGGAAAAGCGGCTCCGTTTGTCTTTTGACTGCGCCGTCTGTGAAATGACGGTGAGCTGATTACTTCAGGGCCTTCAGCTGAGCGTCGGCCTGTTCGGCGTACTTGGTACCGGCGAGTTTCTTGTAGTACTCGATGGCGGTAGCCTTGTCACCAGCCTTCTGGGCGGTAGCGGCCACGGTGAAGATGATGTCGGCTGCATCCTTGGCGTTGGGTTCCACCTCCAGATACTTCTTGTAGGCGCCGATTGCCTGGGCGCTCTTGCCGCTCTTGCTGTAGGCGCTGGCCATCAGCTTGTAAGCGTTGCCGTTGGGAGCGAAGCTGTTGGACTGTTCGAAGGCGTCCACGGCCTCGGCGTTCTTGCCGGCTTTCATCAGGGCCTGGCCCTTCTTGAGGTAGGTGGTGGACAGCAGTTTGGCAGCCTGTCCTTCGCCCAGATCATTGGCCTTGGTGAGGGATTCGATAGCCTTGTCGGTGTTGCCGCTCTGCAGCTGGGCCTGGCCCAGGAGCAGGTTGGCCTGTCCGTTATCGGGGTTCAGGGCCACGGCCTGTTCCAAAGCCTCGGCGGCTGCGGCGAAGTCCTTGGCCTTCAGCAGGGAAGTACCCTTGCGCAGGTATACATTGCCAACCAGGTTGGCGGCCTCTTCCTCGACGGCGGAAGCACCGTATTCGGCGGCTACGCTCTGGGCCTCGTTCAGGGTGGCCACGGCGCCGTCATAGTCGGCCTCGTTGATCTTTTCCTTGGCGATGGAAAGCAGGGTGCCAGGGATGATTTCCTTGCACTTGGCTACCAGATCGGCGGCTTCGTCCTCGGAGCAGGCCTGTGCCTGGGTGAGGGCGGCACGGAACTGGGCCAGGGCCTCGGTCTTATTGGATTCCAGAGCCTGGGCTCCGGCGTTGAATGCATCTACAGCTGCGTTGAAGTCTTGTGCGGAAGCCACGGCTGCGGCGAGTCCGAGGGCGGCGAGAGCTACAAAAAATCTTTTCATTGTGTTTCTATTTAGTTAAGTTATACATTTGCTTTAACAATACCCCGAATTGCAAATTTAACAAAATAAGTTGTATTTTTGCACGAAACTCGGTTAAAATGAATCTTGACAGGCTCAAATACCTGCTGATTACCCTATCGGCCTTGCTGTTCTTCTCAAGAACTGTGCCAGCACAGCCCGCCCGGGCCCCGCTCCCGACCGACTCCCGCATCCAAAAAGGGACGCTCGGAAGCGGCGTCACCTATTATATGGTCACGGATCCGTCGGCCAAGGGCTATGCCCATATCGCCATCGTCCAGCGGGACGAACCCCTGTCTTCCGACAAACGGGACGGCCTGGACGCCGCCTTCCTTTCCCGGATGGGCATCCGTCCCGGCCCCGAAGGGTTCCTCTCCGACCGGGACGGATCCACCATCTACAGCTTCTATGATATCCCTTTTTACCGGCCGGAAATCCTGGACTCCACCCTCCTGTACACCTTTGCCCGGGTGGCGGAATCCAAGGCCCAGCAGGCGGTGATCGTGAGCGGGGACATCGACGCCCCCGAACTGAAGAAGAAGATGGATATCTTCTCGATGCTGGTTCCGCGGATGCTGGTGAAAGAGAACCATCGGCCCGACTATGTCTGGGAGCCGTCGCCGGCCCCGTTCGTCCTTTCCCATCCTTCGGGAAGGGCCGAGGTCGCCGTTACCTATGCCAGCCCCCGCATCGCCTTCCCGCTCATGAATACGGCCCATGCCATCGTCACGGACCTCTTCGGCCTGGAATTCCAGGTACTGCTGCGGCACCGTCTGGAACGGAATCTCCGGGATGCGGGCCTGCCCTACGGCGAAATCGGCTTCCGGTCCCTGCGCAGCGGCGATTATGGCGGGGACGAGCGCTATACGGTCTATGTGACCACGGATCCCGGACTGCTGGATCCCGTGATGCGGGTCATTTCCTCCACCGTCGGGGAAATGGAGACCTTCGGCGTTACGGAAGAGGAATTTACCGATGCCAAACAGGTGCTGCTGCCCTGGCTCCGGACCCGGGCCCGGACCACGCCTGCTGCGGATGTTTACCTGAACCGCTGCATCGCCAATTTCCTGTACGGCGCCCATCTGGCTCCCTATTCCGAGACTTTGCACTACTTCGCCCGCAAGAATGTGGCGGACAGCACCGAGACTCGCCTTTTCAACCGCTTCTCCAACGCCCTGCTGGGCCAGCTGGAGAACCTGACGCTGGAGTATTCCGGCGCCCCGGATTCTCTGGACAAGGACGAATCCCTTTTCTACTATAACCTGGCCTATCTGTATGGCTCGGTGGTGAAAACCGGCAAGGAGTACCGCTGGAACAGCGCCGATTCACTGGGCCTGGAGGTGAACACCCCCCGGGTCCGGATCAAGTCTGAGAAGCCGGAACCCATTTCCGGTGGCGTGCTGTGGACCTTCTCCAACGGGATGCGAGTCATTTTCAAACCGGTCCGCGGCAGCGGGATGTTCCACTATGCCCTGCAGCTGAACGGCGGCCTGGCCACCATCCCCGGCTTGAAGGAAGGAGAGGGCGGCTATATCGGCGACCTGCTGTCCCTCTACGACGCCGGAGGCCTTCCCGCGCCCTATTTCCGGGACCTGTTGCAAGCCGCCGGTATCAGCCTTCAGACGGGTGTCAACCTGCATTCGATGGCCATCCAGGGCGATGCCCCCTCCGACAAGCTGGGCCTGCTGCTGAAGTCCCTGCTGGATTTGTCCAACAACCGCAATCTGAACCGTTCGGAGTTCCTCGCCTACAGCCGCCGGGAGGCCCTGAGGCCCGCCGACGTCAGTGAGCAGCTGGTCCGTCACCTCCATCCCGGCTATGTCCATGCCAGCCTCCGCGACCCTTCCGTGCTGTCCCAGGAAACTCAGGTGAAGGCCGATGCCTACTTCGCCGAGCGCTTTATCCGGATGAACGACGGCGTGCTGATCCTTTCCGGGGACCTGGACCAGGATAAGCTGAAAAGGCTGCTGTGCCGCTATCTGGGCGGCTTCCGCGTGCAGCGGGGCGGAGTTTCGCGCCCGACCGTGGAGTATCGGTCCCTAAGCGGAACCACCACTTATACGGAACAAGGGGACGACAAAGGCGTGTACGTGCTGATGGACGCCGCCCTGGGGATGAATCCGGATCATTTTTATACGGCGCAAGTGGCCGTCCAGGCCCTGGAAAGCGCCCTTTCGGCCAGCCTCATTCCCCACGGGTTCAATGTCTCGGTGACACCGCACTATACCTTCCAGCCGCAGGAGCGTTTCCAACTGGAAATCCAGTGCCGTCCGCTGCCTTTGGACGGACTCCCGGCCAGCGTTGAGGAGACTTCCCCCGAAAGCGCCCTCACGGCCATCCGTTCCACCATCCGCAGCTGTGCCCGTACGCCGGTGCCCGATGCGGACCTAAGTGCCTGGAAGCAGAAGCTGGAAGTGGATATGCAGGCGGCCCTGGCGGATCCTTTGGGCATCGTCACCACCGTCCTGGCCCGCTATGCCGTCAACAAGGATATGACCAGCCGCTATCCGGAAGCCATCAGCGGCATTACTGCCGAAAAAGTCCGTTCCTTCCTGGAGACCCTCTCCGGCGGCGGACGCATCGAATGGATTGTCTTATGAGCCGCCCTGCCTTTGGAACCATCATCGAGATTGGGGACATCCTGGTATCCGAGGATGTCATCCTGGAATTCTTTGCCTGCGACTACGACGTTTGCAAGGGAAAATGCTGCATCATCGGGGACAGCGGCGCGCCGCTGAAGGAAGAGGAGCTGGAACCCCTGGAGGCGAATTATGAGGTGTTTAAGCCCCTGATGCGTCCCGAAGGCCAGGCGGCCGTCCAGGCCAAGGGTTTTTTCGAGATCGATCGGGACGGCGACATCGTGACGCCCCTGGTGCCGGGTAGCGAGGAGTGCGCCTTCTGCCATTTCGAGAACGGAAGCTGCTTCTGTGCCATCGAGCGGCAATTCTGCCGCGGGCTTTCCACCTTCAAAAAGCCCATTTCCTGCTCCCTCTATCCTATTCGTGTGGTGGATCTGGGTGGCGGCCGCCTGGGACTGAACCTGCACCGCTGGGACATCTGCCGCGAGGCCTATGAAAAAGGGCGCCGCGAAGGAATCCGGGTGTACGAATTCCTCCGCGGGCCATTGACGGATGCATTCGGGCAGGAGTTTTACTCGGCCTTGTCGGCGGCTGCCAAGATGCTCATAGCTGCTTCATAATCACTTTCATTCACTTTCACTTCGATGGGGCGTGCGTAGCCCAGGGAAGGATAAGAGGAATCGGCGCCAAACACGCCGGCGGGGATACCATTGTCGCCCAGCATGGCGACAAGCATGTCGGCCGGAACCCTTTCATTAAAGGTGGCCACGGTTTTGAAAGATTGGGTGTCAGTTGCCATAATTATTGATTTTGTGGTCGATGCTCATAACAACACGGGAGAGGTCCCGGACCAGCCCCTCTGCCTGGAAACCGCCCAGGACGGGAGTGATGGTGATGCAGTCTTCCCACATCCGCGCGGCCCGGTTCAGGGGCGAGGACAAGTGGTAGCAGCGCCCCTCCTCCGTTTCGCTGGCAGGGACATAGCCCCGGGCCTGCATGGCCTCGTCGATGAGGGGCCACAGCTCGGCCGGGTCTCCGCCCACGCGGATGATGCGCTTGCCGTAGCCGAAGAAAGGATAGGCAAAGCTCATGACCGCAAACAGGCCCAGGATGTACAGGATGGAGGTCCAGCCATTCCGGAAAGCGACAGTCACATCTTTGGAAACCATCCCGGAAAGCATCAGGACCGCCATGATCACCACGAAGATCAGGCTGATCTGCAGCAGGTATTTCAGGGCTCTTCTCAGGTATTTCATATCAGTTCGCGGATAATTTCATCGGATACGAAGAAATGGTCTTCGGGGATGCGGTACCGCCGGCCGTTCTTGACCAGGGCGCCTTCCGCGACCATCCTTTCCACGTCCTTGGGCAGGCAGTTGGCAAAGAGGAATTCCTGGTCGATGCCCCGGGCCGTGCGCAGGGCCAGCATCAGGGTTTCCACCTTCTCGTCCTCTACGGACAGGGACTCCTCCGTATGCTGATAGCCGTCCAGGACGGCATCGTTCCAGCTGCGGTTGCGTCCGCTGAAGGAATGGGCCGAAGGACCCAGTCCCACATAGGGCCGCCGCTGCCAGTAACCGCCGTTGTGTAAGGCTTCGTAGCCCGGCAGGGCGAAGTTGGAGATCTCATAGTGGTTGAAGCCGGCCGCCGCCATCTTGGCGCATAGGAGGTCATACTGCCTGCGGCACACTTCGTCGGGAGCCTCTTCGTATTCCCCGTTTTCCAGCCGATGGGCCAGGACGCTGTCACCTTCCACTGTGAGCTGGTAGCAGGAGATGTGCTCCGGCTTCAGGGCCAGGGCCTCGTCGATGGTTTTTTCCCAGACGTCGTCGGACAGGTTGGACAGGCCGAAGATGAGGTCGATGCTGATGTTGGTAAACCCGGCTTCCCGCACGATGCGGAAGGCCTCCCGCGCCCGTTCGGCATTGTGCCGGCGGTTCATCCAGTGCAGCAGTTCGTCGTCGAAGGACTGGATGCCCAGGCTCACCCGGTTCACGCCCAGCACCTTCAGGCTCTGCGCATAGGGGAGACCCTTCTCCACGATGTCCTCCGGATTCACTTCCATCGTGAATTCCATGTACGGGCCGCCGTGTCCCACTTCTTCCAGGGTGAGCAGGATGCGGGAAAGATGCGAAAGCGGCAGCACGGAAGGGGTGCCACCGCCAAAATACAGGGTTTTCAGGGAATCGTCCATTTCGGCTTTTCTGCTCCGGATTTCCCGGCACACGGCGTCCGTGTAGCGGGCGAAGACATCATGGTCCTGCGGAATCTCGGAGAAGAAATCGCAGTAGGTGCAGAAACTTCTGCAGAAGGGGACGTGAATGTATATCATAGCTTAGCGGAGCATGCATTCGGCACGGCCCAGCAGTGCCTGCTCAGTGTAAACTTCCAGCGTATAGACGCCTTTGAAATATTCGTCGATATCGTTGACGTAGATGGACAGGTCCACCTCTTCGCCCTGATAGTCCACCTCACGGGAGGCCGAGGCCTGCAGGGTTTCGCCGTTCACCGTGAAGTCCACGGATGCGTTGTTCAGCAGCAGCACGTCCTCCGGGTCCTTCACGCGGACATACACGCGGACGGGGCCGTGGTCGGCCAGGGAATTCTCCACCAGCGACAGGCTGGCCACCATGTAGCGCACGCGGCTGTGACGGTCCCCGGTGTTGCCGTTGCTGTAATGGCCGTTCAGGGCGATGGCGCGGGCCCTGAGCACCTTGCCGGCGTTCACCTGGGAAGACAGGCTTTCCACCTGCTGGGTCAGTTCCTCGTTCTCGCGGCGGCTTTCGGCGGCTTCGCGGCGGGCGGCGGCCGCATCGGCCGTCAGCTGTTTGTTCAGGGTGTTCAGGGAGTCAATCTGGACGATGTAGCCTTTCATGATGGTGCGCAGGGTGCCCAGCTCTTTCTCGTACTGACGGATTTTGGCCCGGTTGGTGGCCTCCGTCTGGGAAAGCTTTTCGATGAGCATCGCCACCTGTTCGCGGGAGGTGTCCAGCTGGTGATTGATGTTTTCGTAGTCGGTGTTCAGGGCGTTGAAGTCGTTCTGCAAATCCACCATCTCACGGGCCAGTTCTGCTTTCTCGCCTTCCAGCTGGCTCACCAGGTTGCTTCTCTGATAGAGGAGGTAACCCAGGACGATGGCCAGGACGGCGGCGACGCAGGAGAGGACAATCAGGAGGGTGCGGCTTCCGCGATTCGCCTGTCGCTCGCGCTCTTCGCGCTCAATTCTCTCGAGGGGATCTTCTTTCATCATATTTGTGTTTTTATTTGTTTTCGACGTTTAAGGAGTGTACAAGAATCATACAAATATAGTTATATTTGCGAAAAATCGTGCTATGGAATCTCTCTTTTATACCCGGGTACAGGCCCTCCGCGCCCTGATGCGGGAGAATCATTGGGATATCGTCATCCTGACCGGCAGCGATCCCCATGCCAGTGAATATCCGGCTCCGCGCTGGAAGCAGGTGGAGTGGCTCTCCGGTTTTACCGGCGAGGCCGGGGACCTGGTGGTGACGGCCGACCATGCCGGCCTGTGGACCGATACCCGCTATTTCATCCAGGCCGTCCGGCAGCTGGAAGGGAGTGGTATCCAATTGCACAAGATGCGCGTACCGGAGCAGGTGCCCATCCCCCAGTGGATTGCGTTCCTGCAGCTGGACGAACCCGTGATTGCCGTCGATGGCCTGTGCCAGAGCGTATCGGCCCTGCGGGAACTCCAGGAGGCCGTACCCTCGGCCCGGATTGTGCCGGTGCCGGATCTGCTGTCAGTGCTGTGGACGGACCGTCCCGCCATCCCTTCCACGCCCATCATCACCCTGGGCGAAGACCTGGTGGGCGAAAGCCGGGAAATCCGCTTGCAGTGGCTGCGCAAGCAGCTGGTCCTGCAGGGGGCCGACGGCATCCTGCTGTCGTCCCTGGACCAGATTGCCTGGCTGTTGAACGTACGCGGGTCGGACATCGAGTACAATCCCTTTGTCATTTCCTATCTGCTGGTGACGCTGGAGGACGCCCTCTGGTTCGTCCGGAAAGATGCCTATGCCGATCCCGACTCCGAAACGGCCGCCAGTTTCGACGAACTCCAGGCCGACGGCGTGAGCATCCGCGACTACGAGGAAGTGGAGTTTGTCCTGGGCTCGCTGAATACCCTGGGGGTGGGCCGGCTGTGCCTGGATCCCGCTACCCTGAACGCGTCCATGATGGAGGCGGTCAGCGGGGGAGAGGCCGAGCCGGAAATTCTGGAAATGGTTTCGCCCGTCGCGCTCAGGAAGGCCGTGAAGAATTCGGTGGAAATTGACGGAATGCGGGAAGCCCATCTGGAGGATGGTCTGGTGATGGAACAGTTCCTGTACTGGGTACAGGCCCATGCCGGAGCCGTCAACGAATGGGAGGCAGCCTGTTACCTGGGTTCGCTGCGGGCTGCGGTACCGGGATACAAGGGCGACAGCTTCGCTACCATATCGGCCTATGGTCCTTCGGCGGCCCTGCCGCACTATAGTACGCCGCGGGAAGGGTCGGCGCTGCTGGAAGCGCATGGACTGTACCTCTGCGACTCGGGCGGGCAGTACCTCTTCGGAACCACGGACATTACGCGCACCGTGCCCCTGGGTCCCTGTACGGCCCTGGAACGGGAGGACTATACCCTGGTGCTGAAAGGGCACATCGACCTGGCGATGGCGCTGTTTCCCAAAGGGACGGCCGGCTGTCACCTGGATGCCCTGGCCCGCATGCCTCTGTGGAAGGGGAAACGGAATTTCGGCCACGGAACCGGCCACGGGGTGGGGTTTTTCCTGGGCGTGCACGAGGGACCTGAGGACATTCGGCAGAGCTTCAACCCCCAGCCGCTGCTGCCGGGGATGATCGTCTCGGACGAGCCGGGCCTGTACCGCGAAGGGATGCACGGGGTGCGCCACGAGAATCTGGTCCTCTGCCGGCCGGTGGGGGATAATGAGTTCGGCTCATTCCTGGGCTTCGAACCCCTTACGCTATGCCACTTCGACACATCCTGTCTGGAAGTGTCCCTGCTCACGGAGGACGAGCGCGCCTGGCTCAACGCCTACAACGCGCATGTGTATGAAGTGCTCTCACCGCGCCTCCCTTCCGACGTTGCCCAGTGGCTCCGTCAGAAGACGCTTGCGGTGTAGCTTTTCCCGTTTATTATAAGGCGTTTACCAGCTGGTCGAAGCGACTGAGACGGCCGGTAATGTAGGATTTCACATTCTCCACTTCGGCCTGGTAGGAACCATAGGCCTTGGGGTTCTGGTGCACCTTCTGGTTCAGGATGGGCCAGCGCTTGAAGTTCAGCTGCTGGGACTCTTCCAGCAGGGCGGCCGTTTCGTCCACGTAGGTGTTGAGGTCGTCAAGCTTGGGTTTGGTCTCGTTCCAGATCTCCTTCAGGCGGGCGGTAGCGTCCGCATCCCGTTTCACGATGCGGTTTACCATCGTGCGAACGGACTCGGAAGCCACGGAACCGGCACTGGCGTAGATGAAGTCCCGCAGGTTGTTGATGGGGTAGGTGCGGTCGTCGTTTTCGAACGCGAGGTCATAGTCCCAGGCTGGACCGGTATAGAAGACGCCGTCAGCGCCGTCCTTATACATATAGACGCTCCAGTAGGTGTCCGTGTTGCCGCAGAATTCGCCGATGATGAAGTTCTTCAGGAAACTGTCCACGTCCATGTAGCGGCGGTACCCCTCCTCCGGATCGGTGTAGTTGCTGGCGAAGACGGCTTTCTCCATCTGCGTGAAAAAGTCCTCGATAAAGTTGAACTGCTCTTCCGTGATCTCGTCGTCCTGGGGGTATTTCACCGTGACGGGCGTGGAGCGGGAGGTGTAGAAATGGACCTCTTCGTCATACGCATACGCATCGATTTCAATCAGATAGCCCTTCTTGGCCTCGACGCGCCCCGTGCCCACTTCCACCTGGTCGCAGAGTTGGTAGCAGCCCTGGTACTCGCCGTTCAGAATCACGTCCACGGGCTGGCAGAAAGGTGTATAGGCCATCCCTACGCGGCGGCTTACCTCGAAGGCCAGGATGTTGCGCATCAGCGTCTTGTCGCCGTAGTTGTTGATCAGCGTCCATTTCTTGGCCTCTGCAGGGGCCCCCAGGGGACTCTGCTTTTTGTCAAATTTGAGCCGGTAGGGTTTCTTGGGGAAGCCCCAGCTGGCGTTTCCGCGTCCGCGGACACCCGTTTCGGCGGTGGAGAGGAGTTTGGTTCCATCGTCCGAAATGATGAACACCTTAGAGGGGATTTCTTCCGTCTTGGAAACGATGTCCTGAGCGTCCTGCGTGTTGATGACCACGGTGGGCAGGTTCGTGAGCTGCACCAGGCGGCTGTCGTCCCCTTCGCCCTTATACCCGTAGAAGGCCACTTCGGACACGTTGCAGCGGACGTCGTTGGGTCCCACGTAGCGGACATAGCGGAAGCCCCGGCTGCAGTTCACGTCGATATACTGCATTTCCCGGTCGGTCCCGCTTTCCCGGACGATACCCAGCGGAAGGGCGTCGCTGAAGTCGGGCTCGTTGGCGCCCTCGAAAAGGGCCAGCATCACCCGGCTGCCGTGTCCCAGGCGGGGCGAGCAGCCTACTTTGCGGATGATGTGCTTTTCGCCCAGATCCAGTCCCACCCAACCGCGGCTGCGGTCATAGGAGGCGAAGAAGGTGTCGTAATTGCCGTCGAAGGCATCCTTCGCTGTGTTGACGGTGGTCGAAGAGCTCCCCGAGCTGTAATCGACCGAAAGGGCGGAGCCGATGACCGTGCCCGTCAGGAGCGCTTCATCCGTGCTGGATTCCTGATAATACAGGGGGAAGTAGCCGGAGGCGACGGCATGCTTCCCGTCGGAAATGCTGAGGGAGGCCATG
Source organism: uncultured Bacteroidia bacterium (assembly GCA_902774345.1). Classification (GTDB taxonomy): domain Bacteria; phylum Bacteroidota; class Bacteroidia; order Bacteroidales; family UBA932; genus Cryptobacteroides. Next base: position 24,698 of record CACYHZ010000003.1, on the reverse strand, counting down.
GCCCCGAGGGTGCCGTCCAGGAAGGCAGGGTCCAGGCCGGAGCTGTCGACCGTCAGGATCAGGAGCCCGCCGTCGGCCTCTGCCTGGAGTATCGGGAGGGTATCCAGGTCTCCGGCTTCGGCCCGGGTTTCCACATAGGCCAGCTTCAGCGAAAAGCAGCCCAGGTCCAGGGCGGCCACGCTGACGGCGGCGCCTTCCGGAAGGAGGACGACGCGGAGCCGGAAGGCGCCGGGTGTTACCCGTACGGAGCCGTCGCTGAAGTCCGGAATCACGCTCATGGCCTCAACGCCGTTGGCCCCGCGGCTGAAGGAGAAAGTGGTACCGTCGGCCAGGGTGAAATAGACGAAGAAATCGTCGTAAGTGACGCTCTTGAAGAAGGAATCGCCGCTTTCCCCTTCGGCTTTGTCCAGGAGGGTCCAGGTGGCCCCTTCGTCGGTGGAAACATACCAGAAGCCGTCTTCGATTTTCAGCTGGGGCGTGATGCCGTCGTTGCCGTCATCGCCATCGACGCCGTCCTGGCCGTTTTCTCCGGTGACGCGGATTTTTCCGCCGTTTTCATCCAGCAGCCATTCGCCGTTCAGGGTCCAATAGTAGACATCGTCCGTATCTTGCTTGACGCCGATAACGGGCGATGTGCCCGCTTCGCCGTTTCTGACGGTAATGGTTTTGTCGTTGGAGAAAAGAATCTCGTAGCCATCCGACAGTTCGTTGATCCCTGTCACGAATACGGCTTCATCCAAGCCCGCTGTGAGCGTCTGGAGGTCTGCAATCTGCTGGTTGGCCTTTTTCACCAGTTCCTCCAGCTTGTCCATCCTGCCTTCCAGGGCATCGACTTTGTTGCGAAGCTCGCTGTCGTCGTACCTGTTACAGGCAACGGCCGCTATCGCCAATCCGATAACGATTCCAATTCGTTTTTTCATATTGATTATGTTTGTCAATCAGTGGGGGACTATTGTTTGAAATTCCGGTTGGCAAAGGGCAGGGCCGTCCGGAGGGCGGTATGCCAGTACTCCCAGGTATGTCCGCCGTTGCGTACGCGCAGTTCGCAGTTTACGCCGGCCTTTTTCATTTTTTGGTGCAGTTCGGTGGACAGGTGCAGGAGGTGGTCGTCATCTCCGCAGTCCAGGAACCATTTTACGCTGTTCAGCTGGCCGATGGTGGGGGCATCGGCCTTGTCGATATAATCCAGGGCCGAATGTTCCCGGACGGAACGGTCGGTGAGGGTAAGTTTGCTGCCTGGACGGTCGGTGCCGCGGATGTCGCGGTCCTTGTGGTCCAGCCAGGCGCTCATGCCGTAACTGCTGGAAAACAGATCCGGGTGACGCTGGGCGTACACGATGGCGCCGCCCCCGCCCATCGACAGGCCCATAATGGCCCGCCGGCCCTTGCTGCCTCCGCAGTGGTACCGCTGTTCGACGGCCGGCAGCAGTTCCTGGAAGAAAAAGTCTTCGTAGGGCCAGTCGGTCACGTTGAAATAGCCATTCTGGTAGCCGTGCACGTCGCTGTTTCCGGCATTGGGCATCACGATCACCGCCGGGCAGAGTTCCCCGGAGGCGGTGAGTTCGTCGGCCACGTCTTTCATCCGGCCCACTTTGACCCAGTTGGAATAATCGCCGTATAGGCCGTGCAAGAGATAGATCACGGGATAGGTCTCCGTGATCTTATATCCGTCGGGCAGATAAACATTATAGGGCTGTTCGCAGCCTAAAAACTGGCTCCGGATGCTGTCCGTGACTATTTTGCTCTGGGCCCATGCAGCAGCTCCCGCTACCTGCAGGCACAGGAGCAAGATCAACAGTCGTTTCATCAGGCTCAGACCTTTTGCAGCAAGCGCTTGGCGCCGCGCACCAGACCCAGCATCCAGCGGGACGGCGGAAGGCTGGACGGAGCCACCCACCCCCAGCCGGTATCCAGCAGGTTCATCGGACGAAGTTTACGCTGGATGCGCGCGACATCCTGTTCCACGTCCCGTTCGCGCTGCCTGATGCTTTTGCTAATGACCTTTCGGGCCGCATTCAGCTCGCTGATGCTCCCGATGTTTTTCAGCTCTGTCTTTCTACTCATACGCCTTCCTCCTTGTCTTCAAAGAGAATACCGGCAAACAGCTTCACAAAGCCGTTTACGAACAGTTTGGAGCGCAGCCGGAACAGCGCGAACGTAAGCAGGGCGAAGATGCCCGCCACGATGAAAGCGGCACCGGTATAACTGCCGATCCACCCGCCTATCAGCAGCACACAGCCGGCGCCGACGGCCAGCAGCACGACCGACAGGGAGATGAGGATCAGCAGCATGGAAAGCATCTGCCCCAGCGAGAGGGACAGGCCCTTGACGATCCGAAGCTTCAGATCGTCAACTTGCAGATCCACGTAGGACTTGGCATCGTTTACCAAGTCCTGCAGGGGTTTGTCGGTGTGGGCCATATTATGCCTCCTGAGGCTGCTCGTCTATCGGCTCTTCATCCTCGCGGGAGAGGGACTGCTCCAGCTTCTCCAGCTTTTCCAGCAGGGTTTTGCGGGCCTCTTCCTTCAGCTCTTCGCCCTGCTCCATCAGGGAATGCCTGAGGGCGTTCAGCTCCCGGCGTGCATAGCGATAGCGGACGTGGGCCATATGACCCAGGGCCTCGGCGCCTTCGCGGGCCTCGTCGTAACCTTCAGCAGCAGCCTCCTTGATTTTCCTGCGGGTTTCATCTCCGGCTGCGGGAGCGAACAGGATGCCGGCCAGGGCGCCCAGTGCGGCACCGGCCAGGAAGCCAAAAACAGATTCGGTTTTCATAAGCAATGATGTCATTAAGGGTGTACCAGGGTTCCCACCTTTTCTCCGGAGAGGAGTTTGGTGAGGTTGCCCGTGGCGTTCATATCAAAGACGATGATGGGCATCTTGCCGTCCGAGCACAGGGCATAGGCGGTCTGGTCCATCACTTTCAGATGCTTGGAAATGGCCTCGTCGAAGGAAAGCTCATCGTATTTGGTGGCCGAAGGGTCCTTCTCCGGGTCGGCGGTATAGACGCCGTCCACGCGGGTGCCTTTCAGGAGGGCGTCGGCCCCGATTTCCAGAGCCCGGAGGGCTGCGCCGCTGTCGGTGGTGAAGAAGGGATTGCCGGTGCCGCCGGCGATGAGGGCTACGCCGCCGCGCTCCAGCACCTTCACGGCATCGTCCCGCATATAGTATTTGGCGTGCGGTTCCATCGGGGTAGAGGTGAAGACGACGGCATCCACGCCTTCGGCCTTGATGAACATGCTCAGCGCCAGGGAGTTGATGACGGTTGCCAGCATGCCCATCTTGTCGCCGTCCACCCGGTCGAAGCCCTTGCCCACGCCCTGCAGGCCGCGGAAGATGTTTCCGCCGCCGTTCACGATGGCAATCTGCAGGCCGGCCTTGGCCGCCGCGGCGATTTCCTTGGCATATCGTTCCAGCCAGGCGGTATCCAGGCCCTTGCCGGCGGGGCCGCCCAGGCTCTCGCCCGAAAGTTTCAGTAGAACACGTTTATACATATCAATCTGTGGTTAAGCTATCAAATCTTAACAAAAGTACCGAAATATTGGTAAACTTCCAAGAAAGATTCCTATATTTGCATGCTAAGACAATAAACTGAACGAAATAATGGCTAACTTTCTAACCTCTTCTATCGGCAAGAAGTTCATCCAGAGCGTCAGCGGCGCTTTCCTCATCATCTTCTTGCTCCTGCACGGAACCATTAACTTCTTCTCTGTCCTGGACTCCCTTCACGGCAACTTCGGTAAAGTGGCCGCGGACGCTTCCCCTTATACCCACGGGGACGGCTGGTTCCAGCTGGGCTGCGACTTCATGTCCTCGCCCTTCATCAAGATCATGGTCCCCATCCTGGCCCTGGGCTTCATTATCCATATCGTATATGGTATCTGGCTCAGCTATGAGAATGTGAAGAAGCGCGGTGGTCTCAAGCGTTACGAAGTAGCCTCCAAGGCCAAGAACGACAGCTGGAGCGCCAAGAATATGGCCATTCTGGGTATCATCGTCCTGGGCCTCCTGGGCTTCCACCTCACCCACTTCTGGGCCAAGATGCAGCTGCAGGAATTCATGGGCGCCGAGGCGGAGAATCCTTACTATCTCCTGATCGCCACCTTCCGCAATCCTGTAGTGCTTACCTGCTACATCGTGTGGTTCATCGCCCTGTTCCTGCATCTGGAGCACGGTTTCTGGAGCATGTTCCAGACCATCGGCTGGAATAACAAGAAATGGCTCAAACGCCTGAAAGTCATCGGCATCATCGTGGCTGCCCTGATTGTCCTGCTCTTCGTGGCAACGGCTGTGAACGCTTATGTGGAAAGCCTCGGCGGCACCGCTTCGGCCCAGTACACCCAGGCACTTCTTGCAAAATTTTAAAAAATTTCTTGCAATTTAAAATTCTATTGCTCATCTTTGTGACAGCATGAGAACAAGCAACAATAACTGGTGGCGCACTTACAGCTCAACCCTGTAAGTCGCTTCGCCGTGTTATATATTGAAGGCCCGCTGACTTACAGCGGGCTTTTTTTGACCTCCTTCCAGCACTAAGCTGAATCGAAGGACTCGGAGCGAAGCGACCCAGGGGGTCTGGGGGATTAGGCCCCCAGTAATTAGAAATAAATTTTAATATTATAATATTATGAAACAGAAAAAGTACATCCTTCCGGACAGTGAGATCCCCACTCATTACTTTAACATTCAGGCCATCATGCCCAACAAGCCGATGCCGTTCCTGCACCCGGCCACCCGGCAGCCCCTGAAGCCCGAAGACCTCTATCCCATTTTCTGCAAGGCCTGCGCCGACCAGGAACTGAACCAGACCGACGAATGGATCCCCATCCCGGAGGAAGTACGCCAGCAGTATGCCGCCTACCGCTGCACCCCGCTGGTACGCGCCTATGAACTGGAGGCGGCCCTGGGCACTCCGGCCCATATCTACTTCAAGAACGAATCCGTGAGCCCGGCCGGTTCCCACAAACTGAACTCCGCCATCGCCCAGGCCTATTATGCCAAGGAGCAGGGGATTACCAACCTGACCACCGAAACGGGTGCCGGCCAGTGGGGCGGAGCCCTCAGCTATGCCACCAAGAAGTTCGGCATCGACTGCGCGGTCTATATGGTAAAGGTGAGTTATGAGCAGAAGCCCTTCCGCCGTTCCATCATGCAGGCCTTCGGCGCTGCCGTGACGCCTTCCCCGTCCATGAGTACCCGCGCCGGCAAGGACATCCTGACCCGCAATCCCAATGACCGCGGCTCCCTGGGCTGCGCCATTTCCGAGGCCATCGAACTGGCCATCAGTACGCCCAACTGCAAATATGCCCTGGGCTCCGTGCTTAACCATGTGTGCCTGCACCAGACGGTCATCGGCCTGGAGGCGGAAAAGCAGATGGAAATGGCCGGGGAGTATCCCGACATCGTGATTGCCTGCTTCGGCGGCGGCTCCAACTTCTGCGGCCTGGCCCTGCCGTTCATGCGCCACAACATCCAGGAAGGCAAGAAGACCCGCTTCATCGCGGCCGAACCCTACTCCTGCCCCAAACTGACCAAGGGTAAATTCGAATATGACTTCGGCGACGAGTCCGGTATGACCCCGCTCCTGCCGATGTTTACCCTGGGACACAGCTTCAAACCCGCTTCCATCCATGCGGGCGGTCTCCGCTACCACGGCGCCGGCGTTATCCTGAGTCAGCTGATGAAGGACGGATATATGGAGGCTGTGGATATCGAGCAGCTGGATTCCTTCAAGGCCGGCGTGCTCTTTGCCCGCACCGAGGGCATCATCCCCGCCCCGGAAAGCTGCCACGCCATCGCCGCCACCATCAACGAGGCCCTCAAATGCAAGGAAACGGGCGAGGCCAAGACCATCCTCTTCAACCTCTCCGGCCACGGCTTCGTGGACATGAGCGCCTACGACCAGTACTTCTCCGGCGAAATGCAGAACTACCACGTCTCCGACGAGGACCTCGCGAAGTTCATCGCCAGCGCCGACGCCCTGAACAAGTAGGTTGTGTCGAAGGCCTCCCGGCCTAGTCCACCATGATCAGAAGGGGAGCGGGATGGTTGAAGTGGAGGGAGATGATGGGGGTGGTGGTGCGGTTGAGGGTGGCTTTCCACCAGGCGTCGAAAACGACTGTGTCCAGCGGCCATTCGAGGCCTTCGGAAGTCAACTGCAGGGAATTGTCAGCACTGAACAGGGATATGCTGCGGCCTTCACCCAGGTGGAGGTCGCAGCTGTCTGTAACCACGAAGAAGGTGCCGAAATCCGAGACCATCGACAATTTGCGCCCGTCCAGCGGGAATTGGCGGGGATAGTCCATCAGCAGCCCCAGGTTGCCGATGGTGTGGTCCTCGCGAAGGCCGGTGGCCCCCAGGAAGACGATTTCCTCCACTTCGGGATGCTCCCGGAGCACCCAACGGAGGGCTTTGGTCTGGTCGTTGGTTTCCTGCTCGGTCTCATGGACCAGGATGTCGGCAAACTGCTCCTGAAGTGCCTGCGGAAGGGAATCCAGATCCCCCACTACCGCGACGGGCTGGGCCTCTGGATTGTGAGCGAGCCATTTCTCCAGGGCACCGTCGCAGCAGACGACGGCCTCGGCGCTGTCCAGCAGGAACAGCGGATACGGCTCGGTGGGGAAGGCCCCGTTTCCCAATATGACGATGCTTTCCATTTAGTATTCCTCTACGGGTTTGGCCTTGGCCAGCTCCTGGGTAGAAGTGCCCTGGGTGGTCGTGTAGGCCGTCGGGTTGCGGAAGCCCAGCAGGAAACTGTGTACATCCATCCGCTTCTTGCCGGCCAGTTGGAGGTCGGTAATGGCGATGGCGCCGTCCTGCGTGGCCACGGCGAAATAGGTCTTGCCGTCGCTCAGAATCGTGCCGGGCTGGGCCTTGGGCAGGTCGTAGCGCATTTCGCCGAAGAATACCTTCAGCTGTATGCTGTCATTCCGAGGCTGAAGGCCGGGAGAATCCACAGGCACTAGTTCCGTGAAGGCGCAGGGGAAGGGACTCAGGCCGCGGATGAGGTTGTAAATGTGCCGGGTGGTGTCGTTCCAGTCGATGTGCTGCAGTTCGCGGGTCAGTTTCGGGGCCGGCTTCAGCAACTCGGAACCCTGGATGAAGCTGCGCTGCACGCGCAGTTCCACATTGTGCTGCGCCAGGCCTTCCACCGTCTCCACCACCAGCTGGGAACCCAGTTCCATCAGTTTGTCGTGCAGCGTGCCCGCCGTATCCGTGGGCTCCACGCGGCATTCCGAACGCAGGATGATGCCGCCCGTGTCGATCTTCTTGTCGATCATGAAGGTGGTTACGCCGGAGATGTTCTCGCCGTTGATCACGGCCCAGTTGATGGGCGCCGCGCCGCGGTACTGCGGCAGCAGGGCGGCGTGCAGGTTGAAGGTGCCCAGCCGGGGCATCGTCCACACCACCTCCGGCAACATCCGGAAGCCCACCACCACAAAGAGGTCGGCCTTCCAGGCAGCCAGATCCTTCAGGAAGCCTTCGTCCTTGAGTTTTTCAGGTTGCAGCAGGGGTAGCTCATGCGCCACGGCGTATTGCTTGACGGCGCTTTCACTGAGCTTCAGGCCCCGTCCGGAAGGCTTGTCCGGTACGGTAACCACGCCCACCACCTTGTATCCGTTCTTGATGAGGGCGTCCAGCGGACCCACCGAGAATTCCGGCGTGCCCATATAGACAATGCGCGTTTTTCTGAACATACGGAAGAATTTACTTTTGATCCGGCGGAACCCGCTCTTGAACAGGTCCACATTGAACAGGCTGGCATCCTGGATGGATTTGACCGTCAGGAATATCCCGATGGGCGCCAGCACAAAGGCCGAAATGAACTTGCCGATGAAAGCGGTGGTGGCCCCGTTCGAGGCCAGGCGCTCGCCGGTGATGTCGATGACCCAGTACAGGACGAAGAACAGCAGCGAAATGATGGCCGGCGTTCCCAGGCCGCCCTTTTTGATGAGGGCGCCGATGGGCGCGCCGATGAAGAACAGCAGCAGGCAGGCCAGCGCCTGGGCGTACTTCTTCCAGATTTCCACATCGGTCCTATAAATCAGGTGCGTGTAGTCGTACGATTCCAGCGTCTGTCCCCGGGCCACGTTTTCGTACTGCTTGGCGGCGTTGGCGGCATTGTCCAGGCCGCGCTGTTTGTCCGTCATGCTCTTCCAGCGGGCATCGCTGGGCGGATCCAGGAGCGCGGTCCCTTCGGCGCGCCAGTTGGAATCCAGCTGTGAGCGGTAGCCGATGTAGGACTGCTTCCGGAATTCCTCCACGTGACGGCGGGTGCCTTCGTTCACCAGGTTCATCAGGGAATCGTGCCCGTGTTCGAGGGCGTTCAGGTTCATGGAACGGACCTGCTCGCCGTAACGGGCGCTGTCGGAGTGCTGGAAGGCGTAGTTCTCCAGCGGAATCACCATCTCCTGGTTGTGGAACTGGATGCGGTTCAGGGCCAGGGAGGTGTCGCGGTATTTGCGCCGGTTTTCCTCCTGGTAGTTCACTCCGTCGAAGAGCTGGAAGGTCAGGTAGTCCTTGGCCTTGGACATCTTGATGATGCCGCTGTCGGCCACGGTGATGCGCGTGTTGCCCTTGCCGGTGGTGTGGTCATAGACCTGGATGTGGTACATCATCCCCGTCGCCTTGTCCCGCTTCTCCACGCGCAGGATATAGCCCTCGATGCCGTCGTAGAAGGTTCCGGTAGGGATTTTGATCTCACTCTTGGTGCGGCCGATGTCGTCGCGCATCGTGTAGATCTGGTTGATGGAGTAGGGGACCAGCCGGTCGCCGATATAAAAGGCGCCGATGCTGATGAAGATGCTGACGATGGTCATCGGCAGCAACACCCGGGCCAGCGAGATGCCCGAGGCCTTGATGGCCGTGAGCTCGAACTTCTCGCCCATGTCGCCCAGGGTCATCATGGAACTCAGGAGGGTGGCCAGTGGAATGGCCAATGGCAGCACCTGGCAGCTTCCCCACATCAGGAACTCCAGGATCACCTTCAATTCCAAGCCCTTGCCGACCAGTTCATCGATGTACAGCCACAGGAACTGCATCACCAGGATGAACGTGACAATCCCGAGGATCGCTAAAAACGGTCCCACGAAGGATTTCAGGATGAACTGGTCCAGTTTCTTCACGGATCTTTATGCAATGGCGACTTCAATCAGTTTCTCCAGTGCCTGGGGCAGGCCTTCCAGGTTGCGGCCGCCGGCCGTGGCCAGGCCGGGTTGTCCGCCACCGCCGCCCTGGATGAACTTGGCGGCTTCGCGGATGTCCTTGCCGGCGTTCTTGCCCTTGGCTACCAGGTCGTTGGAATACATCAGTACCAGGTTCGGCTTGCCGTCGAAGGCAAATGCGCCGGCCAGTACCAGGTTCTCCACCCGCTTCTGCAACAACAGGGCCACATTGCGCACAATGGCCGGATCGGCGGACGTATCCATCCGCACCACGCGGATGCCGTTCATCTCTTCGGCCTTCTGCTCCAGCTTGGCGGCCATGGCGGCGGCCTTTTCGGCGGCGATGGCTTCCAGCTGCTTGCGGGCGTCGGCATTTTCGGCCACCAGCTTTTCGATGGCGCCGGTGAGGTCGGGCACGTTGTTGAACAGACCCTTCACGGTCCTGAGCATGTCCTCCATCATCTGGACGCTCTGCTCGGCGGCGGCGCCCGTCACGGCTTCGATACGGCGTACACCGGCGGCCACGGCGCTTTCGGCGCGCACTTTAAACAGGCCGATGTTGCCAGTGGCGCTGGTGTGCGTACCGCCGCAGAGCTCGATGGAATCGCCGAAGCGGACCACGCGCACCTTGTCCCCGTACTTTTCGCCGAACAGGGCCATGGCGCCCATCGCGCGGGCTTCGTCCATGGTGGCGTCGCGGCGCTCCCACAGGCTCAGGTTGGCGCGGATGAGGCCGTTCACGCGGTTCTCCACGGCGCGCAGCTCCTCGTCGGTCACTTTCTGGAAGTGGGAGAAGTCGAAACGGAAGTAGTCCGGGCCCACGAAGGAACCCTTCTGCTCCACGTGGGTGCCCAGGATTTCCCGGAGGGCCTGGTGCAGCAGGTGCGTGCAGCTATGGTTGTTCATGATGCGCTGGCGGCGCTCCGCATCCACCGTCAGGATGAAATCCTCGGACGGGTCGGCGGGGAATTTTTCGGCCAGGTGCACCGTCAGGTTGTTCTCCTTCACGGTATTGACGATGCGGATGGTCTCGCCGGAGCGGGCGCCCCGGATGGTACCGGTGTCGCCTACCTGACCGCCCATTTCGGCGTAGAAAGGCGTCTTGTCGAAGACCAGCTGGCAGAAGGTCTTGTTCTTCTGGGTCACCTTGCGCTGACGGAGGAGCCTGACGGAGGTTTCCTCCTTGTTGTCGTATCCGGTGAAGCTGCACTCGCCGGCCTCGAATTCCTCCCAGTCGCCGAACTCGTTGGCGGTGGCGTTGCGGGCGCGCTCCTTCTGCTTCTGGAGCTCAGCGTTGAAGCCTTCCAGGTCCACGGTATAGCCTTTTTCGGTGGCGATGAGTTCCGTCAGGTCGATGGGGAAGCCGTAGGTGTCGTACAGGACGAAGGCGTCGGTGCCGGCCACAACCTTGGTGGCGCTGTTGCGGGCCATATTGTCCTCCAGCATCCGGATACCCTTGTCCAGGGTGCGCAGGAAGGCGTTTTCTTCCTCGCGGATGACGTTCTCAATGAGCGGCTGCTGGGCCTTCAGCTCGGAATAGGCCTCGCCCATATCGGCCACCAGCTGGGGGATCAGGCGGCACAGGAAAGGCTCGGTGAAACCCAGGAAGGTGTAGCCGTAACGCACGGCACGGCGCAGAATGCGGCGGATCACATAGCCGGCCTTCACGTTGGAAGGCAGCTGGCCGTCGGCGATGGAGAAGGCGATGGCGCGGATGTGGTCGGCGATCACGCGCATGGCCACTTCCACGTTGCCGCCTTCGGCGTACTTATGCCCGGAGAAGGCCTCCACCTGGCCGATAAGGCCGCTGAAGACGTCCGTCTCGTAGTTGCTCTTCTTGTTCTGCAGGATCATGCACAGGCGTTCGAAGCCCATGCCGGTGTCGATGTTCTTGGCGGGCAGCGGCTCCAGATGGCCGTCGGCCTTGCGGTTGAACTGCATGAACACCAGGTTCCAGATCTCGATGACCTCGTCATTGTCCGTATTCACCAGTTCGCGGCCGGGAATCTTGGCGATTTCCTCGTCGCTGCGCAGGTCGATGTGGATTTCCGAGCAGGGACCGCAGGGGCCGGTGTCGCCCATTTCCCAGAAGTTATCGTGCTTGTTGCCGGTGAGCACGTGGTCGGCGGGCAGGTGCCTGAGCCAGGCGGCCTGGGCCTCGGTGTCCAGCTCGGTCCCGTCTTCCGGAGCGCCCTCGAACACGGTGGCATACAATTTGGTTTTGTCAATCTTGTACACCTCGGTCAGCAGTTCCCATGCCCAGTCGATGGCTTCGGACTTGAAATAGTCCCCGAAGCTCCAGTTGCCCAGCATCTCGAACATGGTGTGGTGCCGGCCGTCGTGGCCCACGGCTTCCAGGTCGTTGTGCTTACCGCTGACGCGGAGGCACTTCTGGCTGTCCGTAGCCCGGGGGAACTTGGGGGCGGAATTGCCCAGGAAGATATCTTTGAACTGGTTCATACCCGCGTTGGTGAACATGAGGGTAGGGTCATTCTTGATGACCATGGGGGCGGAAGGAACCACGGTGTGTCCTTTGGAGGCGAAGAAGTCCAGGTATTTCTGGCGAATCTCTTTGGCTGTCATATCTTGTGATTTAATTTTCAATTAAAGTCTGCAAAAATACGAAATAATATGGTAAATGGCAAACGCGGTTCCGGAGGTGTTTCCAGAAAATGTTTATCTTTGCAGACTGTGTCCTGGATGTCCAAATATTGGGAAGAACCCGAGACGCTCCTCACCCGGCTTGCGGATGAAGGAGGGCACGCCTGGTTGAAGCTGCTGCTGGTGCTGGTTTCCGGCATCCTGCTCTTCTTCCTGTACATGTGGTTCTATGTGTCGGTGCTGGGCCTGGATCTTCCAAAAACCGCCATTCTGAAGCGCCAGAATGCCGATTGGAGCACCCGCATGTCCCAGCTTTCCCAGCAACTGGACAAGTACGACGAACTGTTGTCCCTCCTGGAAATGCGAGACAACCGCATCTACCGCAGCGTGTATGGTATGGATGAAATTCCGGACGGCGTGCGCCTGTCGGGCTTCGGCGGCGACAACCGCTATACGGAAGTGGAAGGGACGGCCCTGAACGATATTTCCCACCGTCTGGACGTGCTGGAGAAGCAGGTCTATGTGCAGTCCCTTTCCTTTGACGATGTGGCCCTCCTGCAGCGCACGGCCGGCGATATGGCGGCCCACATCCCCTCCATCCCGCCCATGAGCACGGACCGCTCCACCTATCGGCTCTCCAGCCCCTTCGGCTATCGTTCCGATCCGCTGCTGGGCTTTGCCAAACGCCATACCGGGATGGACTTCGCCTGCCCGCCCGGCAATCCCATCTATGCCACCGGAGACGGCGTAGTAAAGACCGTCAAGCATGAACGCAAGGGCTATGGCAACCACGTGGAGGTGGACCATGGCTTCGGCTATATGACCCGCTATGCCCACATGTCCCGCATCGACGTGGAGGAAGGGCAGGTGGTCAAACGCGGCGACTGCCTGGGCCTGAGTGGCCGCAGCGGCCGCATCACCGGTCCGCACCTGCATTATGAGGTGCATTACCGGAAGGACTACGTGAACCCGAGTCTGTATATGGACCTGGACATCTCACCAGCCGATTATTACGAGATGGTCCGTAAACCGGAGAAATGATGGAAAGGAAGAAAAAATCCCCCGTACGACGCCTGATTGGCAGCGTGGTCCGTTACCTGGTGGCGACGGTGAGCCTGTCCATCGTCCTGTATATCGGCTTTGCGCTGCTGTTCTCCACCAAGGAGGAGCAGCTGCTGGAGAAGGAAAACCGCCTGTACAAGGAACGATATGCTCAGATGCTTGAGAAAGAGGCGCTTATCGGCGACGGCGTGAAAGGGCTTCTGGTCAAGGACGATGCCATCTATTCCGAGCTTTTCGAAACGCCGGCCCCCTCTTTGGACGCCCTGACGGCCGCCGATGTCATTGCCCTCAGCGACTCCCTGTCGGAGAGTTTCTACCTGAGCGCGGCGGCTTCGGCTTCGGAGAGCCTGATGCTGATGGCGGAGAATGTGGACGAGAATTTCGCCGAAATCTTCCGCCTGCTGCAGGAGCGCCGGGACAGCATTCCGCCGCTTTCCCTGCCGCTCCATGATATGTCTTATGTGCAGACAGGCGCTTCGGTGGGTATGAAGCACAATCCCAGCTACCATCTGCCCATGCAGCACGACGGCATCGACCTCATTGCCCCGCAGGGCGCAGCCGTGTATGCGGCGGCCGACGGCGTGGTGTCGCAGGTGATCCGTTCCCGCAAAGGCCTGGGGAATGTGATTGTGATCGACCACCAGAACGGCTACCAGACCCGCTACTGCCTGCTGGGCGAAATGACGGCCGTGAAAGGACGCTCCGTGAAGCGGGACCAGCAGATCGGGACGGTGGGTATTTCCACCTCCGTACCGGCGCCGCACCTGCATTTCGAGGTACTGCGTAACGGAGAAGTGCAGGATCCGGTGCACTACCTTTTCGCCTCCCTTTCGCCGGAGGACTATTCCAGAATGTTATACATGTCAGTGAGTACCGCCCAATCGATGGACTAGGGGAGAGTCCAATGGATGCGGAGGCCGTCGCGTTCCATGCCGCGGAACCAGGTCATCTGGCGTTTGGCAAACTGATGGATGGCATTCCCCAGGGCAATGACCATTTCTTCATAGCTTAACTGCCCCAGAACATATTGGGTAACGAATTTGTATTCAAGCCCGTAGCCAATCAGCCGATCGGCCGGGACGGTCTGCAGCAGCCCCCGGATTTCGTCCACCAGCCCTTCTTCCAGGCGCTCCTGCAGGCGGCGGTCGATGCGGGCCACCCGCTCTTCGCGGGTAACCAGGGTTCCGATGTAATAGACTTTCTGCGGCAGACTCTCCGACGGGAGGCCGTTTTCCAGTTCGAACTTGTAGCCCCGGGTCACCGATTCGATATACAGGCCCGAGCCTCCGCAGAGGATGGGGAGGGCGCCGCGGCGGCGGACATCGGCCCAGGCCTGGGCAAATGCAGCCTGATACTGGTAAATGTTGAACTGAGCCCCGGCGGGGACGATATCAATCAGGTGATAGGGGACGTCGCCGTATTCCCGGAGGTCTTTTCCGGTGCCGATATCCATCCCCTGGTACACCTGCCGGCTGTCTGCCGACAGGATTTCGGCATTTCCGAGCTGCTGCGCAAGGCTTACGGCGTAATGGGTTTTGCCGGAAGCGGTCGGACCCAGGATGCAGACGAGGTCCAGCTCGCCGGCGGCATAGGCGGCGGCGAGGGCGGCGGGGTCTATCACCTCCGCCTCCGGAAGGGGCGCCATGGGCGGAATACCGGGACGGTCCGGTAGCAGTTGGGTCCGGTTGAGCATAGTACAAAAATACGGAAAATGTGCTATCTTTGCAAGAGTATGCCCAAAGCCAAGAGTTCCATACAGATCAAAAACCGCCGGGCTTCCTTCGACTACGAGTTCCTGGAAGTCTATACCGCCGGCATCCAGCTGGTGGGGACGGAAATCAAGTCCATCCGCGCCGGAAAGTGTTCCCTGCAGGATGCGTACTGCTTTTTCGTGGGCGGGGAACTGTTCGTGCGCGGGATGAACGTGGCCCAGTATCACTGGGGCAGCTGGGGTCAGCACGAGCCCGTGCGGGACCGTCGGCTTCTGCTGAACCGAAAGGAACTCAGGCATTTACAGCAGGCCGATAAACAAAAAGGCCTTACCATTGTGGCCGTCAAGCTCTTTATCGCCGAAAATGGCTTCGCCAAACTGGTCATCGCCCTTGCAAAGGGTAAAAAAGAATACGACAAGCGCGAATCCATCAAAGCCAAGGACCTTCGGCGGGAAATGGACAGGGCTGGCTATTAATCATTCGACCTTTTTTCTATATGCGAACTTTTAACACCCCCTCAACCAGAGCCCTTTTGCTCCGTGTGCTGGCTCTGATTCCCATCCTGGTCCTGGTGGCCGTTTCCTGTAATAAAAATCAGCAGCCCCAAACGGTTGCGGTTACGGGCGTTTCCCTGGACAAGCAGGAACTGACCCTTCCCAAGGGGCAGACCGCTCAGCTCACCGCTACCGTTCTCCCGCAGAATGCCACCAACAAAGCTTTCACCTTCAGCAGTGACAATCCTGAGATTGCCCGTGTGGACAGCCAAGGTCTGGTGACCGCCGCAGGGGAAGGCAACACCACCATCCGGGTCAAGACCGGGGACGGCGGCTTTACGGCCAGCTGTGCCCTTACCGTGGTGCCGAACGAGATTGTCGTTCAGGGCGTTACGGTGGAACCTGCTACCCTGGAATTGAAAGAAGGGGAGAGCGCTACGCTCAAGGCTTCCGTCCTGCCTGCCGAGGCCGGTCAGGGAGTGGAATGGGCTTCGCAGAACCCGGAAATCGCTACCGTCAATGCGGAAGGCCTGGTGCGCGCGGTCAAGGAAGGCAGCACCCGCATCTATGCCCGTTCTGTGGCGTCCAAGGACAAACAGGCCGTGTGCGAAGTTACTGTGGCACAGAATGCCGCGCTGAAAGGCATCTCGTTCGATGTGAGTTATTTCGAACTGGAAGAAGGCCAGTCCCGTACGCTCAATGTCATCTTTGATCCGGACTATGCCGCCAACAAGAAGGTCAGCTGGGCCACTTCCAACGCCGCTGTGGCTACGGTGGAAGACGGTCTGGTAAAGGCTGTCAAGGAGGGTGAGGCTACCATCACCGCCACCTCGGAAGAAGGCGGTTTCCAAGCGTCCTGCCAGGTAAAGGTGGTCAAGACCGCCGGCCTCAGGATTTATTCGGTTTATTCCTCCTGGCTGATTTACCTGAACGGGGCACCGGATCCCGCTTCCGGCACATACGAAATCGATGGTCATACTTATGTGCAGGGCTATGCGGTATGTTCCCAAGGCAACACGCTTTATAGTGTGGAAATTTATTCTCAAAACCATACATATCTGTGTATAAACCGCGAACCCAAATGGGAATTGACGGATTATACGGGAATCTATTTCGGTGTACAAAGCTTCGCTGCCAATAATGGAACCGTAGCCCTGGTCTTTACCCCCAGCGGGGAGTCTATGCCCAAGCTCCTGAGAGTGCGTCCGGACGGTTCGATGGATGTTACGGCTATTATCGGCAGTGCCAGTTGGATTGTCTTCCCCCAGGTGGGCGTAGCGCCCGATGGCAGCATTTATGTGGTGGCGGACATCGAAGACAGTTTTGGGGATTATCATCTGGCCCAGTATGTGTTGGGTCCCGCCAGTACCACCCTTTCGGAAACCCTGTTCACAGATGGTTATACGGAAGTCTTTCCCAGCATTGATATCTCGGAAGAAGGGGATGTCTATTGCGCCTACTATTCCCGCGACATTGATGGGCTTTATGGCGTGCAGGTGCTGAAAAACGGAGAGCCCTCTGCCGTTTTCGTTCCGCAAAAGGTGGAGGTGCCTGATCATAACGCCATCCAGGTACGGGACGGTCACGTTTATACCGCTGTGCTGGACAGAATTAACCAGAAGATATACGTGAACAAGGATAAAGCCCTGTACCTGACCGTCGATTTTGGTTCTGATTGTGGTCTCGTCGATGCTGCCTCTATGGCCATTTCTTCGGACGGTGATGTGTATCTTTCCATGATACGGTACGAAGATCCCAATTTGGGTAATGTAGGTCTCGTGTATAAAAACGACCAGATACTTTATATCGGTTCTGATTCCGGATTGAGGTCCTTCTGCGTTGTAGAATAATCTTTCGCTTTACAGTTTACGCCGGTTACGCATGTTGGATTCAGATGCGTAACCGGCGTTTCTGTGGAGGCGGGCACCCGGAAAAAAGCGATGGATTGTTTTGCGAATCCAAATTAATGTACTACCTTTGCCGTCCCAAAAATATGTGGATAGATTTGGATTGCTTGCAACCACATTAAAAAATGCTAAAATTACATTTCATATCAGTGTTTTGTGTTTTTAGCCTCCGCATACAAGCCCGGGGCTAATTTTTTTATATGGCAAAAATGGCTAAGAATTATTTGTTTACATCTGAGTCGGTGAGCGAGGGACATCCCGACAAAGTGGCGGACCAGATCAGTGACGCCATCCTGGACGAATTCCTGAAGCAGGATCCGGAGGCCAAGGTGGCCTGCGAGAGCTTCTGTTCCACCGGCATGGTGGTGGTGATGGGTGAAGTGAAGGCGGAAGCCTACGTAGACATCCAGACCACCGTCCGCAACACCATCCGCAAGATCGGCTACACCAAGGCCGAATATATGTTCGATGCCAGCGGCTGCGGCGTCCTCAGCGCCATCCACGAGCAGAGCGCCGACATCAACCGCGGCGTGGAACGCGCCCGGGAAGAGGAGCAGGGCGCCGGGGATCAGGGCATGATGTTCGGCTACGCCTGCCGGGACACCGAGGACTATATGCCCCTCCCGCTGTACCTGAGCCACCGGATTCTGGAGATTCTTGCCGACATCCGCCACAACGAACTGGCGCTGATGCCTTACCTTCGGCCCGACGCCAAGAGCCAGTTTACCATAGAATATGATGGGGAGACCCACCAGCCGGTGAAGGTGCACACCATCGTCCTGAGCACCCAGCACGACGAATTCGTGCCGGAAAGCCTGGGTCACATGACCTATCCGGAAGCCGTGGCCCAGTTCGGCCAGGCAACCGTGGACCTGGCGATGCAGCGCAAGATACGTGAGGATGTGGCGGAAATCCTGATTCCCCGCCTGAAAGCCTCCCTCCCTGCCGAAACCGCCAGCCTCATTCACGACTTTATCCTGCACGTGAACCCCACGGGCAAGTTTGTGATCGGCGGCCCCCACGGCGATACCGGCCTCACCGGCCGCAAGATCATCGTGGATACCTACGGCGGCAAGGGCGCCCACGGTGGCGGCGCCTTCTCCGGGAAGGACCCGTCCAAGGTGGACCGCAGCGCCGCGTACGCCGCCCGTTACATCGCCAAGAACCTGGTGGCGGCCGGCGTAGCCGACGAATGCCTGGTGCAGCTGGCCTATGCCATCGGCGTGGCCCGGCCCGTGAGCGTGTACGTGGATACCTGCGGTACGGCTAAAAACGGCCTCTCCGACGGCGAGATTGCCGCCAAGGTGCAGGAGCTCTTCGACCTGCGTCCGGCGGCCATTATCCGCAAGTTCCAGCTGAAGAATCCCATCTATGCTCCCACCGCCGCTTACGGCCACATGGGCCGCAAGCCCTACACCAAGATGGTGAAGGTGCAGGGAAAAGAAAAAATCGTGCAATTTTTTGCTTGGGAAATGTTGGATAGCGTAGAACGCGTCAAGAAAGCATTTTTCCGCTAAACCCTCTGATTACCGCCCCTTTGGGGCGGTTTTTCGTATCCATTCCGTTTGCAAGATTCGGAAAAAGGTAGTATCTTCGCGTCGGATTTAGTGGAAGAATACTTTTTGTATCAATATTTATTCTTATCAAAATCTTTATGAAACAAGCTTTTAAAAGCCTTTTGCTCGCATTCATTACTATGTTTGCGGGCGCAGTCGCCTATGCTCAGGTGACCACCTCGGCCCTCAGCGGACGTGTGGTTGACCAGAATGGCGAACCGGTTATAGGAGCAGCCGTGATGGCTCTGCACGAGCCCTCCGGTACCTCCTATGGAGCAGTTACCAACGTGGACGGTCGTTATACCATCCAGGGTATGCGTACCGGCGGTCCTTACACGGTAGAGTTCATCTGCCTGGGTTATCAGGACGCCAAGTTCACCGATGTGGCCCTCCAGCTGGGTGAAACCTATCTGTTGAACGCGGAGATCGCCGAATCTTCCGAGATGCTGGAAGGCACCATCGTGATTGCCGCCCCCACCTCCAAGTTCGCTTCTCAGGAGCGCATCGGTGCGGCCACCAATGTGTCCAACCAGGACATTCTGGCCCTGCCTACTGCCAACCGCAGCATCACCGACATCGCCAAGCTTTCCCCGTACGGCGGTAACGGTATGAACATCGCCGGCGGCGATGGCCGCAGCGTGAACTTCACCATCGACGGTGCCAACTTCAACAACAACTTCGGTCTGTCCTCCACGCTGCCCGGCGGCGGTATGCCCGTCTCCATGGACGCCATCGAGGAAGTGCAGATTGTGGTCTCCCCCTTCGATGTCCGCCAGAGCAACTTCATCGGCGGTGGCGTGAACGCCATTACCAAGTCCGGTACCAATACCTATAAGGTAACCGCTTACGCCTACCACCAGAACCCGAAACTGGCCGGTCAGAAGATCGCCGGAGAGCCGCTGACGACTCTTCGTTCCCAGCAGACCGTTTTCGGCGGTACCATCGGTCTCCCGATCATCAAGAACAAACTCTTCTTCTTCGGTAGCGCCGAATACTACGGCAACCCTGCCACCGTTTCTTCCTGGCACCCGTCCGTGGACGGAAAGGCTGACAAGGAGAGCTACACTTCCCGTACCACTATAGATGACATGCAGCGCGTTTCCGAGCACCTGATGAGCGTTTACAAGTACGACACCGGCGGTTGGGAGAACTACGACAGAAGGGTCAGCAACCTGAAACTCCTGGGCCGTCTGGACTGGAACATCAACCAGAACCATCACCTGGCCTTCCGTGTGAACCATACGGTCAACCGTGCCTGGAACCCCACCAACGGCAGTTCGGCCGACTTCAACAGCACCGTTGACGGCGGCTCCGATCCGCTGAAGGGTACCCGTATGAGCAAGAACCGTCTGTCCGAGAGTTCGATGGCCTTTGTGAACTCCCTCTATTCCATGGATAACAAGGTGACCACCTACTCCCTGGATCTGAACAGCCGCTTCGGCTCCGTCCTGAGCAACCAGCTGCTGGTTACCTATTCCGATATCAACGATGTCCGTGGCTCCGACTCCGACAAGTTCCCCTTCATCGACATCATGAACGGTTACACGGGCTCCCTTGCCGACGGCACTCTGAAGCAGACCCTGGAACCGTACATGTCCGCCGGTTATGAACTCTTCACCTGGTACAACGGTGTGCACAACCGCGTGCTCAACGCCAAGGATGACCTCACCGCTTTCCTGGGCGCCCACAAGATTACCGCCGGCGTCAGCTACGAGTATCAGTTCGCCGACAACGCCTACATGCGTGAAGGTACCGGTTACTACCGTTTCCGCAGCGTGGAGGACTTCCTGAGCGGCGCCGCCCCCGAGACCGTGGCCCTGACCTATGGTTATGACGGCAACGAGAACCCCAGCGCCCGTATCCAGTTCCATCAGCTGGGCCTCTATGCCCAGGATGAATGGGAAGTCACGAACCGCCTGAAACTCACCGCCGGTCTGCGCTTTGACACCATCATCTACGACAACAACGACCTGATGACCAACTACGCCATCATGAAGTTGGACTTCGGTGGCCGTATGCTGGACACCGGCAAGTGGCCCACCACCAACGTGCAGGTATCGCCCCGTATCGGCTTCACCTGGGATGTGCTGGGTGACAAGAGCCTGAAGATCCGCGGCGGTACCGGTCTGTTCGCCGGCCGTCTGCCCCTGGTGTACATGACCAACATGCCGTCCAACGCCGCCATGTTCCAGCACCTGAGCGTCCTGACCACCCAGTATGCCGCCGATGGTTCCATCGAGGCCCGTAACGCCGGCCTGGACCAGTTCGCCGCTTCCGCCAACGGTGGTAAGTTCCCCACCACGGTTGCCGACATCCTGGCCAAGTTCAACCAGATTGACGCCGACAAGAACCCCACCACCATCACTCCCGACAAGGGCGCCCTGTCCTCCACGGTGAACGGTGTGGATCCCAACTTCAAGATGCCTCAGGTGTGGAAGAGCTCCATCGGTATCGACTACCAGCTGCCCGTCAGCTTCCCCTTCACCCTCACGGCTGAAGTTACCTACAACAAGACCATCAACGGTACCCTTATCACCAACTGGAACTATAAGGACAATGCCAGCTGGTCCCAGTGGACCGGTTCCGACAACCGTCACGTCTATCCTTCCGACGCCAGCTACACCGGCTATCCCTGCTATGTGCTCACCAACACCAACAAGGGTTACGGTTTCATCGGTGTGTTCGCCCTCAATGCCAAGCCCGTCCAGGGCCTGAACATCACGGCTTCCTACACCTACAACGTGCAGAAGGAAGTGACCGGTATGCCCGGTAACAACGCCGAATCCGTGTTCACCGGCCTGCCCACCGTGGAAGGTCCCAACTTCGCCACCCTGCAGAGCTCCCAGTACGTGATGCCGCACCGCCTGATGGCTTCCGTGAGCTACAAGATGCCTTGGGGTACCCACGTTTCCCTGTTCTACACGGGCTACGTTCCCACCGGCACCAGCTACACCTTCACCAACGACGTGAACGGTGACAAGGTGAACTACGACCTGATCTACATCCCCAAGGATCGCAACGACATCCTCTTCGTGGACGAGGATAACGCCAACCGCTTCTGGGCCTTCATGGACCAGGACAAGTATCTGAGCAGCCACAAGGGCCAGTATGCCGAGGCTTATGCCGTACATGCTCCCATGGTGCACTACTTCGACTTCAAGCTTGCCCAGGACATCAAGATCAAGATCGGCAAGACCACCAATATCCTGCAGCTCAGCGCCGACCTCATGAACGTGGGCAACCTGTTCAATGACAGCTGGGGTGTTTCCAAGATGATGGATGCTTCCGCCAACAGCGGCCAGCTCCTGACCCTGGACCACATCAACGGCGACGGCCAGCCGGTGTTCTCCACGCCGCTGAAGGAGGGTGCCAAGACCTGGACCCTTTCCCACTCCTACAGCACTGCCTGGTACCTGCAGCTGGGTGTCAAGTATATGTTCAACCTTTAATCAGCCTGCGTGATTATGAAACTCAAATCTATTCTCTCCATCTTCGCAATCGTTGCGCTGAGCGCCGCTTGCACCCGGGAAGAGCCCGTTTCCAATCCGGATCAGGCCGTGAAACTCTCCCCGTCCCTTTTCACCATCTCTCAGGACGGCGGTGTGAAGGAAATCAAACTGGAAGCCACCGAAGACTGGTGCGTATGGTTCGATGCCGAGTGGGTGTCCATCACCCCGAAGCTGGGCGGTGCGTCCGTTGCTGACCAGGTGACCCTGGTTCCCTCCAATACCAATGTATATTTCTTCAAGCCCGGTTCCTATACCGTGGACATCACCGTGGCTCCCAACAAGGGTAAAGAGCGCACTGCGCAGATCGTCTTCGACGCCCTGGGGCCCGATAAGAAAACCCTGACCATCACCCAGGACGGCGGCGAGACCATCCCCGGCCTCACGCCCGACGATCCGATGACCTGCGTACAGGCCATCGCCTACTGCAAGGGCCTGGACGACAAAGCCAAGAGCTCCAAGCAGTTCTACGTGAAGGGTATCATCGTGGACATCGTGGAAGAATTCGGCACCCAGTACGGTAACGCTACCTTCTGGATCACCGACGACGGCAAGAAGGATTCCCCGAAGTTCGAGGTTTACCGCTGCTACTACTTCGACAATGTGAAGTACAGCGACACGTCCCTGCCCAACATCCACGAGGGTGACCAGGTGATCGTGTACGGTCTTATCATGAACTACGGCGGCCAGGCCGAGACTTCCCAGAACGAGGCTTATCTGTACTCCCTGGAAGCCGGTTCCACGCCCAGTCTGAAGTGCACCGAGCCCGAAATTGCCGTGGCAGCTTCCGCTACCTCCGCTTCCTTCGAGATCGTGGCCAACAACCTCACCGAGGACTGGACCGTGACCACCGACGCCGGCTGGATCACCGACTTCACCCGTTCCGGCCACGATAGCGGCACCATCGAGGTGCAGTTCGACGCCAATACGGATACCGAGAACCGTACCGCCGTCTTCACTGTGAAGACCGCCGGTGTGGAAGATGTGACCCTGACCCTGGTACAGGGCGGTTACACCGAGAGCGGCACCCTGGCCAAGCCTTACACCATCGCCGAAGCCATCGCTGCCCTTAAGGAAGGCCCTGTTGCCGGCAACGTGTATGTGAAGGGTATCATCTCCAACACCACCAAGTACAACTACGGCGGCGACAACCACTACAACACCGCTTCCTTCTGGCTGTCCGACGACGGTATCTTCTATGACAACCTGGATATGGACTTCGAGGCCTACAGCGTGTACTGGCTGGGCGGCGACCTTGACAACCCTACCCCCGGTACGGACATCAAGGCCAACTTCGTCGTCGGCGACGAGGTCATCATCTACGGTCAGCTGACCGCCTACACCAAGGACGGCAAGACCACTTATGAGACCGCCAGCAAGAAGGCCAAGATCTACAGCCTGAACTGGGCCCTCACCGATGAAAACGGCGTAGGTAACGTGGACTATCCGTTCAACGTGGCCGGTGCCAAGGCTTTCATCGACGACACCCAGGCTGCCATCGCTGCCGCCAAGGCTCAGGGCGAAACCCTGGAGATTCCTGACGTTGCCGTGGGCGGTAAGGCTTCCAAGATCGAGTATGCCTTCGACTCCTCCAACAAGACCGGTACCTTCTGGCTGTCCGACGACGGTGTCTTCAACGACGACAAGTCCAAGGACTTCGAGGCCTACAAAGTGTACTGGCTGGAGAACCTGGAATGGGAAGACGGCTTCGGCCAGGTGAATGTCGGCGACGACGTGATTGTCAAGGGCCAGCTCACCGCCTATACCAAGAACGATGTCACCACCTACGAGACTTCCTCCAAGAAAGCTTATGTGTACAGCCTGAACGGCGTCACCGAGGCTTCCTCCGAGCCTGTCGCCGGTGGCATGTCCATTGACGGAGACTTCTCCGACTGGGAGTCCGTGGAAGACGGCCTGTACAGCGACGAAGGTCCCCTCCTGGACTTCCGCGCCACTTCCGATGCCGATTATCTCTACTTCTACAGCAAGAGAACCTGGCACGACGGCCTGTGGAAAGAATCCTCCGGTGGTTACTACTATTTCGAACTGGATTTGGACAACGATCCCTCTACCGGTACCAACGACGTCAACGGCAACACCGGTTACGGTGTGGAAGCCTGGATGTATCTGTACCTGTTCACCGGTTCCGCCGATGCTCCCACCTTCGCCAGCAATCCTGCGGGCTCCGCTTATCCTTCCGATAGCGTGATGGCCAATGTGATCGCTGCCGGTTCCACCGACAAATCCGTCATCGAGACCGAGGTTCGCGTACCCCGTGCCAATCTGGGTGTCCAGAGCGGTCAGACCATCCGCATCTACACCTGGGGCAACAAGAGCGCCAGTAACCTGAAGGCCGAAGATTCCTTTGTCGTGCTCACGCTCGAATAGGTTTTTTCGACACTTTATCCTCACGGCGGCTCCCGGTTTCCGGGGGCCGCTTTTTTGCTGGCAAATCGGCTTGAAATCCCGGAAAAAATTTTGTAATTTTGTAAACTGTATAATTAGCGATTATATAAATTTATTTACTAATACAACAAACCCATGAAATTCAAAACTCTGTTGATGACAGTAGTGGCCGGTGCGGCTATGCTGATTGCCTGCCAGCCCGAAAATTTGGGTCCTGCCCAAATCAAGCTGAACACCACTTCCATCAGCTTCGGCGAGGGTGCCGGTTCCCAGACCGTGGAACTCACCGCCTC
>CACYHZ010000002.1 GCA_902774345.1 uncultured Bacteroidia bacterium | reverse complement strand
TCCGACCAAGTACCCTTGAAGCCCCGCGAAAGCGGGGTTAACTTTGCATCCTAACCATTATAGTCGTAACAGTTATGATGACACGCGAAGAGATCAAGGAGATTGTGGACTATAGCCAAGAGCACGGTATCACGATCAAGCAGCGGCTCCAAGAGCTGAACGTCCCCGAGTCGAACTTCTATTATGCCAAGCGGATGTACGCCCGTGAGGACATGGTCCCCGGGGTGGAAGGATGCTTTCTCCAGATAAGCGGCAATCCGTCACCAGCGGCGGGTATGTCCGGCAACATCTACCGGAAAGGAAGGGGGAAAGAAGCTCCGCCAGAAAGTCCTATGACCGTGGAGCTCAGGATCGGTCCGGATACGGCCATGCGCGTGCAGGGAGCCATGACTCCCGAGCACCTCCAGGCCATCATGTATGGGGTGACGAGCCGTGTTTAGTCTTGACGACGGCATGCGGTACTGGCTGTTCACGGAGCCGACCGACATGCGAAAGAGCTTCCATATGCTCTCGGGAATCGTGAACAATCAGATGTCTTTTGACCTGAGGAACGGGGATGTGTTCATCTTCATCAACAAGAACCGGAACCGGATCAAGCTGCTCCGCAAGGAGCCGGGAGGCCTGGTCATCTATGCGATGATGCTGGACTATGGCCGTTTCCGCCTGCCCGCTTTTGAGGAAGGAATGTCCAGCCATGCCCTGGTTTGGCGGGATCTGGACCGGATGATAAGACGTATCGTCGACGATCCGAACTATCGGTTGCGATGCCTTCGGAGCGGTATCCGAAAGTACTGAAAAAGTTGCAAAAAAATAAAGAAAAACGGCTGTACACTTGCATATATGGCCGTATTTTCGTATCTTGTAATTGGAAATCAAAGGGTTAAGATGACATCCGAAGAGCGCATAAAGCAACTGGAATCGGAGAATGCGGCACTGAAGAATCGCGTCGCTTATCTGGAGCGCCAGCTTTATGGCCAGCGAACCGAGAAACACCTTCCCGTCGATCCCGACGCCCTTCAGCTGAGCCTTTTCCACAACGCAATCGATTCCGACGAGCAGAAGCGCCTGGATGCCGAAGTGACTAAGGACGAGGCGGCCCGTGAAAGGCTCATCCACATCAAGGAGCATGATCGCCAGGTCCGCAAGGCCATTGATACCACCAGGCTTCCCGTCAGGGAGGAACATCTCTATCCTGAGATGGAGAACCCGGAGGACTACCGCGAGATCGGCGAACCCGAAGTGACCGAAAGCCTTGTTCTCATCCCCCAGCAGATGTATATCCGCCGCATCATCCGTCACAAGATGGTGCTCAAGTCTACCGTTGAACTGGCGGATACGGAGCGGAAGGTCTTTGCCATTGCACCGCTTCCGCCGGCTCCGCTGCACAAGTGCATGGCCTCCGAGTCGCTCCTCACGGACATCATCCTTCAGAAGTTCCTCTATCACATGCCCTTCTATCGGGTCATACAACGGTACAAGGAAATGGGGGTGACGATCAGCGACTCCACGATGGGAGACTGGTATGCGGCAGTATGCGAAAAACTCAAAATCCTATATGACAAACTGAAGTTCGAGGTGATGTCCTGCAACTACATCCAAGTGGATGAGAGTACCATCCCCGTGATAGATAACGAAAAGCGCAAAACGCGGAAGGGATACATGTGGTGCGTCCGTGACGTGCTGGGCGGGAGCGTGTTCTTCCACTACGACCTTGGATCCAGGAGTGCCCGTACCGCCATGACGCTGCTGAAAGACTTCAATGGGGCCATCCAGAGCGACGGTTACGAGGTCTACGAGAAGTTCGACGGGTTGGAAGACAAGACGATGCTGGGCTGCTGGGCGCACGCCAGGCGCAAGTTCGTGGAAGCCCTGGGCGAGAACGAAAAGTTGGCGTCCGAAGCCTTGGTCTACATTGGCGACCTCTATCACGTAGAAACACTGGCCAAAGAAGCCGGGATGACACCGGAAGAGCGCATGGCCTTACGGAAAGAGAAAGCCTATCCGCAAATCCGCAAGTTCGAGGAATGGATAGAGGCCAAATACCCGTACACGACGGAGGGCTCTCTGTTAAGGAAAGCCATGGAGTACACCTACAAACGTCTTCCCAAGTTGGCAATGTATGTCAATGACGGGAACTGGCTTATCGACAACAACCTCGTTGAGAACGCCATCAGGCCGCTGGCGCTGGGGCGCAAAAACTATCTGTTCTGCGGAAACGACGCATCTGCCATCAGGGCTTCCATGATGTACTCGTTCATCGCCACCTGCAAGGCCAATGATATCGATCCCCGTTCCTGGTTCGAAGACGTCATCCGGCGGATCCCTGAATACGAGTATAGCCAGACGGATGTCTCACTGCTTCTTCCTCAGCACTGGTCCTTGACTTCAACGACTCCAAACAAAGTCGGTTAACTTCAATGCGCGTTAATGAAAGAGCAGCGGCTTCAACTAAAGTTGTTGAAGCCGCTGCAAAAATATCAAGGGTACTTCACCGGGTGCTTACTCAAAAATCGACAGGATCTTTTGCACGAAAGCGGCCTGGGATACACTCGCTTCGCTCGGTATGACAAACAGAATTGCTTTTACCGGGCATTATTTGTAAATTCGCGTCCAGTTAGTAGTAGATACCCGGAAATGAGTCGAATAGTCTATTCTGCACCTGTGACGGAGGTGGTTAAAGTGCGCTTCGAAAGCAAGATCCTCTCCAATTCCACAACATCTTTCACCCAGGACCGCACGCAGCGGCTGGACGATACGGGTGAAGTCGATTTTTAATGACGGCCGCTATGAAAAAGCAGTTAAGATTTTTCGCGCTTGGCGTTTTCACCGCAGCGGCGCTCGTGGCGTGCTCCAAGGAAGAAGCAGCTGAAGAAATTCCCGAGGATATTCAGCCCATTCCCCAACAGCGGGAATTGTATCATTATACCTTTGACGTGAATGAACTGGCCACGCGTGCCGTGCTGGAACAGGACGGGGTGTACTGGGAAGAGAATGACGCCGTGGGCATGTTCCTGAATGGAAGCCATACCGAGGCCAACATCGACATTACCACCTCGCCCAAGACCATTTTCCTTAACAGTCCCAGCCTGCTCCCGTCTGGTTCGACTGCCTATGCCTATTTCCCTTATGACGAGCGCAATTCCAGTGTAAGTTCCACCATCGTGAGCATTCCCCGCGAGCAGGTGGGCGGAGCCGTTTCCTCGATGCCGATGGTGGGCATTCCCTTCACCGTTCAGAGCGGAGATACCAATGGGGAGGTCTATTTCCTGAACCTCGGAGCTCTCATTGATTTCCGGGTGTTCTCTTCCTCTCATACCGACGAGACTGTCAAGTATATCATCTTCCAGGACGATGCCGGGACGGTTTCCGGAGACGGGATTATTGATCTTTCCGCCGTGGATCCCCAGAATGAGTCCACCCTGGCATACAGCAGCTGGGGAACTAACCACTACAACTATGTGACGGTAAGGCGTGAAGCAGCCGTGGCCTCCAGTAAGGAAGATGCAACGTCTATTCTGATGGTGGTGGCCCCGGGGGAATATGTTTCCGGCACCATTACCATCGGCACGGACAAGGCCATCTATACGTTCAACTATACGAATAAGCCGCTTGCGCGCAACGAGCTCAAGCACTACAATATGAATCTGGACAGCGCCAACGCAAGGCGTAAATCCATCCAGTTCCTTCCGTACAGCGATACGTTTGAATCGAATCCTGTGGATTTCACGACGGACGGCGTTACCATCAACTCCAATACGGCCGTATGGCAGTATAGTGAAGCGGATCATGCGATGAAAGCCACAGCGTACAAGAGCAGCGCTTATGCAGCCGTGTCCTGGCTCTCATCTCCGTGGATTGACCTCACTGAAGTGGCGTCCGCCTCGGTCAGTTTTGATCATTCTCACAGATACGATAATAAGCCCGAAGATCGGCTGACTTTATGGGTAATTACGGACGAAGCCGAAGCTCAGTGGCAGCAGCTGGAGATAAAGAATTATCCCGGAGGCACTGATTTGACCAGCTATGTAAGTTCCGGAGTCATCCTATTGGATGAATTCGTCGGACATAACGTCAAAATCGGCTTCAAGTATGTGAGTACGAGCAATAATTCTCAATGCGCTACATGGCAAATCAAGAACTTCAAGGTCGAAGAAATATCGGCATACTCGTTATATAGCGGAGAGATTACCGAAGGCGATTATATAATATATTACAGTGGCAAGGCGTTAAAGAACTCGGTTACTAGCGACAGATTGGATTATACAGAAATTAATCCAGGAAGTGGTGATATCACAGACCCTGATGCATCTCTCGTATGGCATATTGCGCCCCATGGGAATTATTGGACGCTTTACAATGCCGCTTCTGAATCTTATGCCGCAGGAACTGGCGTAAAGAACAAAGCCCAAATGCTGGCAGACGGAACAGATGACAAGGCTCTCTGGATGGTCAGTGGGACATCGACCTACGAGTTTGTTAACAAGGCAAACACTAGCGCTAGTGTCAATGCCAACCTGCGGAATAATGGCGAGTATGGCTTCGCCTGCTATTCCACTTCGACAGGAGGCGCTTTGATTTTGTACAAAAAAGGATTCTCGAGCGGCTCCGGAGGCTCCTCGGGCGGCGGCGATCCGGTGCCCGTAAACGGCCTCCAGTATCTCAGCTGCATCGAGGTGCCGGCGTTCACGCCCTTGGACGACACCCAGTGCACGGACAGCGGGACCGAGACGTTCGGCAGCACAAGCTGGTATGCCTATAATACGACAACATCGACCCGCAGGGTGGCTACGCATACGTATTACTATAACGCCAGGACCTATCGCAACTATACGGTGATGGTGGACCAGACGAAGCGTTGCCCGCTATGGGTGGCCTATCCCATGCACAAAGTTGCTTATCCCAGCAACAGCCTGGGCCGTGCAGGATCTTTCAGCGATAAAACCAGTTATGATCCGGCTTTCCAGAAATCTTGGCAGTCCAGTGGTTCTACCAGTGATTACAACAACGGAAACGGTTATGCCCGTGGCCACATGTGCGCATCGGCCGACCGTCAGGCCGTAGAAGAAGCCAACGAACAGACCTTCTATTATACCAACCAGAGCCCTCAGTGGCAGAATAGCTTCAATTCGGGCGTGTGGTCTTCCCTTGAAGGCGCCGTTCAGAGCCATGCCCCTTCTGCTGCCGGCGATACGCTATATGTGGTTTCCGGCGTCCTGTTCGACACGAACAATTCCGGCAGCAGTAACGACGGCGGAACGGTGGCCCGTCCCAGCCATTTCTATAAACTGCTGATGCGCTGCACTTTCTCCGGTGGGTCCATCACTTCCGCACAGGGAGTTGCCTATCTGTACACCAATGAGGCGCATAGCGGCGTCAATTACAACAACGCGGAGTTCCGTACCACGATTGACGCCATTGAAACCCGTACCGGCTTCGACTTCTTCCCCAGCGTTCCCTCCGCACTGCAAAATGCGGCAGAGAACTCCACGGCGTCGCTGTGGTAGCTTGTCATATCGAGCGAAGCGAGTGTATCTCCGGAAACGTAATTTGGGGAAGGTCCGATTCTAAGGTCGGGACCTTCCCCAAAGAAATAGGCACTGGTGGCCTGTATGGGCAAAATGATGGGGACGGTGTCGGCCCTAAAATCGGACCTTCCCCAGTTTCAGGTGTTTACTTCCCAGCGGGAGCCATGGCCTTCCAAACAAAGGCGCTGAGGGCACCGCCCACGAGCGGGGCAACGATGAATACCCACACATTGGCCAGAGCTTCGCCGCCGGCGAAGAGGGCGGGGCCGATGGAGCGGGCCGGGTTCACGGAAGTGCCGGTCAGGTTGATGCAAACCAGGTGGATGAGGATGAGGGAAAGGCCGATGGCCAGTCCGGCGAAGTTACCGGCCCCCACTTTGGCATCCGTGGTACCCAGGACCACCAGCACGAAGAGGAAGGTGGCGATGACTTCCACGAGGCAGGCCCCACCTGCGCCGCCGGCGTTGGCGACACCGTTGGAGCCCAGGGCTCCGGTCAGATCCGGGGCAGCGACCACGCTGGCTACCAGCATCAGCACAGCACCGGCCAGGATACCGCCGATGACCTGTCCTACCCAGTAGCCGCAGGCATCTTTCCAGCTCATACGGCCGCTCAGGGCAACGCCCAGCGTGATGGCGGGGTTGATGTGGCAACCGCTGATACCGCCGATGGTGTAAGCCATCGCGACGACGGCCAGACCAAAGGCTACAGCCGTACCGACAACTCCGGCAGGGGAGTTACAACCCAGGAACATGGCTGTTCCGCAGCCCAGGAAGGTAAGGACAAACGTGCCCAGACATTCAGCAAAATACTTTTTCATAATAATTTATAGGTTTAAGGATTGAAGTACGCATAGGGCTATCCCAAGGGATAGAAGAGAGATTCATAGCGGCTGTTCCAGCTGCGGTCGTAGTGCTTGCGGATGGTGCGGGCGCTGGCAAACTGGACGAAATTGGCCCAGGACTCCAGGAACAGGACGGCGAAATCCGTGCGCTGGTGCAGCGTGAGGGCGAAAAGAGTATAGACCGCGACGATGTACACGTCCGCGCGTTCGCGGTCGTCGGCCTGGGGCGTAGAGGGCGTGACCAGCGTCAGGCGCATGGCCTGGGCAAAGGCCAGGTCCGCAATGGCGTCGGCCAGGAGGGCCTCCTCGGAAGGGGCGTACAGCTGCTGGCAGTAGCGCTCCTGGGCAAAGGACCGGGCCGATACTTCCCTGGACAGCGCCCCCATCGGATCCGGGAGCGCGCTCTCGAAGTAACGTAGTCCCGGACGCTGGCTTCGATCACCATGCCGTAGGGGGCTTTCTCGTCAATGCGGGCCAATATGTCGGCTACACTTGCCATAATTGGATGTAAATATACAAAAATTTCTATTATTTTTGTGCAAACACCGTAGCTGTATGAAAATCGTTTTTCTTGATGCCGAGACCATGGGGAATACCCCCATGGATGAGATTGCCGCCCTGGGCGAATTCGTGTGTTACCAGTCCTCGACGGCCGAAGAGGCCCGTGAGCGGGTTCGGGATGCCGATGTGGCCATTCTGAACAAAGTGCTGGTGAACCAGGCCTTCCTGGACGCTGCCCCCAGGCTGAAGCTGATTCAGGAGGCCGGGACGGGCATTAACAACATTGACGTGGCCCTTTGCGAGAAAAGGGGAGTGGCGGTGCGGAACGTCGCCGCCTATTCCACCGATTCCGTGGCCCAGACCACCTGGATGCACATCCTGAACCTCGCCGGCCGGGCCTTCCACTACGACGATATCGTGAAAAACGGCACCTATTCCACCTTTAAGGTCCATACCGACGCGGCCCATCCCTTCACCGAACTCTGCGGAAAGACGCTGGGTATCGTGGGAATGGGGGCCATCGGCCAGAAAGTGGCTTCCATCGGCCGGGCCTTCGGAATGGACGTCATCTATTATTCCACCTCCGGCACCGGCCATTGCAAGGAGTACCCGTCCGTTTCCCTGCAGGAATTATTGGAACGGTCCGATGTCATTTCCATCCACGCCCCGTACAACGAGCGCACCGCCGGGCTCATCGGATATGACCAGCTGCGGCAGATGAAACGCACTGCCTACCTGGTGAATACGGGCAGGGGAGGGATCGCTACGGAAGAAGCCCTCGCCCGTGCATTGGACGAGGGCCTCATCGCCGGGGCGGCGTTGGACGTTTATGTGAAGGAACCGCTGCCCGCGGACAGTCCGCTGCTGCACCTGCAGCATCCGGAGCGTCTCCGCTTCTCCCCGCACGTGGCCTGGGCTTCGGTCGAGGCCAGAGCCCGCCTGGCGCAGGGAATGGCGGAGAATATCCGCCGCTTTATTACGGCAGGCGAATAACGGCCACGCCGGCGCGCTTGGTTTCCACCGAGCCGGCCTCCAACTCGCGGGCGTCAATCATGCCCGCACCGCTTACTTTGAAGAAAGCCACATCGGTCTTTCCGGACACCGATACGCCTCCGGCACCGTTCACGGTTACGGCCAGGCTCTTGGCGGTGATCCTGTCGGCATCCACGTCTCCTGCCCCATTCACCTGAATGTGCAGGTCTTCAGCGCTGATGCCGCCCAGTTCCAGGTCTCCGGCGCCGTTCACTTTCACCGACAGGTCGTCCACGCACTTGAATCCGTCCTTGAACTTCACGTCACAGGCTCCGTTTACGGTAAAGGCCTTGATATCCGGCACGCCGATGGTGATGTCATAGGTGTCGGCCACAATGTTCACGCGGTCCTTGTTCTCGATGTACAGGACGCCGTTGATCACCTTGAAATCCAGGTACTTGAAAACCTCCTCATTGGCACGAACCGTTACCTGGAACTGCTCCTGCTGCACGATGAAGATATCGGCGGAACCATTCATCACAATGGTGGTGAAGTCTTTCAGCTCCATATCCTGAATCCGGATAGGACCCTTGCAGCGGACAATCTTGGCTTCCGAACAGGCCATCATGGCAAAAAACATTGCCACGGCCAGCAGCACTTTTCCAAACTTTTTCATCTTTTTATGCTCGATTAAATACGTTGATATCCAGTCCCAGCAGATCCAGCCGCCGCAGAATGGCGGGCACTTCCTTCTCCAGGAAGTCCTTGCGCTGGCCCTGCAGAATCTTTTCGCGTGCGTCGGCCGATACGAAATAGCCGATCCCGCGCTTGTTGTAAATGATACCGTCGGCGGTGAGTTTCTCGTACACCCGCATCACGGTATTGGGATTCACGCCGATATCGGCCCCGTACTCGCGTACGGACGGAATCCGCGCATCTCCTTGCAGCTTGCCGGAGAGGATGCTCTCGCAGAACACGTCGGCAATCTGGAGATAGATGGGTTTTTCGTCGTGAAAGTCCATAATCTTAATGTTTTAAGGTTTTGATGCGATAGTAGATGCCGCCCCCCAGGCCGATGGCCATGATCCAGCTGCTGATGGTGGTCCACCTCAGGTAACCGCGGAGGAAGGCTTCGGCATCGGCGAAGTCCGTGAAGTTCTGCTCCATGTAGCCCATGCCGAAAAAGCCGAAGAAAATGGAGAACAGCAGGGAGAGCACGAAGATAATGGCAAAGGCCGCCAGGATCTTGTAGCGCTTGAAGCACAGGCCGCAAAGCAGGAAGAAGAGGAAGTTGGCGCAGTAGCTGGCAATGCAGATGCCGATGAACATCCGGATGGACCAGGCGGTCTCATAGAAGGCATTGGCCTCGCCCAGCTTGGCCTGGAAAGCGCTGATGAGTTCGGACGTTTTGCCCAGAATGGCGCCGCCGCAAGTGGGGTCGATGAGGCAGAGCAGGCTGTCCACTGCGAAGAAGGAGACCAGGAACACCAGGGGAATGACGATGAGGGTCATCACCATCATCGACAGCCACTTTTCCAGGGTGGAAGCCGGGATCATGAGCCAGGCCGAGCCCTTCTGTTTATCGGTCAGATAGCCGTAGGTGCGGGTCTGGTACAGCTCCAGGATCGCGAAGGCGGTGAAGAACGTGGCCACGCGGGCAATGAACGAGGGAGCAGCCCAGGTATGGTTGATGATCAGGCCGAAGGCGACGGCCACCACATACACGATGAGGCCGGACAGGCCGATTCCCAGCGCGGCGCGCATATGATAGCGCCACATCTGCGTAAGGTCGTATTTGAAATAGGTCCAGAAACGGGAACCGTTGAATACTTCGTTTTTCATGGCGTACGATTTTTACTGTTGAAACAAAGCCTTGACTACGTCTTTGTGGGCGTGGACGGCGTTGAACAGGGCTTCCAGGTTCACCTTGGAGTCCTCGCCGGTGGTGTTGGGGTACACCTGGATGGCGCCGCCGGGCGTCCGTTCCAGGTACAGGGCCTCCGGATGGATTTCGTTGCCATAGTCGAAGAAGAGCTTCCGGCTGATGGTCTCCAGCGAAGCGTTCACCAGCACATCCTCCTTGTCCAGGATGATGATGGGGTCGATGACATTCTCCAGATCCCGCACCTGGTGCGTGGAGATGATGACCATGCTGTCTTCGGCCGTGTAACGGGTGATGGCCTTGCGGAACTGCGCCTTGGAGGGAATGTCCAGGCCGTTGGTGGGTTCGTCCAGGAAGTAGTGCCGGACCTGGCAGGCCAGGGCGAAGGCAATCCAGGTCTTCTTGAGCTGGCCGGCGCTCATCCGGTCCATCCGATGATTGCCGTCCACCTCGAACTCCTGCAGGATGCTCAGGAAGAGGTCCTGGCGGAAGTTGGGCCACAATTTGCCGTTCTCCCGTCCGAATTCATAGGCCCGGTAGGGCATGGGGGCTACCTCGTCCGGCAGATAGAATTGTTCTGAGAGCAGGGAAGGCTGCCGGTCAAAGGGAAAGCGTCCATCCGTGTCGATGGTGCCGCTCAGGGGAGCCTTGAGGCCGCACAGCAGGGTCAGGAGAGTGGTTTTCCCCACGCCGTTCTCGCCCAGCAGGCCATAGATGTTTCCGCCCTTGAGCTCCATGGAGATGTTTTTCAACACGCCCTTGGTGCCGTAGCTGAAAGAAAGATTCTGTACTGTAATCATAGGTTTTGTGTGTATTAGTTCAGTAGTACACCGCAAAGGTAGAAACAATTTTGAACATTGCAAACAAAAAACAAAAAAAAGTTGCATTTCGCGAGAAAATGCAACTTGATACCTTATAATAGTGGAGCGCTTACCAGCCCAGAACGTAGGCGAAGATGAGCGGAGCCACGATGGTGGCGTCGGATTCCACGATGAACTTGGGCGTATCGGGAGCCAGTTTGCCCCAGGTAATCTTCTCGTTGGGGACGGCACCGGAATAGGAACCATAGGAAGTGGTGGAATCGGAGATCTGGCAGAAATAGGCCCAGAGGGGAGTACCTTCCCAGCCCAGGTCCTGCTCCATCATGGGAACGCAGCAGATGGGGAAGTCACCGGCGGTACCGCCACCGATCTGGAAGAAGCCCACGCCAGGGGCGTTCTTCTTGTACCAGTCCACCAGGAACATCATGACCTCGACACCCTGGATGACCATGTGGGGATCATATTCGCCGCGGATCACGTGGGCGGTGAAAATGTTACCGGTGGTGCAGTCTTCCCAGGCGGGGCAGATGATGGGGATGTTCTTTTCGCAGGCAGCGACCACCCAGCTGTCCTTGGGGTCGATCTCGTAGTACTGCTTCAGGACACCGCTGCGGATCATCTGATAGATGAACTCGTAGGGGAGATATCTCTTGCCTTCGGCCTTGGCTTTGTCCCAGACCTCCACCAGGTGCTTCTCCAGGCGGCGGAAAGCCTCTTCCTCGGGGATGCAGGTGTCCGTAACACGGTTGTAGTGGTTGTCCAGCAGTTCCTGTTCCTGCTTGGGGGTCAGGTCGCGGTAACCGGGAACGCGATAGTAGTGGCTGTGGGCCACCAGGTTCATGATGTCTTCCTCCAGGTTGTTGGCGCTGCAGCAGACGAAGGCGATCTTGTCCTGGCGGATCATTTCGGCCAGGGAGAGGCCCAGTTCGGCGGTACTCATGGCACCGGCCATGGCCAGGAACATTTTACCACCCTTGTTCAGGAGGTCTTCATAAGCTTTTGCAGCATCTACCAGGGCTGCGGAATTGAAATGACGGTAGTGATGGGTAATGAATTGAGAGATAGGTCCCTTTTCCATTTTAACAACGTATGGCCGCCGGCGAAGCCAGTCTTTGTCTTCCAACCGGCGAACTTGATTGCAAAAATACGAAAAGATTTGCTAACTTTGCACACTTTTTAAACTATAATAGCTAATTATAATATTATGACTTTAGAACAGATCGAAGAGAGAGTGACCGAATTCCTGGTCGAAGACTTAGAAATTGAAGAAGATAAGATTTCCGGCGATGCCCGTCTGAAAGAGGACCTGGGTATCGATTCCCTGGAAGTGGTGGACGTTGTGGTGCTGGTCGAAGAGGCCTTCAACTACAAGATGAAACCCGAGGACTTCAAGGACCTGAAGACCTTCGACGATTTCTGCGCTTTCATTCAGCAGCACGTTTAAGTGAAGCCTTTCAGCGATATTGACCTGGACGAACTGCAGCCGCAGCAGCCGCCCTTCCGCTTCGTAAGCGCCCTGGAGTGGTACGAAGAGGAAAAGGCCCTCGTCAGTTTCGTTCCCGGTGACGGAAACTTGCTGATGGAAAACGGCTGCCTGAGCGCAGCCGGCCTGATGGAGCATATGGCCCAGGCCAATGCCGTCCGGGAAGGCTACCGCAGTGTTTATATCCTGCATATCCAGCCCAGCATCGGCTTCATCGGCCAGGTGCGCAATTTCACCATCTACCGCCTGCCCAAGGCAGGGGAGCGGCTGGATACCACCGTGTACCTGCGCTACCAGATGTTCAACGTGTGCCTGTGCGACGTCGAAGTCCGCTGCGGTGAAGAGCTGATTGCCGTTGGTAATCTGAAAACGGCTACGAAGGAATGACAGGGGTAGGCATCATCGGCCGCAGTGTGGTGACGCCGCTGGGGGATACGCCGGAAGGGGTGTTCCAGGCGGCCCGCAAAGGCTGTAGTGCCCTGAAACCCTATACGGATACATCAGAAGTCTATTGGGCATCCCGGCTGGAGCGGAAAGGCTTCGGCGGGGATTCCTTCTTTGAAGCCGTTGCCCTGGAAGCCGCCCGCAAGGCGGTGGCCGATGCCGGCATCGATCCTTCCGGGGCGGGATTCATCCTGTCCACCATCAAGGGCGATATCGAAAAGCTGGGCAGCGGAGACGTGTCCCTGGCGGCATCGGCCGCCCATATTGCCCGTGCGTTGGGCGTTCAGGCGGCACCCGTGGTGGTGTCCAACGCCTGCATTTCCGGTGTGGCTGCCGTGGTGCAGGGCATGCGCATGATCCGCGACGGGGCCTTCCGCCATGTGATTGTGGTGGGGGCCGAATTACAGTCCCGCTTCATCGTCACGGGCTTCCAGGCCCTGAAAGCCCTTTCCCAGGAGCCCTGCCGTCCTTTCGACGCGGCCCGGGACGGGCTGAATCTGGGCGAAGCCGCCGCTGCGATGGTGCTCACCGCGCTGGATACTCCCGAAGAGTCCGCCGGCTGGGAACTGCTCTCGGGTGCCATCCGAAACGACGCGAATCACATTTCCGGCCCGTCCAGGACTGGTGAAGGCAGCTACAATGCCCTCCGGGCGGTTCTGCCCTTCGTCCGGAAAGAGGACCTGGCCTTTGTGAACGTGCACGGAACGGCCACCCGTTACAACGATGAGATGGAAGCCATCGCCCTGGACCGGGCTGGCTTGCTGGACGTCCCCATCAACTCTCTCAAGGGCGTTTTCGGCCATACGATGGGCGCTGCCGGCATCCTGGAAAGCATCCTGTCAATGGAAGCCCTGGAGGCCGGCATCGTGCTGCCTACCAGGGGCTTTCACGAGCTGGGCGTATCGGCCCCCGTGAAAGTATCGGCCTGCGAACAGGCGGTCAGGGGAAATGCCTTCGTGAAGCTGCTGTCAGGCTTTGGCGGCGTGAACGGCGCGCTACTGTTCAGAAAAGGAGGTGCACGATGAAGCAGGTCTCCATCCCTTCCGGCGCCAATCTGACGGCGCTGTACCGCGAACTGGCGGGGGACTATCCCAAGTTCTTCAAGATGGATACCCTGAGCAAGCTGGGGTTCCTGCTGACCGAAATGCTGGTGGGGGAGGAAGCGGACCGTTTCCGCCCCCGGGAAGACCGGGCCGTGCTGGTTTTCAGCCGGGAAGGCTGCGTGGCCAACGACCGTCATTACCAGGATTCGATGGCGGATTTCCCTTCGCCAGGCCTCTTCGTGTACACCCTTCCCAACATCGTCTCCGGCGAAATCGCCATCCGGAACAAGTATGCCGGGGAGACTTCGGCGTATGTATTGGAAGAATATGACCAGAAACTGGTAGATGCCCTGGTATGCCAGGCCTTCCAGGATCCCG
The DNA here is from genome assembly GCA_902774345.1 of uncultured Bacteroidia bacterium. GTDB lineage: Bacteria > Bacteroidota > Bacteroidia > Bacteroidales > UBA932 > Cryptobacteroides. The sequence goes on along the minus strand of CACYHZ010000002.1, from coordinate 58,333 downwards.
TAACCACCTCTGCCATCGTCATTTGGGCCGATTGTCCCCGTGACGATGCATGGGAGGCCCTGGGATGGCTGGTGAAAAAAGAGGATTTGGGATGAGCGAGGAACGTCAGTGGAGCGGACAGACGCATGGTACCCCGTGGATGCACAGGGCGCTGATTGCTATGTTCAAAGTATGCCCTTTGGAGCTGATGTATCTGATCATGGCCCTGGTGATACCCTTCTACATGATTTTTTACAGGCCGGGTTATCTGTCCATCTACCATTACCTCCGTCGCCGTCAGGGTTGGGGACCGGTCCGCTCGTTTTTTGGGTGCTATGCCAATCATTTCCTCTTCGGCACGGCCCTGATGGACCGTTTTGCCGCCTATTCGGGCCGGCATTTCCGTACGGACATGCATGACTTCCACCTGTTCTCGGGCCTGTCGGCCCAGCCGGAAGGGTTCCTGATGTACACTTCCCATGTGGGCAATCCGGAAATGACGGGCTATATGCTCAAGAGCGAGGTAAAGCGGATGAACGTGATTACCTTCCCCGGTGAAAAATCCAGCATCCGCGCCTGGCGTGAGAACATGCTCGGGCCCAACAATATCCGCCTGATTTCGGCTACGGAAGACATGTCCTGGCTGTTTACGCTGAACGCGGCCCTTGCCGACGGTGAAATCGTGAACATCCACGCGGACCGCAGCTTCGGTTCTCCTAAAACATTGGAAGTAAATTTATTGGGTGCTCAGGCCCACCTGCCTTTGGGACCGTTTTCGCTGGCGGCGATGCGCAACTTGCCCGTGCTGGCGTCGTTCTCCCTGAAGGCCGGTATCCGCCGATACAATATCTTTATTTACAGGCTGGATACCCCGGAAATGGCTGCCATGGGACGGGAGGAGCGGCAGCAGGCGCTGGCCGACGCTTACGCCCGGCTGTTGGATGATGTTCTGCACCGTCACCCCCTGCAGTGGTACAATTTTTACGAGTTTTGGAACTGAGACAGATTATCCTTATTTTTGTAAGATTATAAGTACTTAGGAAATGGAAGACCTCAAATTAGAACTGAAAGAGCGTATCATCGATGCCCTGCATCTGATGGATATGGTTCCCGAAGATATTGAAGACGACGCCCCCCTGTTCAAGGAAGGACTGGGGCTGGACAGCATTGACGCCCTGGAACTGATGCTGCTGATGGAAAAGAACTACGGCATCCGCCTGGCCAGCCCGCAGGAGGGCAAGCAGGTGTTCAAGTCCATCAATACCATGGCCGAATATATCAAGGAACACAGGACCAAATAGTTTCTCCGTGTCTTCGCGTGTGTGCATAAGCGGCTGCGGCGTTGTGTCTGCCATCGGCGTGGGCCGGCGGGAGACGCTTTTGTCGTTGAAGGAAGGCCGCAGGGGACTGGCCCCGGCCCGCTATCTGCCCACTACGCATAAGGATCTTCCCCTGGGGGAAGTAAAGCGGTCCAATGCACAGCTGAAGGCCCTTCTGGGTATTCCGGAGAGCCGCGTCGTGTCCCGCACGTCGTTTCTGGCCATGTTGGCCGTTCGGGAAGCGATGCAGGAGGCCGGTGAGCTTGGCGTGTATCGTCCCGCCTTTATTTCCGGCACCACCGTCGGTGGGATGGACATTTCCGAACAAATGGCCCCGGAGGAGCGCCATCCCGAACAGTGGGATTGCGGCGCATCGTCACAGGCCGTTGCCGATTATTTCGGCTGTTTTTCACAGGTAATCACCCCTTCCACCGCCTGCTCGTCGGCCGCCAATGCCCTTTTGCTGGGCGCCCGGCTCATCAAAGCCGGCCGCTGTGACGTGGTGGTGGCCGGAGGATCGGAATGCCTGAGCCTTTTCCATCTGAACGGTTTCCGTTCCCTCATGATCGTGGATGCGGAGCCCTGCAGACCCTTCGACGTTACCCGGGCTGGCTTGAACCTCGGAGAAGGCGCCGCTTACGTGGTGCTGGAAAGCGAAGCACACGCCCTGGCGCGTGGTGCAAAGCCGCAGGCCTATCTGGACGGCTGGGGAAACGCCTGCGACGCCTATCACCAGACGGCTTCCTCTCCGGAGGGGGAGGGTGCCTTCCTGGCCATGACGGAGGCCCTCCGGCGGGCCGGTCTGAAACCTGCCGATATCGGCTATATCAATGCCCATGGCACCGGTACCCCCAACAACGACGAAAGTGAGAGCCATGCCCTGCAGCGTCTTTTCGGCGCCCAGCTGCCGCCCGTCTCTTCTACCAAAGGCCTCACGGGCCATACCACATCGGCCTCCGGCAGCATCGAAGCCGTTTTCTGCATCCTGGCGCTGCAAAATGGCTTTCTGCCCGGTAACGCCGGCTTTTCCACGCCGTTTGAAGGCGGAATCGTGCCCATCCGGGAATCTATACCTGCACCGGATGTGCAGCATGTCCTGTGCAACGCCTTCGGCTTTGGCGGGAACGATACATCCCTTCTGATCTCCAAGGCCCTATGATGCAGGTGATTATATTATCGGCCGTGCGGCTTACGGATCCTGATCCGGATTACAGGCAGTATATCCCGCCCATGCAGGCGCGCCGGATGACGACGGCCCTGAAACGCATCCTGGTTTGCGCCCGGCAGGCCCTGGAGCAGGCCGGTATCGACATGCCGGATGCCATCCTCTGCGGTACACGCCTGGGCCTGATGGACCATACCAACCGGATTCTCGATTGTCTTCGGGAGAATGGAGAAGAAAATGTGAGCCCTACTGACTTTATGCAGAGTACCCACAACACCATGGCTTCCACCATTGCCATCCAACTGGGCTGCCACGGGTACAACTGCACGTATTCGCAAGGGGAGGATTCCCTGGAAAACGCCCTGCTGGACGCCCGGCTCCTGCTGGAAGAAGGCACTTGCCGCACGGCGCTGGTGTGTACGGAAGATTACGCCACCGTCCTGTCTGTTAAATCCGATGCGTGATGGAACAGCTTGTGGTCATAAACGGCAGCCCCAAGGGGAAAAAGAGCGTATCGCTCAAGTTTGTGGAGTATCTGCAGAAGAAGAATCCGCAAACGGCGTTCCGCTACTTTCACGTGGCCCAGGACATCCGCAGTTATAGCCGGAATCCGGAATCCTGGACAGCGCTGAAGGATGCGCTGGAGCAGGCTCAGGGCGTTATCTGGGTATTTCCGGTGTACATCTTCCATGTCCCGGCGGCATTGATGCGATTTGTGGAACTGGTTCGGGAAAAGGGCCTCCAGGGCGCTTTCGAGGGGAAATATACCACCTGCGTCAGCACCTCCATCCATTTTTACGACAACCTTACCCATGACTGGATGCGCAGTGCGCTGGAAGGTCTGGGCATGCGCTATATCCCTCCCTTTACGGCCGACCAGGCCGATTTCTTCCATCCGGAATCCCGCAGGAACCTGGAGTGGTTCTTCGCCGATTTCCAGGAGGCCATCCGCGAGCGTCGGCGCGTTGAGCGGCGTTTTGCACCGCTGGCCGCGCCGTCCTGGACCTATACGCCCGGACCTGCGACGGAGCCGGTGGACCTGAAAGGAAAACGTGCGGTCGTGGTCGTGGACAGGGAAGGTCCCGGCACGAATATCGGCGCCATGGTCCGCCGCCTGGTATCGGCTTTCAAGGGGCAGGTGGATGTGGTTGAACTGGAGAAACTGACCATCCGCGGCGGCTGCCTGGGATGCATGAAATGCGCCTTCGACCACGACTGCACCTATGCCGATAAAGACGATATACGGAACGTGTACCTGACGCTGCTGGATCCGGCCGATATCATCGTGTATGCCGGCGCCCTGCAGGACCGGTATTTCTCGTCCCTGATGAAGCTCTTTGTCGAGCGCCGATTCATGCGCACCCACTATCCTTTCATGAAGGGGAAGCAGGTGGCGCTGTTGGTGGCGGGGCCGCTGAGCCAGGCCCAACTCCTGTATGACACCTTCGACGCGGACGTACAGGTGTGCATGGGGCATTTCGCCGGTGCCGTGTCGGACGAGTGCGGGGAATCCGCAGCGTTGGATACGTACATTGACACGATGGCCCGCCAGCTGACGCGCTATGCCCAGGCAGGCTATCTTCCCCCGGATACGTTTCTGGGGATTGCCGGCCGCAAGCTCTTCCGCGACGAAGTATGGGGCCGCTACCGCTTCCTCTTCCAGGCCGACCACCGCTATTACAGGAAAACGGGCTTCTACGACTTCCCTCAGAAGGACTGGCGCACCCGCTGGCAGAATTTCCTGCTCACGCTGCGCCTGATGAATCCCAAGACCCGGCGCCAGATGCGCAATACCTTATCCGGCTTCATGGTGAAGCCCCTCATGAACGAATTGGAAAAAATGTAAACAATTATGTTTAAACTCATTATCCTTTCTGTAACCCAGGCCATCCTGATGTGCGGTGCCCAGTCCCTGTTCAAGGTGGCAGCCGTAAGGATGGGCGATTTCGCCTGGACCTGGCCATTCTGGCGCGACGGTATCCTGACCAACTGGTGGCTGCTGGCCGCCGGTATCTGCGGCATCGTAGGCTTGGTGGAATGGATGTACATGCTCAAGACCTATCCTTTCAGCCAGGTGTATCCGCTGTCCTCCATGAGCTTCCTTTTCGGCATGTTCGTGGCGGTCGTTTTCTTCAAGGAAACCGTGGTTTGGACGCAGTGGGTGGGCGTTTTCATGATCCTGGCCGGTTGCGCCCTCATTGTCAAATAGGATGAGGAAACGGTGGGTCATCGGGTTGTTACTGCTGGTCGGGGCCGTGGCTTCGGCCCAGGAACCCCTGACCCTGGAACAGGTACTGGCGGCCAATTCGGCCCCGACCGTCAAGGCTACCTGGCACCAGGTGCGGCATACGGAACTCCTGACGGAGAATCTGGAGAGCGACGGGGTGCTGTATCTGGAACAGCCGGACAAGCTTCGCTGGGAAACCCTTTCTCCGGTGCATCAACTGAGCGTTTTCAGCGGGGAAAGTCCCAAGGGCCGCTTCCGGATGCCCACGGAAAAGGATTTTCGCGTGAGTCTGTTGGAAGGAGAGGAATATACCTTCATCCTGACTCCTTTGCGTCGCGATTTAAAGCAACTCTTCAGCTCCGTCACCCTCAAGGTCCAGCGGGGGAGTCTGCAGATTCAATCGGCCCTTCTTTCTTCGGTCGATGGTGACTGGACCTTCATTGAATTCCGGGATATTGTAAAAGAATAAGAATATGCTCGAAGGCGTTCTCTATCAATTGGTTGAAAAGTCCGAGAATGGCGCTGTGGTGCGCCTCCTTCCGGACAATCCCATCTATCAGGCCCATTTTCCGGGCTATCCTGTGACGCCGGGCGTTACCCTGGTGCAGATGGCCCTGGAATGCATGGGCCGCACCCTGCAGGGAGCTAAAGATATCAAATTCATCGTCCCGGTGCTGCCGACCCCGGAAGGTCAGCAGCTCCGTTATGAATGGACCCTTGCCGACGATGGAAAAGCTACCATCCAGGCATTTCTGCCGGACGACGTCCTCTGTGCCAAAATGAGTGTACAACTTGCATAGTTTTTTGCTATAATGTTGGAATAACCAATATTATTCCAAAACTATGTCACGCACTTTTTCTGAAGTATCCACCTTGTGGAAGGCGGGCAAACGCCTGTATGTCAAGAAATCCAGCTATGCCACCTATGTTCAGCTTCTGAACACGCATCTACTCCCGTCCCTGGGAGAGAAGACCTGTTTTACCGAGGAAGAGATCCAGGCCCTGGTGAACGCCAAACTGGATCAGGGCCTGAGCCTGAAGACCGTCCGCTGCCTGCTGCTGGTGCTGAAAATGATTCTTCGTTTCGGGACCAAACTGGGCGAGTGGCCCGCCTTAACCTTCGACGTCCATTTCCCGACGCAGGCCGATGGCAAAAAGACCCTGCAGACCCTGACGGTGGCCCAGCAGCAGCGGCTGGTGCGCTACCTGCAGGAACACCTCTCCTGCAAGAACCTGGGCATCCTGATCTGCCTGCACAGCGGCCTTCGCATCGGCGAAGTCTGCGGTCTGCAGTGGAAGGACCTGGACCCGGCCGCCGGAGAAATCCATATCCGGCAGACGGTGGCCCGGGTGTGGCTGTCCGACGGCGAGGAACGGGAGTATGCCCTCTCGATCGGCACGCCCAAGACCCTCTCGTCCATGCGGGACATTCCGATGGCCACGTCGCTTTCGCGCATCGTGAAACCCTTCCGCAAGCTGGTTCAGGCCGATAACTACGTGGTTTCCAATGCGCCTGAGCCCTTGGAACCACGCTATTACCGGGACTATTACCACCGGCTCCTGGCCAGCCTGGGCCTGCCGCCGCTGCGTTTCCATGCCCTCCGGCACAGTTTCGCCACGCGCTGCATCGAAAGCAAGTGTGACTACAAGACGGTTTCCGTGATTCTGGGGCATTCCTCCATTTCCACCACGCTGGATCTGTACGTGCATCCCGGTTTCGCCGAGAAGAAACGCGCCATCGACCGGATGGCCCGGACCCTGAAACTATAGCAAATCCTGCAAATTTTGCGTATATTTGCTAATCCGTGAAGCGCTGGATTCTGCATATTTTCGACTTCCTGTCGGCCCGGAAGGGCCTGGCAGCGGCCATTTGGACCGTGCTGTTGGCCCTTTGCGTATGCAGCGCCCTCCGGCTGGACTTTCAGGAAGACATCAGCGCCTTCCTGCCCGGTGCGGAGGATTTGCAGGAGGAAACCCGGGGCCAGGAGCGAATGGCCCTGCTGTTCGAAGGTGGAACCCTGGAGCAGCGCATCGAGGCCATGTATGCCTTCGAGGACCGCTGGGCGGAACTGGATACCGATATTCCCATCAGTGCCCAGGCCGATCAGGGGGAGCTGCTGGATGTGTTCCGTTTCCTGAGTGCTAACTGGCCCTATTTCCTCCAGGAAGCCGATTATGCCCGGATGGATTCCCTGCTGCAGACGCCCGGCTATGTCCGGGAAGCTCTGCATCGGGACAAAATGTCGCTGTATAACGGAAACGCCCTCCAGACGCTGTATCTGCGCAGCGACCCCCTGGGCCTGTACAGCCCTGTTTTGAAGCGCTTCCAGGCCCTGCAGCCTTCGACCCGTCTGGAAGACGGCTGCCTGTTCACCGGCGACGGCGAGGCGGGCGTCATCTTCTTTACTTCGCCCTACGGCGGCAGCGAAAGCGGCCGGAATGCCCGGCTGATGGAGCAGCTCCGAACGGTTCGCGAGGCAGTGGCAGGGGAGTTCCCTCAGGTTCAGATCAGCTCCACCGGCGGCCCGGAAGTGGCCGTGGAGAATGCTTCCCGCATCAAGAAAGACAGCATCTGGGCCCTGGTTATGGCGGCCCTTCTAATCAGTATCGTCCTCTGGTTCAGTTATAAACGGCTGGCCGATGTGCTCTGGATCCTGATTTCCATCGCGACGGGTGCCCTGATTGCCCTGGGCATCATCGCCCTGTTCAAGAGCGCCGTCAGCGTCATTATCCTGGGAATGGGCTGCACCATCATCGGTATCGCCGTGAACTATCCGCTGCATTATGTGGACCATCTGAAATACCAGCAGGACAAGCGTAAGGCCCTTTCCGAGCAGGTGACGCCGCTGCTGGTGGGCAACATCACTACTGTGGGCGCCTTCCTGAGCATGCTGCTGCTGAAGGCCGAAGCGCTACGGGATTTCGGATTCATCGGGGCGATGATGCTGGTGGGGACTATCCTCTTCGTGCTGCTGCTCCTGCCGGTGTTCGTACCGGCAGCCCAGCGCCCGCGCAGTGCTGTCAAACTGGATTTCGACCGGCACATCAAGGCCGGTCCGGAAGCCCGGCGGGCTTTCTTCCTGCTTTTCCTGCTGCTGAGTGGTTTCCTTTTCTGGCAAAGCCGGAAGGTGGGATTCGACGCCGACTTGCATCATATCAATTACATGACGCCGGAGCAGGCGCATGGTTTTGCGGTGCTGGAGAGCCTGCAGCCGGGGAAGGCCGCTGCGATTGCCGATTTGGACCGTCCCTCCCAGGAGGCGGCCATCGCCCGTTGGAACGCTTTCTGGGCAGCCCATCCGGAGGTGGCGGACCAACTCATAGATGCCGGCCTGCAGGAGGGCTTTACGGCCCATGCCTTCCAGCCTTTCTTCGATGCCCTGGATACCCGCTGGGAACCCCAGCCGGAGCGATACTTCGCCCCGGTGACGCAGGTGGACCAGGCCGCACGCCTCTCGGCCCGGCTGGTACAGGCGCTGTCGGAGGATTTCGACACCATCGGCCTGCTCTGTTCCCTGATTGTTTTCTGCTTCCTGTGGATGAGTTTCGGGGCGCTGGAACTAGCCTTGATTGCTTTCCTTCCGCTGGCCGTGAGCTGGTTCTGGATCGAAGGCATTATGGGCCTGAGCGGCCTGCAGTTCAATATCGTCAATGTGATCTTGGCCACCTTCATCTTCGGCCAGGGGGACGATTATACCATCTTCATCACGGAAGGGCTGCTGTATGAACGGGCTAACGGCAAGAAAATCCTGCATTCGTACAAGAATGCGGTGGTACTGAGCGCCTTGATCATGTTCATCGGCATCGGCGTGTTGGCCTTCGCCAAGCATCCGGCGATGCGCTCCCTGGGGCAGGTGACGGTGATCGGGATGCTGACGGTGGTGCTGATGGCCTATTACCTGCCGCCGCTGCTGTTCCGCTGGCTCACCCAGCGGCGCGGAGAACCCCGCAAGGCGCCGGTGACGCTGATTCAGGGCCTTCGGACCCTGTATATCAGCCTGATGATGCTGGTGACGATGACGCTGCTTTCCCTCATCTGCCTCTTCTTCCCGCCGGGTCTCGCTTTCCACAAGCTGATCCAGAAGGTGGCGTCCTGGGCCATCCGGCATATTCCCGGCTGCCCGTATACGCTGCTGAACCCCCATGGCGAGGATTTCAGCAAACCGGCCATCTATGTATGTAACCACCAGAGCCACTTCGACGTCCTGGCCCTGATGGCCCTGCAGCCCAAGCTCATTTTTATGACCAATGACTGGGTGTGGCGCTTCCCGCTGTATGGGGCAGTCCTTCGCAAGGCGTGGTTCTTCCCGGCATCGTGGGGGCTTTCCCAGAATAGCGCCCATATGAAGAGGCTGGTGGCCCAGGGCTATTCCATCGTCATTTTCCCGGAAGGGACCCGCAGTCTGGACGGGGAGATTCTTCGCTTCCACCGCGGGGCCTTCCATACGGCCGGCGAGTTGGGGCTGGATATCCTGCCGCTCTGCCTCCACGGTTTCTCCCAGGCCCTTCCCAAGCACGATTTCCTGCTGCGGAAGACCCCGATCTGCATGGAAATAGGGAAGCGGATAGCCCCGCCTGCACCCTCGCAGCTGGCCGCTTTTACCCGCGATATGCGGCATTTCTACCAGAACTGGTATGCCGATTTACGCCGTCGCCGGGAGGATGCTGCCTACTGGGCCCTCTGGGTGCAGCGGCAGTACCTGTACAAAGGGCAGGATGCCCTGCTGGAGTGCCGTCGGGTGCTGCGGAAAGAGAATATAGCCCGGATCGATGCCCTCAGCGGCCCTGCCATGAAGATTCGGCGCGCCGGTTGCGGTGTGGAGGCCCTCCTGATTGCCCGTACCCATCCGTCGATGCAGATTACGGCATATGAGGCCGATGAAGAGAAATACCTGACGGCCATTCACTGCGATGTGCCGAAGAATTTGAAATATGTTCATGAATAAGAAGATACATACCCCCAAACCCTGCGTCGCTCCGCTCCTTGTCCCTCCCATCGGCTGCGCCGACGGGCCCCTCCCGTTCATGAAGCCACGGGCGGCTACAGGTTTGGGGATATGTATCTTCTTATTCCTGTGGTTCTTCAGTGTTCCTGCAAAGGCGCAGGAGCGCATCTGGGAGGGAACGGCCTGTCATGCCAGGGGCGTCACGCTGACGGAATACCTGCCGGAAGGGGCGCCTTCCTATGCTGTAATCGTCTGTCCCGGAGGTAGTTATCACTGGCTGGACAAGGAGAATGAGGGCGCGAAAGTGGGCCAGTGGCTGGCTTCTGAAGGCATTGCCGCCTATGTGCTGCATTACCGGACGGCCGGCAAGTTCGAGTTTGCGGCCAAGTACCGTGCTATCCTTCGCGGAAACTGCCATCCCGATATGATTTGCGACCTGCAGCGCGCCATCCAGCTGGTGCGGGAACGCTGCCCGGCGCCGCTGGGGGTCATGGGCTTCTCGGCTGGAGGGCACCTGGTGATGAGTGCAGGGGAGTTTTTCGACACCAATTTCCTCTCGCGTTATGGCATTGAGCCGGAAGTTTCACTGCGTCCGGATTTCGTGGCGCCCATTTATCCCGTTGTAACGCTCTCAGACGCCCGCTACGTGCACAAACGCTCACGGCTGGGGCTGCTGGGCGAATGGACGGTGCTGCGGCCTGAAATGCGCGATTCCCTGTCCCTGGAGCGGCACGTAAGGCCCGATACGCCGCCCGTGTTCCTGCTGAACTGTGTGGACGATCCCATCGTCAAGTATCAGAATTCTGAATTGCTGGATTCGGCCCTGACAGCGGCCGGCGTTCCGCATCTTTATACGCAATACGCTACCGGCGGTCACGGTTTTGGGGCCGATGCTTCCCGGCAGAACGAGGAAAGCAGTCAGTGGCAGCCGCTGTTTATGGATTGGCTGCGCAACAATGTGAAAGAATATGGATATTGAGTTTCAGAAACCCGAAGAAATCAAGGCGTTTCAGGAAGGACTCCTGAAGGAGGCGCTTAGGTATTTGCAGGAGCACTCCCGCTATTATCAGCGGATGTTCGAGAAGTACCATATCGACATAGAAAAGATTCAGACGCTGGAGGACCTGCAGAAGATTCCGTTCACGGAAAAGAAGGACCTGCAGCTGTTTAACGACGAATTCCTCTGCTGCCCCCGGGAGAAGATCGTGGACTATGTGACCACCTCAGGCACCCTGGGGGACCCCGTCACCTTCGGTTGCACGGACAAGGACCTGGAGCGCCTGGCCTATAACGAGAAGAAAAGCTTCGAATGTGCCGGCCTGGGACCCGGGAACATCGTCCAGCTCATGACCACCATCGACAAGCGGTTTATGGCCGGTCTGGCCTATTTCCTGGGCATCCGAAAGATGGGAGGCAGCATTATCCGCGTGGGTAACGGCATCCCGGAGCTGCAGTGGGATACCATCCAGCGTTTGAAACCGGACACCATCATGTGCGTCCCGTCCTTCATCCTGCGGCTGATCCAGTACGCCGAGGAGCACGGTATTGACTACCGGAATTCCTCCGTCAAACGCATTATCGGCATCGGTGAAGGGCTTCGGGATCAGGAATTTAACCTGAACCTGCTGGGCCGTCGCATCAAGGAGAAATGGGATGTGGAGTTGTTCGCGACCTATTCCTCTACGGAGATGGGCGCCACCTTCAGCGAATGCCCCTACGGCTGCGGCGGACACGTGCATCCCGAACTGATTATCGTGGAGATTATCGGCGATGACGACCTTCCCGTTCCGGACGGCGAAGTGGGCGAAATCGTGGTCACCACCCTGGGCGTGGAGGGAATGCCCCTGCTGCGCTTCCGTACCGGCGATATGGCCGCCAAGATTGTACAGCAGTGCCGCTGTGGCCGTTACAGCTACCGCCTGACGCCGCTGGTGGGCCGCAAGAACAACATGATCAAGCTGAAGGGAACCACGCTGTACCCGCCGGCAGTGAATGACGTGCTGGACAATACGCCTTATGTCGAGAACTACGTGGTTGTGGTTCAGGAGAGCGATGCCGGAACCGATGACGTGGTGGTGAAGCTGGGTCTGAAGTACCAGCCGCCCTTCGACGCTGTGAAGGATCTGAAGGACCGCTTCCGCTCGCGCATCCGCGTGGCGCCCCGGATCGAGGTGCTGCCCGTGGCGGAGATCGCGGCCGTCAATTTCCCCGCCAAATCCCGCAAACCGGTAAAATTCATTGATAACCGCTCCCATAAGTAAAAGTCCCTCCCCCGAGGGGAGGGGTTTCGGGAGGGGGTAACGTTTAATAAAATTAAAACATAAAAGAATTTTATGTTTGAGGATATTCGCCCATACGTTGATGCTGAGATTCCAGCTGCGATGCGGCGGCTGGTGTCTGACATGTATTTCCCCCTGGTCTGCTCCTATCTGGAAAGGCCGGTGACGGAAATCGCAGCCATCCTGGGCAGTTGCCGCACCGCCGAAGAATTCCAGCACCGTTTTATGTACGATGCCATCTATACCATCGCCCGGAAGACCACCGCGGGCCTGAGCGTTTCCGGAATGGAGCGGCTGGATCCCTCCAAGGACTATCTCTTCGTGTCCAATCACCGGGATATCATGATGGATGCCGCCTTCCTGCAGGTGCTCCTGCTGGATGCGGGCCGAAGGACTTCGGAAATCACCTTTGGCGCCAACCTGATGCAGGGGCAGATGGTGATTGACATCGGCCGGAGCAACAAGATGTTCCGCATCGAGAGGCCCACCACGGTGACATCGCCCCGCGATTTCCTGCTCAAGAGCAAGTATGTGTCGGAGTACATCCGCTACGCCATCACGCAGAAGAAGGAAAGCGTTTGGATTGCCCAGCGCAACGGACGCACCAAGGACGGGAACGACCTCACGGACCAGGGCATCGTCAAGATGTTCGGCCTGTCGGGCGGAAAAGACCCCGTAGAAGCCCTGGATCAGCTGAATATAGCCCCTTTGTCCATTTCCTATGAATGGGAGCCCTGCGACGAACTGAAGGCCCTGGAACTGTACGCCAAGCGTTCGGGCCAACCCTATATCAAGAAGCCCGGCGAGGACTTCAACAGCATTATGACGGGCATCCAACAGTTCAAGGGGCGGGTGCATCTGGCAGTCTGCGAACCCCTCCGGCGCGAGGAACTGGAGGCTTTCCGCGGCCTGCCTTCGGCCTTGTTCAACAAAGAGGTGGCAGCTCTCATCGACCAGCGCATCCGTCCGGCCTACCGCCTGTATCCCAACAACTACATTGCCGCCGACCTCCTTTCCGGCAAACGTGCCCACAGCTATACCAATGCCGAGAAACAGGCTTTCCTCAAACACCTGGGCGACATTACAAAAGAATATCCCGAGGAGCTTCGGGATATTGTGCTGGGTATTTACGCAGGTCCGCTTAACCGCCAATAAACTCACGCAGGAGGGAAGTGGCGGGGATTTCCTTGTCCGGAACGGGCGTGAAATAATGGATGAACTTCAGGAGGCGGTGCGCTTCGGCGTATTCCGCACAGTTCTGCGGGACGCTGCGCAGGATGGGCTCCGCATGGTTCTTCAGCACGGCGAACTCAATGAGATAGGCGCTGTTGAACATCACATCGGCCGTCTCCTGGAAAGGATAGATCCACTTTTGCTCGGCATCCAGAACGTTCTGCCAGTTGGAAATGGATTCCCGTGCCGTGAATGCCCCCTTGTTATAATCCCGGACGATGCGCCTCAGGAGGCGATTGTCGCTGGTAGGGATCATGTTGTGGTCGTCCAGCAGGGTGCCGGTCAGGGTGTTGATGAAAATCTTGAACTTGGCACTGTCCGGAATGTCGGAGGTAAGGGCCGGATTCAGGGCGTGGATGCCTTCGATCAGAAGGATGCAGCCTTCGCCCAGTTTCAATTTCTTGCCATTGTATTCCCTGAGGCCCGTGACAAAGTTGTATTCCGGTACGGAAACCTCCTCACCATCAATTAGTTTCATAATGTCCTGCTCCATCAGGGCATGGTCAACGGTGTCGAAGTTGTCAAAGTCATAGGAACCGTCGGGGAACTTGGGCGTATCCAGGCGGTTCACGAAATAATCGTCCGTGGACATGGACATCGGCTTGAGTCCGCAGGCCTTGAGCTGCACCGCCAGGCGCTTGCAGAAGGTGGTCTTACCGGAAGAGGAAGGGCCGGTGATCAGGACCACATGCAGGGGATGCTCCTCGCAGCGGTAGCGGCGGTCGATTTCCTCAGCGATTTTGACGATCTTCTTTTCCTGCAGGGCTTCGGCAATCTGGATCAGTTCGCTGGCGCGGCCGTTCAGGAAGGCTTCGTTCACATCGCCCACGGTGGAAAGGCCCATGATGATGTTCCAGCGCAGGGCTTCGTTGAACATCTCGAAGGTCTTGGGCTGGTCCTCGAAGTGAGCCAGACGGGAAGGATCCGTGCGCGAAGGGACGCGCAGCAGCAGGCCGTCATGGTAGGGGATAATGCCCCAGACGGTCAGGTAACCGGTTGAAGGAACCAGTTTTCCGTAGTAATAGTCGGAGGTTTCGCCCAGGGTATAATAGTCGGTATAGGCTTCGCCGCTGGTTTCCAGCAGGCGCACCTTGTCGTCGAAGCCGGCTTTACGGAATTCCTTGATGGCCCTTTCGGTCTGGACGTCGTAGCGGTGGAAGGGCATATCCTTTTCCACCAGTTCCTTCATCCGGGCTTCCACGCGGGCTACGTCTTCGTTGGTGATGTCCGTACCATCGGCCTTGCGAAGGTGGCAGAAATAGCCGTGGGAGATGGGATGCTCCATATACAGCTTGCTGCCCGGGAAGACGTCCGACGCGGCCTTGTACAGCAGAAAATAAAGCGAGCGGCAATACACACGCATGCCGCTCGGTTCGCGGACATCTATGAATTCGATGTCCTTATTCTGATAGACCTTGAATTTGAGGCCCTGGGAGACATTGTTCACCTTGGCGGAGACAATGGGGTAGGGCCGGTGACAGTCAAATTCGGAGAGCATTTGCAGGAGCGAAGTCCCTTCGGGGAAGCGCTTCGTCTCTTTGGTGTTTTTGCAATAGACCTGTACCATCTGGCGGGAATTTGCCCACAAAGATACGGATTGTCCTGCAAATATGCAATTACAATTTTACCTCCTGCTGCTCCAGGTAGGCGACCACGTCGGCCACGGTCTCGAACTTGGCCAGGGCCTGGTCGGGAATCACGATGCCGTACTGGTCCTCGATGCGCATCAGCAGCTGCAGGATGTCCAGGGAATCGGCTCCCAAGTCTTTCTTAATCAGGGATTCCGGGGCGATTTTGGAAGGGTCCAGGCGAAGCTGTTTCGCCAGGATGGTTTGTACTTTTTCAAACATATTGCGATCAGTTTTGAGATTCTCTCGCTTCGCTCGGAATGACATGTTGGTGTCATACCGAGGCCGAAGGCCGAGTGTATCTTATTCCATATAGTGTTCGTATCGGGCGATTTCGGCCTCTATCTTGCCGGAAAGGCGGCTTACTTCCATCTTGTAGGCCTGTTCGATGCATTTTTCCACAGCGGTGGCGTTGGAGGAGCCATGCCCCTTGACTACTACCTTGGAAGTCCCGAGAAGCACGCTGCCGCCGTAGTTCTGGTAGTTCATGAATTCCTTCATGTCGGCAAACATCCGCTTCATCAGGAGGGCCCCCAGCTTATACAGACTGCGGCTGAAAATCTCCTTCTTGAGCTTCTTCAGGAGTTCCAGGGCGGTTCCTTCGGTGGTCTTCACCAGTACGTTCCCGCTGAATCCATCGGCCACCACCACGTCGTAGGCGCCGCTCAGCAGGTCCCGGCTTTCCATATTGCCCACGAAGTTGAGCCCTTCGATTTCCTGCAGCAGCCGGTAGGCTTCCTGGCGGATTTCATCGCCTTTCTCGGCCTCCTTGCCCACATTCAGCAAGGCTACGCGCGGTTTATTTACGCCATACACATTCTCCATGTACAGAGAGGCCATGATGGCGAACTGCCGCAGATGGGCCGATGTTACCTCCACGTTGGCACCGCTGTCGCAGATGCCCACGATGCCGCCGTTCATGCTGGGAAGGATAGGGCAGAAGGCCGGGCGAATGACACCGGGAATACGGCCCAGGCGCACCAGGGCGCCGGTCACCAGGGCTCCCGTGGAGCCGGTGGAAACCATGGCGGCGATGTCGTCGCGGTCCCGGAGCAGGATGATGGCCTTCATCATGGACGAATTGCGCTTGAGGCGCACCACATCCGTCGGTTTCTCGTCGCAACCGATCACTTCGGGGGCGTGCACGATTTCCAGGCGGGAGGTGTCGTAGTCCTTGCCTTTCAGTTCCTTCCGGAGAATCTCCTCGTCGCCGGTCAGCAGCACATACAGGTCGGGGTTCCCAGCCAGGGCGGCCAGGGCGCCCGCCACGGGTGCCTGCGGGCAATGGTCTCCGCCGAAACAGTCTACGAGTATTTTAATCATTCGATTCCGAAGGGGTAAGGGTTTTTACATAGGAACGATAGCGTTTGCATTCCTCGCGACGGAAGCGGCGCCACTGATTCTGGATGGCGTAGTTGTCTTCCAGGTTCAGGTTGGTATCGGCCCATTTCAGGCGGGGATTGTCCTGCAGCATTTTCATGATGGCCACGCTCAGGGCCCCGGAGACGCCGCGGTTCAGGTACTCGGGGTCAACACCTACCAGGCACAGGTCCAGGATATTGGGCCGTTTGAGGTAGTACAGGAGCTTCAGGAGGGTGAGCGGAGTGTATTTGCCGCGGGTGCCCACCAGGGCCGGGGCCAGTCCGGGGAAGGAGAGGCCGAAGCACACAAGCCTGTCGTTCTGGTCCAAAATCACGGCTGCATGCTTGGGGTTGATGACCATGGCGAAATTCTCCAGGACGAGTTTACGCATCCCCTCGGTAAAGGGGACGGTCCCGTACAGGCCATCGTAGGAGGTGTCCAGCAGGTCAAAGATGCCGTCGGCATACTTTTTTAGGAAGTCAGGGCCATTCTTGGCCGATCCATAATGAAGTTTGTAGCGCTTGAAAATGAATGAGATAAGTTGCTCCATTTCCTGCTGTACTTCAGGACTCTCGGGGCCATAGAGGCGGCTGGCAGTCCAGTCAATCTCTTTCCGGTATCCCAGGGCTTCCACATGTTCCTTATAGTAGGAAAAGTTGTAATTCTGTTCGAAGGTGGCCGGCTCTTCAAAGCCTTCCACCAGCATTCCTTCGCGCTCCAGATCCGAGAAATTGAGCGGTCCCACCACCGTGTCCATGCCTTTCTCGAGCGCCCAGGCTTCGGCCTTGGCAAAAAGGGCGCGGGATACTTCCAGCCGGTCGACGGCGTCAAAGCGGCAGAAGCGGCAGCGCCGCTCCCCGTTCTTGGCATTGGCGTCCTTTTGGATGATGCACTGGATGCGGCCGACGACAGCCCCGTCCTGATACGCCAGGAAGGCCGTCCAGTCACAACTGCTGTTGTACACGTAGTCGGCGCGGAACATCTTCTTTTCGTCCCCGTACAGCGGCGGAACGAAATACGGATTCCCTTTGTACAGATCCAGCGGGAAATCCAGAAAGGCCTTTTGCTCCCGCTTGGTTTTGACTTCTTTGACTGTTATCATAATAATTCTCTTTTGTCATACCGAGGCCGAAGGCCGAGTGTATCTCCGGAGATGCACTCGCTGTGCTCGGCATGACAATTAGCGATGCTTGGCATGGAAACACACCCCGACGCCGTTGGGGCCGCAGTGGCTGCCGGCGGTAGGGTTCACATCGACATATTCAATCTGCTGCGGGCCGTATTTTTCTTCGATCATCCGGCCGATCTCTTTCGCAATTTCGGGGGCATCGGTATGGCCGATGCAGATACGGTGGTTCTGGATGTCGTCGCCCAGTTCTCCCAGCTTGTCCACCAGATAGGCCATGGCCTTGGGACGGCCCTTGGCGGTGCCCACGGAGACCATCTTCCCTTCCTGGCTCATGTGGATCAGGGGACGGACGCCGATCAGGGTGCCCATCGTGGCGGCAAGGCCGCTCACACGGCCGCTGCGGCGGAAGAATTTCAGGTCGTCGGCGAAAAAGTACATCGCGAACTTGTCCACCTCGGTTTGGGCCCAACTCAGGATTTCGTCCAGGGTCTTGCCGGCTTTCACCAGGTCGCCCACTTCCCGGACGATGGCATAACTGATGGTAGTAATACCCTTGGTATCAATGTCTTCAAAGCGTGCGGCAGGGTATTGGGCCTTGAGTTCGGCGATGGCCTGGTCCATCGCATCGAAGGTATTGGTCATCGCGCGGGAGAAGTGCACGTACAGGATTTCGTTCCCGGCGGCGAAATCGCGGATGAAGTAGTTGAGATACTGTTCCTTGGAAATGGCGCTGGTCGTGGGAAGGACGCCGCTGCGCAGCTTGTCATAGAAGGCGTGGGCGTCAAAAGTCTTGAAATCCACGTAAGGATAAGTGGTTTGCGCGTCGATGCTGTAGGGCATCGAGATCAGCTTATAACCGTATTCGGCCGCCAGGGCGGGCGTGATGTCGGTATCCGTATCGGTGTAGATTTTCAGCATAGTACTTTAGCACATTACAAGTAAATAATCGTAAACGGGTTGGCCGCCCTCCCGCAGGATGACTTCGGTGGTGGGGAAGGCCTTCTCCAGACGGGCGTAGAGCTGCTCGCCCTCGGATGCGGGGACCGATGCCCCGGTGAAGATTACGAGGATGTCTTTTTCCCCGGCTTTCAAGCTGGTGGCCAGACGCGCTGCCACATCGGCCCGCTCGGCTCCGGCGGTGAGGATATCCTTGCCGCTGAAGCCGATGTATTCGCCGCATTTGGCCTCATGGGTATCACGGATGGCCTGGGAGACCAGACCGGTGGTTACCGAAGCGGCAGCCTCCGTAAGGGCTTGTTTCAGCTCCTCCATCGGGAGTTCGGGGTCCAGGTTGGCCAGGGCATAATAGCCTTCGCCCAGGGTATGGGTGGGAATAACCTCAATGCAGGCATCCTTATACAGAGTGGCAGCCTGCCGGGCGGTCAGGATGATGTTGCTGTTGTTGGGGAATACCAGGATGGTCTCGGCCTCTACCTGGTCGAAAGCCTCCAGGAAGCGTTCCACGGACGGGTTCATGGTCTGGCCGCCTTCGATGACGGCATCGGCCCCCATTTCCCGGAAGTTATCGCAGAGTCCCTTTCCTGAGGCGACCACTACCACGCCCAGCGGCTTACGGCTGCGTTTGAAGCGCTGGTCCATGTGGTTCTCGTGGTGCTGGAGGGTCATATTCTCCACCTTGATGGTCAGGAATTCGCCCCACTCCCGGCAATGGGAAAGGACGGCTCCGGGATCCATCGTGTGCACGTGCACCTTGATGATGCTGCCGTCGCGGAAAAACACCAGGGAATCGCCCTGGGTGGCCAGCCAGTCCCGGATGACGGTCTCGTCGAAGCGATCCAGGTCCACCTTGCTCCGCTGCAGGCGCAGGAGGAATTCCGTGCAGTAGCCGAATTCCAGGACGCTGTCTTCGGTGAAGGCGCTGAAATCCACCTTGGGGGCGGGGGATACACTCGCTTCGCTCGGTATGACACTCTCCGTAAAACGACTATGCAGGGCCTCGCGCATGCCTTCAGCGATGCACAGCAGGCCGGCCCCGCCGCTGTCCACCACGCCCGCTTTCTTCAGCACGTCCAGCAGTTCGGGGGTATGCTGCAGGGACAGGTCCATCCCGGCTATCCACAGGTCGAAGAATTCTTCCAGGGAGTCGGAGCCGGCGGCCGCGTCCACGCCTTCCCGAAGGACGGTGAGGATGGTGCCCTCCACGGGCTGGGAGACCGCATGGTAAGCTTCTTCCACCCCGGCCTTCATCGCAGCGGTAAACGCGGCGGCATCGGCCTCTTTCAGGCCTTTGAAGCCTTTGGACATCCCGGCGAAGATCCGGGAGAGGATGACGCCGGAATTGCCCCGTGCGCCCAGGAGCATGAGGCTGGAGACGGCTTCGGCCATTTCGTCCAGCGTGGCTCCGGCGGCGTGGGTGCCGGCCTCGATGGTCATATACATATTGTCGCCCGTGTCCCCGTCGGGGATGGGGAAGACATTCAGGTCGTTGATTTCCTGCCGGCGTCCGCCCAGGCTGGCGGCACCGCCACGGATTAGGTTCAGGTATCGTTCAGCGGTCAGGCTCATGGTTTAGTCAGGAATGCGGAAACTGCGGCGGAAGAAGGGGATTTTCGCCAGTTTGCGGAACACCCAGGGCTGCAGAGAGTAGGTAATCGAGATGGTGGATGCCATTCCGATAAGGGTAATCAGGCCGATGGAATGGATGGCCGGATGCCGGGCGAACACCAGCGAGAAGGTCACGATGCCCAGCACCAGCGCGCTGTAGAAGATGGCTACCTTGTGATAGCGCAACATCTCGTTCTGGCCTCGTCGGGCTTCCGTCAGCAAGCCTTCCATCACGAAAATACTGTAGTCCACCCCAATGCCATAGATGAAGGTGGAAATGACGATGTTGATCAGGTTGAATTCCAGGCCCAGCAGCGCCATGTAGCCCTGCATCACATACCAGCTCACGAACATCGGGAAGAAGGCGATGAGGGCAATCCAGAGGTTGCGGAAGCTGACCAGGAGGACGATGAGCACGAAGAGGCTGGAGATCCACAGCGTGGTGGAGAAGTCGTCGTGAACGATTTCCACCATGTCGCGGCAGTAGTAGAAAGGTTCCAGCACCAGCACGTGGTCCTGTGAAGCAAGGTCCTTCCAGACCTGCGCCTGGTCCTTGGCATCGTAGGCCACTTCGGTAAAGACCATATACCGGCCGCTTTCCTGCCGCTCCACATAATTGGACAGCAGGCCTTCCGGCACGATACCGGAGGTCACCAGGTCGCCGGGTTCGTAGCGGGTCTGGATGATGCTCAGGAACGGATCGTAGAAGCCCCGGGGCAGCTGGTACTCCCGTTCGGCTTCGGAGAGCAGGCGGCGGAGTTCGCGAACGCGTCCGCGAGACCAGAAGGCTTCCCAGGCATGGATGCGTTCCCATTGGTCTTTTTCGGCGTGAAGCAGCAGCTTGGCCACGGGAATATAGCTCTTGACCAGGCCCTCTTTCTGCAGGGAATCCAGCGCCAGCACCAGGCCCTTGTTGTGTTCCAGGGCACGGTCCAGGTTGTCTTCGTCCCAGGCAGCAAAGTACTGGTGGGCATAGCCGTCGGAGAATTTGGAATTGTACAGATTCTGGCTGGCTTTCAGTTCTTCGTTATGGTAGTTCAGGTTCATCAGGTCGCTGTCGAACTGGACGCGGGGGCTGAAGACCACGCCCACGACAATGATGAACACGAGGGCCATAATGAACCATTTGTTGCGGTCCCAGGGCAGGTTGTTGATGCGCTCCACCAGCGGGAATCCGTGCGTGCGCTTGTAGTGGATCTGCTCCGGACGCAGGAAATGCGGCAGGAAAATGAGGGCGAAGAGGGTGTTGCCAATCAGGGCGAAGGTGGCAAAGAGGCCGAAGTCCCTGAGCAGGTCACTCTCCGTGAACAGCAGACCGACGAAGGCGCCGATCGTGGTGAGGCAGCCCAGAACGACGGGTGTGGATTCTTCCCGCAGCATCTGTTCCGCGCTGCCCACATAATAGTAGTGGATCAGGACGTGCAGGCAGTAGCTGATGGCAACGCCCAGCACGATGGCACTGATACCCAGGGCCATCAGGGACATCGTGCCCTTGATCCAGTACATACAGGCCATCGAGAACACGGCGCCGTACAATACCGGTACCACCTGCTGCCAGACAAAGGCCAGCTTGTGGAAGCTGAAGAGCATAATGACCAGGATCAGCAGCAGCGACAGGCCCAGCGACCAGGCCAGGTCCCGTTTGATGGTGCTGGCATTGGAGACGCCGCCCTGCGGATTGCCGTGCATATAGATGCGGATGTCGGGATGTTCGGCTTCCACTTCAAGCTTCAACTTGTCCATCATCCGCACCAGACGCGTGCCGGCGCCCGAATTGGTGGAACTGAAGGAAGTGGAGAGGAAGGCCAGTGCCACCGTCTTGTCGGGGCAATACAGATGACCGTCCTCGATGGTAATGCCGCCGGCATTGGCGCCCGTTCCCAGCACTTCGCCCAGCATGGACCGAAGGTTCAGCGGGTCCATCGAAATGAGTTGGGATTCTTCGCCGGTTTCATCGGCCATCACCCGTTCGTAATTCTGCTCCATCTGCTGGGCAAAAGCCTCGGGTTCCAGGGCCTGTGCAATCTGCGCATACCAGGCCGTGTCGATGAAGGTAGGGAGATGCGTCAGGCCGAAATCCATGGCTTCCAGGGCCGTGTCGATGCTTAGGGACACCAGCACGCCGCTCAGATACCCGGAGGCGCTGTCCCGCTGCTGCAGGAGGGTGCAGTACTCCTCGGCGATGGCGCCCAGTTCCCGCGTGGGAACCGGATTCAGGGTGTCGCGCGAGGTAACCTGAACGAAGATCTTATCGACAAGACCGATGTCGCTGAAAGCCAGTTCATTGGATGTGGATGAACGGGGCAGTAGCTTGATAATGTCTTCTTCGAAATAGAGTTTCCGGCCATACCAGGCAAACACCAGGGTGGAAATCACCAGGAGGCTGTACAGCAGAAACTTATGCCGTTGAAAATAATGGAAAAGCGGTAAAAAAATCCTATGCATTACGCGTGAATGGGCTAGAAACGGTCCATGGTCTGGAACAGGCGTTCGCGGACCTCCTCGATGCTGCCGAGGCCGTCAATTTCGTGATAACGACCGGCCTTTCGGTAGAAATCGATGAGGGGTTCGGTCTTGCCGTGGTAGGTCTGGATGCGGTTCTGGACAATCTCGGGGCGGGCATCATCGGCCCGGCCTTCAATCTGGGCCCGCTTGGCGATGCGCTCGTAGATGACGGAGTCCGGAATCATCAGGGAGATACAGGCGGTAACGGCCTCGCCGTTTTTGGCCAGCATGGCATCCAGGGCTTCGGCCTGCGCAATGGTACGGGGGAAACCGTCCAGCAGGAAGCCGTCAACGTCACGGGTGCTCTTGAATTTGGCTTCGATCATCCCTTCCACCACCTCGTCGGGAACCAGGTTGCCGGCTTCGATCAAGGTCTTGGCCTGCAGGCCCAGCGGCGTCCCGGCCGCAATCTCGCTGCGGAGCAGTTCGCCGGTGGACAGGTGACAGAGGTGGTAACGCTCCACCATGGCGCCGGCCTGGGTACCTTTCCCTGCACCCGGAGGCCCAAAGAGAATAAAGAATTTCATATTTTTACCATTTAGTCATCCAAAACATAGATATCTTTGATGTTGCGGCCCAGTTCGTCGTAATCCAGGCCGAAACCCACGATAAAGCGGTTGGGGATTTCCATCGCGACATAGTCCAGGTGGATATCCTTCTTGTAAACGTCCTTTTTCAGGAGCAGCGTGCACACGCGGGCATCCTGCACCTTCCTCTCCTGCAGCTGGCCCATCATGGCGACGATGGTATTGCCCGTATCCACGATATCCTCTACGATGATCACGCGGCGGCCTTCCAGCTGCGCCGGCACAGGAACATCGGTCTTGACTACGCCGGTCGATGCGGTTCCCTGATAAGAGGACAGCTTACAGGCTTTCAGTTCAAGGGGAAAGTGGAGGCGTTTGAGGAGTTCGGCCGCAAAGATGACGGCCCCGTTCAGGGTGCAGAGCAGAATGGCCGGATTCCGGTCCGTGGCGTCCGCATAATCCTGGTTCAAGCGGTCGGCCACGGCGTCGATGGCTTTCTCGATGTCTTCGTTGGGGATGAATAGTTTGAAGGTTTTGTCGTGAAGGGTGATCTTGTTTTCCATCGAAATCGTGTTATTTATGCAAAAATAATAAAAAACGTCAAAAAAATCGTGCAAAACACGACAAGTTATCAACAAGTTCTCTGTATTCCGGCTTTCGTTTCGTAACTTGGAGGAATGAGACGGATGATTTGTGTGCTTAGTTTGTGTCTGGCGGCACTCTTGGCGCAGGCCCAGGACGATGCCTTGATGCGTGCCGCCCGCTACCTCTCGGGCGCCGGGGCCGATGAAGAATTGCCGGAAGAATGGGTGGAACGGTTGGAGGCCCTTTGGGGCCGGAAGATCCGGGTGAACAGCGCCCGTATCCGTTCCGACGGCTTGTTGACGGATTATCAGGAGGCCTCCCTGGCTGATTACAGGGCCCATAACGGGGACATCCTTTCGTGGGAAGAGCTGGCGCTGGTGGATGGCTTTTCGCGCGAAACCGTGGAGGCCCTCCGGCCCTTTCTTTCCCTGTCCTCGGAGCGGCTGCCCGGGAACACCGATACGCTGTCCCTGCGTGCGACAGCCATCCTGAGGACCACTTTGAAGACAGTAGGTGCCAAAGCCAAGGTGACAGGGGAGCACTGGCGGGCAGGCGGAGCCTGGAGGGGGAAGGATTGGACCGCCTTCGCAGAAGGCAGCTATGGGGCCAGTCGCTGGCTGATTGGGGATTACAACATCCGGCTGGGGCAGGGCCTTTCCCACTGGTCGGGCTTTTCCCTCTCCAGCCTTTCCACCGTGGACGCCTTTATCCGACGTTCTCCGGGACTGAGCCCCGTATGGTCCTATTCTTCGGCGTCCGTTCACCGCGGCCTGGCTTACGAATATATTTCCCGGCACTTCCGCGGGCTGTTTTTTGCCGATAAGGACAAGATCCTGGGCCTGCACGCCGACTGGCTGGCCCGCCAGGGGCAGCTGGGCCTCTCCGTCATTCCCGACCTTGGCGATTTGCGCGGGAATTTCACGGTTTCGCTGGATGGCCGCCTGCATCTCCGCCGGGTGCTCCTGGCCGGAGAAGTGGGCTGGAAAAGCGGCTCCTGGGCTGCGCTGGGGGCCATGCAGCTGCGACTGGGGGAGCACCACCGGCTGGCCCTGCAGGCCCGCGGCATCCCCAGCCGTTTCTCCGGGAAGAAGTACGGCGAATACGCCCTGGCGCTGGGGTATGACTTCCAGTTGAGGCCCGTTCATGGCCTGTCCTTCACCTGCGATGCTGCCCTTCTGCCGATTCCGGGCCAGGAACAGCGGCGCCTCCAGCTGCGTTCCTACGCCCAGTGGAACTGGCAGGCTTCGGCCCGCTGGTCCCTGGTCCTCCGCCTGACGGAGCGCTACCGCAATTACGAAGATCCCCGCACCGACCTGAGGGCCGATGTCCACTGGACCGACGGCCCCTGGCAGGGGACGCTGCGGGGCGAATGGGTCCACTGCGCCCAGTCATCCGTCTTAAGCTATTTGGAAGGGGGATATAAGGGCGAAAACCTGGCCGCCTATCTTCGGCTTACAGGCTTTTGGGCAGATAGTTGGAACGCCCGCATCTACTGCTATGAACGGGATGCTCCGGGGAGCTTTTCCGTGCCGGCCTATTACGGAAAAGGGCTCGCAGCCTCCCTTGTTGGAAGCTGGAAGCATCGCTTTCGTTGGTTTACGATAAAAGCTTATATCAGAGCATCTTATATTGTACGAAAAGAGCGCAAGCCGACACCTGCGCTCAACTTTCAGCTGCAGTTGGAACGCTAACGCTTTCCGACCTTCAGGCGCTGCCCAACGGAGATCATGTCGCCCTTCAGGTTGTTCCAGGTCTTAAGCTGCTTTACCGTGGTTTTGTACTTCTTGGCAATCTTGCCCAGATTGTCTCCGGACTGGACTTTGTAATAGACCCACTGGCCGCTGTTCGTGGAGGTGGGTACGGGGCGTCCGTTCACATTTTCCCGGCCATCCTGCACCTTCTCGGCGAAGAGGACATCGGCCTTGTAGCGGTAGATGGAATCCTGCATCTCCAGGAAAGGGGAGGAGTAGTTGAAGGGGAGGCGCAGGATCTCGTCGCCACTGGCTCCGGGGATGATGTCCTTGTAGTACTGCGGATTCAGGTCCCGCACATCGTCCAGGGGAATGCCCAGCACTTCGCTGATCTGGCTCATATGCAGGTTCTGATGGATGTGGAAGGTGTCCACGTACGTGGGCATGGCGATGGGATCCGGACGCAGGCCGTATTCCTTGGCATAGCGGAAAGCGTACATTGCACCTACCATGGCCGGCACATAGCCGCGGGTTTCCTTGGGCAGGTATTCGTAGATGGACCAGAAATCCCGTTTTCCGCCTGCCCGCTTGATGGCCTTGTTCACGTTACCTGAGCCGCAGTTATAGGCCGAAATGGCCATTGGCCAGTCTCCGAAGATGCGATAGGCGTCGCGGAAATAGCGAGCGGCGGCATCGACCGAGCGGACCGGATCCATGCGTTCATCAATAAAGGAATCGATCCGAAGGCCGTAATTCAGGCCTGTTTTGTACATAAACTGCCACATGCCCTTGGCTCCTACGCGGGATTCGGCCCGGGGATTCAGGGCGCTTTCGATGATGGCCACGTATTTGAGTTCCAAAGGCAGGTTGTAGCGGCGGAAGGTCTCCTCGAAGATGGGCATATAATATTCGGACAGGCCCAGCATTTCGCCCATTTTGGCGGGCATTTTCTCCGAATACAGGATCATGTAGTTCTTCACCGTCTCGTTGTAGGGGAGCGAGATGAAGGCGTTCATGGCTTCCAGGCGCTGCATCAGCACGGAATCGGGCACGTTGGTGGTGAAATGGACGGAATCCATATTGTACTGCTCGCGGCCCGGTATGCGGGACTGGCGGTGCAGATACCACTGGCCCAGCAGGGTATCGGTACTGGTCGATACATAGTCTTCCATGCCGGAAGAGATTTTGTTCTCGTTCTCGCCGGAGAGTTCCGCCTCAATGGCTTCGCGCTCCGCTGCATCGGCCTGAAAAGCGGCCACCTGGGCCTCCAGGTCCGCGATGCGCTGCTGAAGCAGCTCGTTCTCCTGGAGCAATTGCTTGCGGTTTCGCTTGTCCTGCGTGCCGGCCCAGACCGGTACGGTCAGGAGCAGACAGGCGAACAATATGGCTAATTTCCTCATAATCAGTTAGAATCTAAAGCCCAGCGACATTCCTACTACCGGTTGGGAAGCGTACTGGACCGGCATGACCACCGGCTCCACGTGCAGGGAAATGTCATCGTTCACTTCGAAGTCCTGCATGTAGGCAAAAACGTTGGCGTCAATGATCTGGATCACGTACACCAGCGCCGTGGCCAGGATGGAATAGTCCCGGTAGCGGCGATACACGTCTCGGTAATATTTGGCGGTTTCCGCCGATTGCGGGGGTCGTTCCTCCACGTCGTCTGCCGTGGCCTGGTTATGGATCCATTTCCAGCGCTGGTACTGGATGTTGTTGTCGGCCCAGAAGTGGATACAGCCGGCCATCAGGCCCCAGTACAGCGGTACTTTCCAGAATTCTCCGTTATAGATCTGGCCCATGCCGGGCAGCAGGAGGGAATAGACCGTGGCTTTGGAGGCCACCGGATACTTGTCCTTTTCGAACTGGACGGCACCGTCCAGCAGCGAGCCCCACCAGAAAAGGCCGGCTCCTACATAGGACAAGGTGCTGTATGTCTGGAATTTAACGTCTCCGGTCTGTTGGTACAGCTGGTTGCAGCGGATGCCGCCGTAGATGCCGGCGCCAATGCCGCCATAGATGATGGGCAATTTCCAATACTGCTTGTTGTAAATCTGGTTACCGCCCACCAGGATGGCGGAGCCCATCGTAAGGGTTTTCAGCGAAGCCGTGCGCTTGTGGGCCAGGCCTCCGAAGAATTCCTTGAAACTGAACAGCTTGGAAGAGTCAGCAGGGGTTTTCTCGGTGGTGTCGGCATAGGTCTGCGTGAAGGCGTCGCGCTTGAACATGTCGTCCCTGTACTGTGCGTGCAGGGGCAGGCCGCAGGCCAGTCCCAATAGCAGACAGACAATGAGGACGCGCAGTTTCATCGCTGATCCAGGGCTTGGAGGAATGCTTCCATCTGCTGGTCGGACTCAAAGCGGATGGTGAGGGAACCTTTTCCGTCTTTGCCGCGGCGAAGGGAAATGTGCTCTCCGAAATACCGTCCCACGTTCTCCAGCAGCTTGTAGTACAGCTCCGGCAGTTCCTGGGGCTCCTCGTCCGCTTTCGGGCTGTTGTGGGTCTTCTCCAGGGCTTTTACCTTGTCCTCCAACTGGCGGACGGACAGGCCGTTCTTGACGATGAGATCGCAGAGCATCTCCTGGGTGGCCGGGTCTTCGACCCCCAGCAGCACCTTGGCGTGGCCGACGCTCACCAGCCCCACCTTCAGGTCGTGCTGGACTTTGGCCGGCAGCTTCAGCAGACGCAGCTGATTGGCCACGGAAGCGCGTTTTTTGCCCACCCGGTCGGCCATCTGCTCCTGGGTCAGGCGGCATTCCTCCATCAGGCGCTGATAGCTCATGGCCACTTCGATGGGGTCCAGGTTCTCGCGCTGGATGTTCTCCACGATGGCCATTTCCAGCATGCCCTGTTCGGAGGCGTCCCGGATATAGGCCGGAATCATGTCCATGCCGGCCAGGATGGAAGCGCGATAGCGGCGTTCTCCGCTGATAATCTGGTATTTATCGCCCTTGCGGCGGACGGTGACGGGTTGGATGAGCCCGAAGGTACGGATGGAATCGGCCAGTTCCTGCAGCGCCTGATTGTCGAAATTCATGCGCGGCTGGTAGGGATTGGGCTCCATCATGTCCAGGGGGATGCGGAGCACGTCGGAGGTGTCCTTCGGTTTGCTCTCCGGCGTCACCACCTGCTTATTGATATAGCCCACGGGTTTCCGCAGTTCCGACAGGTCTTCATTGCCCAAAAGGGCGCTCAGGCCCTTTCCCAGGCCGAATTGTTGCGTCTTAGCCATTGTTCTTGTCCAGTACTTCTTGTGCCAGGTTCAGGTAATTGGAGGTGCCGTTGTTCATGACGTCGTACAGCACGATGGGTTTTCCGTAGGAAGGGGCTTCGCTCAGGCGGATGCTGCGCTGGATGACGGTCCGGAAGACCATCTCCTTGAAGTGCTCCCGCAGCTGGGCCACCACCTGGTTGTGTACCCGGGTGCGGCCGTCGAACATCGTGACCACGAATCCTTCGATGGTGAGGCGGGGATTGATGCCGCTCTGGACCAGACGGATGGTCTGGATGAGCTTGGCCAGGCCTTCCAGGGCGAAAAATTCCGGCTGTACGGGAATCATCACGGAGTCGGCGGCTGCCAGGCAGTTGACCGTAATGAGCCCCAGGGAGGGGGAGCAGTCGATGATGATATAGTCGTAATGGTCCCGGATGGGCTCCAGGGCCTTTTTCAGGGCTGACTCCCGCTGCGGCGTATCCAGCAGTTCGATCTCGGCACCCACCAGGTTGATGTGGGAGGGGATCATATGCAGTTTGGGAAGCTCTGTCTGGATGAGGGCGTCGCTGGCGGAAAGCTTGCCGATGAGGATTTCGTACAGGGTGCGATGTTCGCTGTTCTCCGGGTCGAAGTTCAGGCCGGAAGTGGTGTTGGCCTGCGGGTCGGCGTCAATGATGAGGACGTCCTTTTCCAGCACGGCCAGGGATGCTGCCAGATTGATGGCCGTAGTGGTTTTTCCTACGCCACCTTTCTGGTTTGCGATTGCGATGATTTTGCCCATTTACGCTAGGTAATCTGTTTGTTCTACAAAAATACGAATAAAATTAGAGATTTTCCCTATTTTTGTATGTGAAAAGCGTGCCATTTGGGGCAAAATAGGTTGTTAACATTTTTGTTAGCACTCATAACAAAATAGTTTTATTGATTTATAATGAGTAATATTACATACATACAAGTCCTTCTTCCTCTCCGTTTGGAGTGGGAGCCGTTTTATGCCCTCCCAGAGGGCGTTTCGGCGGTGGAAGGGGAGCGTGTGGCTGTAATTTTTGCTCATAGACGCTATGTCGGGGTGGTCTCAGCCGTGGGGGTGGAGCCTCCCGGGGAGACCCTTGCGCAAGTGAAAACCATCCTGAAAAAAGAGGAGGAACTACCGCTTGTAAGCCCGGAAGAAATCGCTTTCTGGAGGGCCATTTCGGAGTACTATCTCTGTTCGGTCGGGGAGGTATATAAGGCCGCCTATCCCCAGATCCATGTCCGCAAAAGGAAGAAGGAACTTCGCATCCCGGAAGCTCTTCCGCCCACGGCACCCATCCGTCTTTCCGCTGCGCAGCAGCAAGCCTTTGATTCTGTCCAAAAGGCTTTCGCCCGGAACAAGACCGTCCTGTTGGAGGGCGTCACGGGTTCCGGCAAAACGGAAATCTACCTGCAGCTGATTGCTGAAGCCCTGCGAAAGGGGCGCTCGGCGCTGTACCTGGTGCCGGAAATCGCCCTTTCCCGCCAGTTGGAGGAGCGGGTAGCGGCCTCGTATCCGGCCGTCCTGTGCTATAACAGTGCCCTTACGATGGCCAAAAGGCGGGATGTGGCCGAAATCCTCTGTTCCGGGAAGCCTTACCTGGTGCTGGGAACGCGAAGCGCCCTCTTTCTGCCGCACCGGAACCTGGGCCTTGTCATCGTGGATGAAGAGCATGACACCTCCTACAAGCAGGATTCGCCGGCTCCGCGATACCACGCCCGCGAGTCGTCCATTATGCTCGCTGGCATCCACGGCGCGCAGGTGATCCTGGGCAGCGCAACGCCCTCGTTGGAATCCTTATATAATGCTGAAAAAGGAATCTTTAACCGTGTTCAGCTAAAGCAACGCTTCCATAGTGGAGAGGATGCCTCCCTGCTGGTAGTGGATACGGTGGCAGAACGCCGGAAAAGGGGGATGGAAGGGGATTTGTCCCGCAAACTCCTGTACGAAATCCAGCAGACCCTGGAGGCCGGCGAGCAGGTGCTCCTTCTGCGTTCGCGCCGCGCCTATGCGCCCGCCGTTCAATGTGTGGAATGCGGCACCATTCCCAAGTGTCCGCATTGCAACGTATCCCTGAGTCTGCACAAGGATCCGGACCGATTGGTCTGTCATTACTGCGGGCATACGGAAGCCTATACCGGCACTTGCCCCCAATGCGGGGGAAGTCTGCAGGCCCTGGGGGCTGGAACCCAGCGGATCGAGGAGGAAATCAAGGCTGTTTTTCCTACTGCGAGGGTGGCCCGCCTGGATAGCGACAATGCCTCCGAGGAAGCTTCCATTATTAAAAGCTTTGCTCAAGGTGAAATAGATATTCTCATTGGCACACAAATTATTACAAAAGGATTTGATTTTGAAAACCTGTCCCTGGTGGGCGTCATACAGGCCGATAACATCCTGGGACAGCAGGACTTTCGTGCCGACGAGCGTGCGTACCAACTGCTGGAGCAGTTCCGGGGGCGCAGTGGCCGTCGGGAAAAGCCGGGCCGTTTCGTAATCCAGACGCGGGAGCCGGACCATCCGGTCTTTGCTCGGCTGGAAGGTGAGGCGGACCTGACCCCGATGCTGTTGGTGGAACGCCGCCAGTTCGGCTATCCGCCCTATACGCGCCTCGTTCACATCGTCCTAAAGGACGAGAACGAAAAACGGCTTCAGTATCTTGCCCAGGAGCTTGCCCGCGCCATCCAGGAGGCCGTAGGACCTGTCGTAGGGCCTTATGCGCCCGTGGTGGACCGCGTCGCCGGCAAGTATATCCGGCAGATGCGCCTGATGCTCCCGCGCGACAAAACCCTTCTTGTGCGGAAACAGTCCCTGGCGCAGACGGTCGCCCGTTTTGAAAATGAGCGGAAATATGCAGGTCACATTGTTATTGATGTTGACCCTGTCTAATTTTTTTGTATATTTGCATCCTACAAGCGCAAAAACAATTTAACTATAACCAATTAACTACTCATGAAAAGATTTTTGACATGTGTCCTGCTTCTGGGTGTGTGCATTTTTTCCGCTCGTGCGCAGGAAGAAGTTGCAGCCGGGCAGGAAGAACCCGCCAAGGAGCAGAAGGAGATGAAGAAGGGCTGGAGCTTCGGCGTCCTTCCTACGGCAACCTATTCCGTAGATAACGGTTTCCAGGCCGGTCTGTTCGGAGACATCTATTACTACGGCGACGGAAGCACCTATCCCGATCCTCTCCACAAAATCAGCTGGGAAGGCTCCTATTTTACACACAGCCAGCGTATGCGTTTCTACCTTGCATACGACTCCAAGTATCTTATTCCAGGCATGCGCGTCAATGCATCGGCCACCTATGTAAGAGATCCCCTGTACACATTCTGGGGTTTCAACGGTCCTGCATCAGTTCAGGATTACGATATCTGGTCCAATCGCAATACTGGAGCCGGACAAAATCTGAATTATTATGGCATGAGCCGTGACATGCTCCGTATCCTGGCCAATTTCCAGGGACAGATTGTTCCCCACCTGAATTGGGCTGCCGGTATTAACTTCTGGCGTTGGTGGATGGGCTCAATGAGAGACAACGGTGTAAAGGACGCTGATGGAAACAAACAATACTATCTGGGTTCCAACAATAATCCTAGTGCTCTCACCCTCTATGACAAGTATATCGCCCTGGGTGCAATTCACGAGGATGAAAAGAACGGCGGTCTTGCCCTTGAGCTAAACGCCGGACTGGTATACGACACCCGCGATATTGAGGCTGCCCCCAGCAAGGGCATCTGGGCAGAGGCTTATCTCAATGGTAACGTGCTCCAGCACCAGTACCTGAAGGCCTGCGTATACTTCCGTCACTACATTGACATTCCCATCCACATTCCCGCCGGCGACCCTGTATTTGCATACCGTCTTGCATGGCAGCAGACACTCCTTGGGGAAACTCCCATATACATGATTCAGAATGTCCCGCTCCTGGTTCAGCGGAATATGATTTCGGAAGGCTTCGGCTCCAGCAATACCATCCGTGGTCTTCGTGAAAACCGTATCTTGGCTGAAGGTATGGCATGGGTCAATACTGAACTGCGCGTAAAGCTTGTCAACTTCAAGCTCTTCAATCAGTATTTCTACATTGCCGTTAACCCGTTCTTCGACGGAGGTATCATCACCAAGCCTTACAGGGCTGATGTCATTAATGGTATTATCACTGATGACAATCTCAAGAACTTTGATTTCACTGCATACGAGAATTATCTCGCAAGTAATCCCAAGGAAGCTAAGACCAAGGAAAGGTTTGAAGCCCTTCACAACGCAGACTACAACGGAACCATCTACGATGAGTCAAAGATGAAGCAGTTCATCTACAGCGCCGGTGCAGGTCTCAAGATTGCCATGAACCAGAACTTCATCATTTCGGCCGAATTCGCCAAGTGCTTTACCAAAGGCCTGGATGCGGGTCTCTGGATTGGTATCGGCATTAACTATCAGTTCTAGAGAACGTTATGAAAAAGCTTCTGAACATTGTTTTCATTGCCGTTGCCGCCATCAGCATGCAAGCATGCCTGGGCGGAAAATTCATGGCCAATTACGCCCTTACGCCCGAGGTGCACGGCGTAAACGATATTGAACGCACCCGTCACAAGGCCGATTCCCTGATGCCCGGCAGTACCGCCTGGTTCGACAGCCTGATGACCCTTGGCGTGATGCGGGATACCTTCGTGGTCGGTTACAACAACAAGAAGGTATATGCCGCCTTTGCCCCTGCAAAGGACCCTGAGCACGTCAACGGCACGGCCATGATCGTTCATGGATACGGAGACAACCACTTTGTGTTCCTTTACCTGGCACGTATGTACCGGGATCAGCTCAACTATAACGTCTTTATGCCGGACCTCCAGTATCACGGTTATTCGGAAGGCGACGCTATCCAGATGGGCTACCTGGACCGCTTTGACATCATGAACTGGATCAACGTGGCAAGAGGACTCTTCCCTCAGGATTTCATGGTCCTGCACGGGGTTTCGATGGGCGCGGCCACGGTGATGTTCACCAGCGGTGAAGCGCTCCCTCACTACGTGAAGTGCTTTGTCGAAGACTGCGGCTACAATTCGGTGCGCGGCCAGTTCGCCAAGAACCTCAAGGAGTCTTTCCCCTTCATTCCCAAGGATTTGCTGAACAGCGCCAGTATCGTTACCCATCATCGCTACGGCTGGTACTTCAGCGAAGCGGACTGCACGCCGGCGCTCAATCGTTGTGAAAAGCCGATGCTCTTCATCCACGGAGACGCCGATGACTTCGTCCCCTTCGGGGATCTGCAGAAAAACTATGACGCCAAGATACACGGTTACAAGGAAAAATGGGTGGCGCACGGCGCGGTACACGCGAATTCCTACGCCAAGTATCCGGAGGAATACACGGAAAAGGTATCCTCCTTCCTGAAGACCGTCCACAGAATGGTAGAAGTCGGTAATCTATGAGTAAAAACCAGTACATTCTGGCCCTGGATCAAGGAACGAGTTCCTCCAGGGCCATTGTTTTTGACCACGAGGGCAAAATATGCTCCGTGGCCCAGCAGGAATTTACCCAGTATTTCCCTCAGCCGGGCTGGGTGGAGCACAATCCCATGGAAATCTGGTCGTCCGAGGCTGCCGTCATCGCGCAGGCCATTTCGGAGATCGGCATTAACGGACTGGATATAGCGGCCATCGGTATCACCAACCAGCGGGAAACCACCATCGTCTGGGATGCCGAAACCGGCGTTCCGGTGTATAATGCCATCGTGTGGCAGGATCGCCGCACCTCGGCCTTCTGTGACGAGCTCAAGGCCCGCGGACTGGTCGAGCAGATTCGGAAAAAGACCGGACTCATCATCGACGCCTATTTCTCCGGGACCAAGATCAAATGGATTCTGGACAACGTCCCCGGCGCCCGGGAAAAGGCCCAGGCGGGGCGCCTGCGCTTCGGAACGGTGGACAGCTGGCTGGTGTGGCAGCTCACGCGCGGCCAGGTGCACATCACCGACGTTTCCAACGCTTCCCGTACGATGCTGTTCAACATCAACACGCTGGAATGGGACAAGGAGCTGCTGGAATTGCTGGACATTCCGGCCTCGATGATGCCTTCCGTCCGCTCATCCTCCGAGGTGTACGGCCATACGAAAACTACCATCTTTGCCCATGAGGTGCCCATCGCGGGCATTGCCGGGGACCAGCAGGCGGCCCTTTTCGGCCAGATGTGCATTGCCCCGGGTTCGGTCAAGAATACCTACGGAACGGGCTGTTTCCTGCTCATGAATACCGGCGAAAAGCCCATTCTCAGCCGTAACAACCTGCTTACGACGGTGGCCTGGAAGATAGGGGAGACCGTGCATTATGCCCTGGAAGGCTCCATCTTCGTGGGCGGCAGCGTGGTGCAGTGGCTACGCGACGGTCTGGGGGTGATCCGGAGTTCTTCCGAGATCGAAGCCCTGGCAGCCAGCGTCCCGGATAATGGCGGGGTTTACTTCGTCCCGGCCCTGACGGGTATGGGCGCTCCGTACTGGGACCAGTATGCCAAGGGCGTCATCTGCGGCATCACGCGCGGCGCAACGGCTGCCCATATCGCCCGTGCCGCCCTGGAGGGCATCGCTTTCCAGACCATGGATATCGTGGCGGCCATGGAGGCCGATGCTGGCGTGCGCCTGGCCGAACTGAAGGTGGACGGCGGCGCTTCCCGGAACAACCTGATGATGCAGTTCCAGTCCGATATCCTGGGCACGGCCGTCATCCGACCGCAGGTCACCGAAACCACCGCCATGGGCGCAGCCTACCTGGCTGGCCTGGCTGTGGGCTATTGGAGCTCGCTGGACGAGATTAAACAGCAGTGGCAGGCCGAACGTACCTTCCTGCCCTCCGGGGCCGATATGACCGCCGCAAAGGCCGGCTGGGCCGATGCCATCAGACGCACAGTAAGCCATTAGATCTCTTTGCAACTGAAAACGAACAAAAAAGGCCAATATTGACCGATTTGACTTTATGAATTCTGCTTATCTTTTTGAGTTTATCGGCACGCTGGTGCTGGTGCTGCTCGGTGACGGCGTGTGTGCTGCCACTACGTTGAACAAATCCAAGGCTCAGGGAGCCGGCTGGGTAGTAATTGCGCTGGGCTGGGGCTTCGCCGTGATGTGCGGTGTGCTCATTGCCGGGCCCATCTCCGGAGCCCATCTGAATCCGGCCGTGACGCTGGGCCTGGCCATTGCCGGAAGCTTTGACTGGAGCCTGGTTGCCGGTTATGTGGTGGCCCAGATGCTGGGTGGCTTTGTGGGCGCCGTACTGGTGTGGCTATTCTACAAGGATCATTACAAGGCTACTGCCGACCAGCCCGATGCCATGCTGGGCACGTTCTGCACCATGCCGGCCATTCCCAACGCCCTGAATAACCTCTTCAGTGAAGTCCTGGCTACCTGCCTGCTGGTATTTGCCATCCTGGCGCTGGGAACGGCGGGGAATACCCTCACCATCGGCGGCATTGCCGGTTCTGCCGGCTCGCTGGGCGCCTTCCCGGTTACCTGTGTCATCATGTCCATCGGTATGTCCCTGGGCGGAACCACCGGTTATGCCATGAATCCGGCCCGTGACTTGAGCCCTCGTTGCGCCCACGCGGTCCTGCCCATTGCGGGCAAACGCGACAGCGGCTGGGGCTACAGCTGGATCCCGGTATGCGGTCCCCTTATCGGTGCTGCGCTGGCCGCCGGCCTGTTCCTGCTGGTTTTCTAATGTGGGTATAATACCCTCAGAACTAGTTATATAAGCAATTACCCCTGGGCGTTTTCGCCCAGGGGTAATCGTTTAAAACAGGAAGAATCAGGCTGTTACGCCCACGCTACTTGTGTTCTTCTTTGAGGGTTAGACCCATAAAGAAGATGGCCAGGAAGCAGGCAGCGATGAGCAGGATGAAGGTCCAGCTCCAACCGGCGTATTCAGCCACATAACCAATCACTGTGTTGGCCAGGATAAAGGTGCCCAGGAAATAGCCGAAAAAGCCCGTCAGACCAGCTGCGGTGCCGGCTGCATTCTTCGGTGCCAGGTCTAGGGCCTGTACGCCGATGAGCATCACCGGTCCGTAGATGAAGAAGCCGATGCCGATGAGGCAGGTGATGACCACAGTCAGGTTGTCAATATACATCCAGTACAGGATTACGAAAACGAGTACCAGCGCCATAAACAGCATGGTAGGCAGGGCACGGCGGCCATGGAACAGCTTGTCGGACAGAAAGCCGCAAAGCAGTGTGCCTGGGATGGCGGCGAATTCATAGGCGAAATAGGCCCATCCGGCGCTCTTGAGGTCGATTCCCTTTTCTGTAAGGATGGTGGGCGCCCAGTCCAGGCAGCCATAACGGACCATATAGACGAAGGCGTTGGCCAAGGCGATGTACCACAGGAACTTATTGTTCAAGACATAATTGAAAAAGATTTCCTTAGTAGAAAGCGTCTGCTCGTGCTTTTCTGAATAGTTCTTGGGATAGTCATTGCGCCAGGCTTCCACGGAGGGAAGTCCGCAGGATTGCGGTGTATCCCGCAGCAGGACATAGGCAAGCAGCGCGATGAGCAGGGCCGTGGCTGCAGGGAAGGCGAAGGTGCCAATCAGGAAATACAGCTCTGTCTGACTGCCATAGAACCAGCTGCCAAACCAGACAGCACCGTAGGTGGCCATCGGCCCCACCAGGGCGCCGCCCACGTTGTGGGCACAGTTCCAGATGCTCATCATGGTGCCGCGTTCGCTGGGGGAGAACCAGTGGGTCATCACCCGGCCGCAGGGAGGCCATCCCATCCCATTGAACCAGCCCACGCAGGCATTCAGGATGCCCATTACCAGGATGGCCATGGCTTTATGACTGGCGCCAATATACTGGATGGGTACAATCATGAAGCACATGGAGATAGCCGTAAGTATCAGACCCAGAGGGAGAAAGACACGGGCATTGGAACGATCGCTTACACTGCCCATCAAGAACTTGGACAAGGCGTAGGCGGCAGCATTCAGACCCAGGACGAAACCCAGTTCGGTCTTGTCGAAGCCCAGGGGCTCCATGGCCGGAATGGCCATGGACAAGTTTTTCCTCACCAGATAAAAGCCGGCATAGCCGATAAAGGCGCCGATAAAGACTTCTAAGCGCAGACGATGGTATTTGGCATCTGCCTCAGGGCCGGTCTCGGCGGGCAGATAAGGGGGCTGTTGCAGGAATTTAAGCATTATCGTACGATTGCAATGACACGGTCAGGGAAATTGGAGATAATGGCATCGGCCCCGCAATCCACCATTCGGCGGATGTCTTCGGGCTCGTCCACGGTCCAGGGCGCAACTTTGATGCCTTTGCTGTGGCACCAGGCCACGTTTTCTTTGGTGATCACGCTGTGATGCGGGCTCCACCAGTCGGGCTGGAAGCCCAATTTGTCGGCCAGGAGCGCCTCGATATCCCCGCCGTCATAGTCTTCCGTCAGGTAGGAAAGAATCAGTTCCGGCCACTTTTCGTGCATATAATTCAGGGCGCGCACGTCGAAGCACTGCACGGTGAGCCTGTCGCCCAGGTTCTTGGACAGCAGCACTGGGACGCAGATATCGCAGAAGGTCTTGTAATCCGGCCAGAAGATGCCTTCGGCGCCTTCCTCGGGCCAGGATTTGATTTCAATGTTGTAGTTCACCGGCTTTTTGGCATAGCTCTCGGTGAAGTCGATGAGCTCGGAAGCCAGGGGTTTCACCTCAGGGACCTTCACCTGATCGGGCCAGCGCTGTACAAAGCGCATGCCGACATCGTATTTGACGATACTGTCATACGGCATGGTATAAAGGTACTCCTTCGGGTCTTCTTCCTGAATGAGCGTGCCGTCGGGACGGGTGGAGTAGCGGGGGTGGAAATACGCGTCATGGGATACGAGCACCTGACCATCCTGGGATACATGCAGGTCGAATTCCAGGGTGTTTACGTCCATATCCAGGGCGTTTTTCATCGCCGTAATGGTGTTTTCCGGCATCAGTCCGGCGCCGCCCCGGTGCGCCTGTACGTCGACATGGGGTTTTTGCTTACACGCGCAAAGCAGTGCGGCAAAGCAGAAGAGGGTTACTAGTTTTCTCATAGTCAATAATATTATTATTCATCATTCCAAGGCCTCTGCCAAGATGGAAATGGGGTTGGCTACCGGGTAGCCGGTGGACATCTCGATCTGCCATTTGCAGGTTTCGCAGTCGCAGGCTACCAGGTCCGGGTTCACCGCCTTGATCTGGTCGAAGAGGGCAGCTCCGATCTCCTGAGAGGCCTGATAGTTCTCCTTTTTGAATCCATAGGTTCCGGCAATGCCGCAGCAGGCCGAATCCAGCATCACGAACTCTACGCCGGGAATCATCCGGAGCAGTCTCTCCGAGAAAATGCCCCAGCCCAGTTTCTCCAGGTGGCAGGGCGTATGGTAGGCAATCTTCTTGTGGAAATCGGGCCTGAAGCGCAGCGTGGCGCCTTTTTCCAGCTTCTCAAAGATGAAACGGGTCGCCATCAGGATGCTGTCGCGAACGGCGCTGTTGTCCACCTGCAGGACGCCCGGATACTCGTCCCGAAGGGTCAGCGTACAGGTCGATGACGTCGTGACCACCTTGAGTCCGGCGTCTACCGCCTTTCCCAGTGCGGCCACATTGTGCCGGGCCTGGCGCGTTGCCTGCGCCGACAAGCCGTTGGTAATGAGGGCAATGCCGCAGCACTTTTCCTTCTCCAGCAGCTGCACGCCCACGCCCAGGGCATTGAGCACCTTCACCAGGTCCTTTCCCAGCTGGGGGTAGTTGTAATTCACGTAACAGCCGTGGAAATAGGCCACCTGCTCAGGGAAAGCCGCCTGCTCCTTGCGCCGGCGGTGCAGCCAGTGCTCGAAGCTCTGCATACTGTAAGTAGGGAAGGTCCGCTGACGGTCGATCTTCAAAAAGGCATCCATGGCCGTTTTGGTGATGCCCAGGGACGTCACTCCATTCACGATAGGGGCGACGGGACGGGCCAGTGTGCCCATCAGGTCCGTCGAGGCCAGGATGCGGTCCCGGAGCTTGGTGGGGGACTTGTCGTAACGGATACGGGCCGACTGAATGAGATCGGCCACATTCACCTCCGAAGGACACGCCACTTCGCAGCGCTTGCAGTTCAGGCAGTACTTGAGGGCGTAATTGAAGAAATACGGATCCTTCAAGCGCAGCCGTTCGCCGTCGGGACCGGCCTGCTTGGGGCCGGGGTACAGCGGATTTACCTGCAGGACAGGGCAATAGGCGGTACAAACGGTGCATTTGGTGCACTCTTCAAAGTTGTGCCGGCTTTCTGTAAACTCCTGTGGCTTCATCATACGCTTGGCGTGCTAAGGATGTCGTCGGCGGCCGCAAAGGCGCTGCGGATGGCCAGGCCCGCGCCGCTGCCCAGTTCAGGGTGCGACTGGCCCAGGATGGAGCCGATGGCATACAGGTTTTTCAAAGATTCTCCTTGACGAAGCGCCTTCAGCTGCGCGTCGGTCTTGACGCCGTAGGCCATATAGGGCTGGTCGGCGGCAAAGGAGGGATTGTACCACTGATTGCGATCCAGGGCATATTCCACGTCCAGGCCGAAGATGGGCTCCGACACCTGGAAAGGATTGGATTTGAGGCCCTTGGAGAAGAACCCGCCCGTGGCCAGGATGAAGGAGTCAGCCTCTAGATAGTGCTGGTCCAGGTTTTTGGTGACGATGCTGTGTACCACGCCGTCATGGACGTGGGCTTTCAGGACGCGGTCGCCCATCAGGTAGGTGCCGCCCAGCACTTCGAAACGCTGTTTCAGCTGCATCTGGGTGCGGATACCGGGGACGGAAGGGGGCATAGTACCGGCAAATACCACCTGGGCAGGGATGCCTTGGCGGATGCGGCTTACCACCGCCGTTTCCCGGAGGCCGAACACCTGCGGCAGCACCACGGTGTCTTCGTCCTTGATCAGCAGGCGCACCTCCTGCACCACTTTTTCCCAGGCGATGTCCATCTTCCGGGCAATCTGAACGGAGCGCATCGCGCTGAAATTGGCGAATTCCGGCAGGTTCAGGAAGCGGATGCGGCATTCCATACCCTGTTTTTCCAGGCCTTCGGCCAGGAAGGCCGAGAAGAAGTCATGGTAGCCGGTGAAATTCACAATCAGCACCTTCCGCCCGATCTTGGGGGTGGGAAAGAGGCTCACATCCTCCAGCGACAGGCCCGATTCCCGGAAACTTCCGAGCGGCATCAGCCGAACGCCTTTTTTGTAATGGACATGGATGCCGGCCCCGTTGAACAGGTCCAGGATCCGCTGGTCAGGTTCCTGGATGGACTCAAAGGTGCCGGAGAAGAAATGCAGGGCATTCTGGCCCGTGCTCACGATGGCGCAGCTGCGCCCCTCTTTCTGCAGGCTGATACCCGCCGCTAAGCCGGCCAGGCCGCCGCCGATAATGACAGTATCGTACCTCATAGGCCCAGCACGTGTTTATAGACCCACTGCGTGTATTCGGCTTCGCGCAGCGTATCACCCCAGCCGATGGGGAAATTGCCTTTCCAGCGCTCCTGCATGAACTGGGCGATGTCGTTGCGCTCCTTTTCGATGCAGCCGTGGGCTTTGGCCAGCAGGCCGGCGGCCCGGCAGGCGCAGAACTCTCCCTGGCACGGTCCCATCCCGACGCGGGTGCGCCGGCGCAGGTCCGTGAGGGTGGAAACGTCCAGACGGTCGATGGCGGCGTTGATTTCGCCCACCGACACTTCTTCGCATTCGCAGATGAGGGCTTCGTCGTGGCGGTCCCCGCTACGGATGCGGGAGGCACGCGTGCCCATGCGCGATGCGGCCGCTTTCTGGGCCGTTGTGGGGCTTTCCCAGATGCGTTGGGCCACTTCCTCATAGGAACGCTCTTCCGAGCCGGGAAGGGGCGTTACGGCCGTTTCACAGGCCTTTTCCACGCCCAGTTTCCGGCACACGGCGTCGGTCGCAATCTCGGCCATCAGCCGATAGCTGGTCAGTTTGCCGCCGGTGATGGTAATGAGGCCCTTCAGACCGTCGCGCTCCTCGTGATCCAGGCACACGATGCCGCGGGAAATGTTGCGGCCGGACGGGTCGTCGTCGGCGCTCACCAGCGGCCGTACCCCGGCATAGGCCCGCAGAATCCGGGTCGAGAGCAGGGACGGGGCCAGTTTGGCTCCTTCGGTGATGAGCATCGTCACTTCGTCGGGTGTCACGGCCACGTTGTCACATTCCTCGAAGGGAATGCGCGTGGAGGTGGTTCCGATCACGCAGACGGTGTCCCCAGGCACCAGAATATCGGCATTGGCGGGCTTGCGGCAGCGGTTGATGACGCGGTTGTTCACCCGGTGGGCGAAGATCAGAAGGGAGCCCTTGGCCGGGAACATCCCGATGCGGACACCGGCCAGTTCAGCGATATGCTGTCCCCAGATGCCGCCGGCATTTACGATAAGAGGCGCGTAGTAGTCTGCGGTTTCGCCGCTCTGGCGCTGCACCGTATGGACGCCTTTGAGGGTGTTTCCTTCGCGGATGAAGCCGGTGACCTCCGTGTGCAGGCGCACCTGGCCGCCCCTGAGCTTGGCATCCAGCATATTGGCCGCGCACAGGCGGAAGGGATCCACCGAGCAGTCGGGGACCTTGACGGCACCGATCAGCGTGGGATTCACCGACGGCTCCAGCCTGCGGGCCAGGTCCGGGTCGATGATTTCGGCATTGATTCCTGCCTGCTGGCAGGCGCTGACGAAGGTCTGCTGGTAGCCCAGGTCGTCTTCCGGCAGGGTGATGAACAGACCGTCGCATTCGTCGATGCAATGGGAGGCGATCCTGCGCAGGGTCATGTTCTCCCGGATGCATTCGGCGGCCGATTCAGGGTCGTTCACGGCGTATCGGGCTCCGGAGTGCAGGAGGCCGTGGTTGCGGCCGGTGGCTCCGGTGGCGATGTCCGAGCGTTCGATCAGGAGGGTCCGCAGCCCGCGCATCGCGCAGTCGCGCTGCGTTCCGGCCCCCGTAATGCCGCCGCCGATGATGATGACATCAAATTCGTTTGGGTTCATAATGCGATAAAGCGTTGCAGGGCTTCATAGACCCGTTGGACGGGGAAGCCCACTACGTTAAAGTAGGACCCTTCGATACGCGTGATGCCCACGTGCCCGATCCATTCCTGGATGGCATAGGCGCCCGCTTTGTCGTAGGGCTTGTAAGTATCTACGTAATAGTCGATTTCTTCGGGGGAGAGGGCCTTGAACCAAACCTCGGTGGTGGCGGTGAAGGTCTCCTGTTTCCGGGTGCTGCGGAGGGTGACGGCCGTGGTCACGTGGTGCGTCCGGCCGGAAAGGTCCTGCAGCATCCGTACGGCGTCCGCCCTGTCCCGGGGCTTGCCCAGGATTTCCGCGGGGCGGCCTTCCAGGGGAGGAAGGATCACCATCGTGTCCGCGGTGATCAGGATTTCATCCTCCTTCAGCGGACGGTGGAAGCCGGCCGATTTGCCTTCAGACATCAGGCGGGGGACTTCGTCATAGGGCGTATCCTGGCTAAAGCATTCCTGGAAGTTATTCCGCGTATCAACTTCGAAATCAATATCAAGTCCGGAAAGCAACTCTTTCCTTCTGGGAGAGCCGCTGGCCAGGATGATATGTTTTCCGTTCAACTTCATTCCTTAGAATCGTTGTTTGTAGGCCTGGGCGTCGAAGCACCATTTTCCCTGGCTGCGGAGCACGGTTTCGATGCTGTGCCGGAGGCAGCCTTTTCCGCCCGGGTAGTCCGAAACCCAGTCGGCGATGGCCTTCACTTCCTCCACGGCATCGGCCGGGCACACGCCGCAGCCGCTTGCCTGCATCACGGCCATATCGGGCACGTCGTCCCCGAAATACATCACCTCCTTGGGATCCAGCCCGTAGCGCTGACAGAAAAGGGCGAACTGTTCCCGTTTGTCGCGGCAGTGAAGGAAGACGTCTTCCGGATTTACGCCGCTGGTGACCATGCGTTTGCGGATGCTTTCCGAGCTGCCGCCGGTGATGACGCCAACCGGAAAGCCGTTCAGGATGGCCATCCGGATGCTGAAACCGTCTTTGGCATCATAGGTGCGCAGGAGATCGCCGTCGCTGCCGCAAAAGACGCCGCCGTCCGTTGCAACGCCGTCAATGTCAAAAGCAAAGGCTTTGATCTTCGATAAGTCTCGTTCCATGCGTTAGGACTTGCTGCCGCCTCCGAGGGGGCCGAAATCCGCCAGGTTGAAGGTGCCGCCCATCTGGGGACCCTTGTT
The DNA here is from genome assembly GCA_902774345.1 of uncultured Bacteroidia bacterium. GTDB lineage: Bacteria > Bacteroidota > Bacteroidia > Bacteroidales > UBA932 > Cryptobacteroides. The sequence continues at coordinate 14,757 of CACYHZ010000002.1, read as the reverse complement.
GCCGCCCAGCTCAATGACGCCGAACTGGGCTTCATACTTGGAAATGTTGTCGAACAGGGCGTTCATCAGCCTCTTGGCGTGTTCGGGCGTCATGATAATGCGGTCACTGACCTGGGCCTTGGGGGGACCGGGCAGGGTAGTGGCGAAGTCAATCACGAATTCGCTCCGGGAATGGGATATGATGGCCAGGTTGGAATAGGATACCTTGGTTTGGGGATTCAGTTCAATATTCAACTGATTTTGGGGTTTGGCTTGGTTGTTATCCATGTTTGAGTCTATTTTATGCAAATATAACAAAAATTCCGTACATTTGTAAGATAAAAGAGATACTCTCGGTCCTACGGACCCCGGCACAACATGTCATTCCGAGCGAAGCGAGAGAATCTCACCTTAACAGCGTGATAGACTTATGAAAGAATTAGCAGCGAAGTACAGTGCAAAGGAAGTGGAAGAGAAATGGTACGCCTATTGGCTGAAGAACCGTTTCTTCCACAGCGAACCCAATGAAAAACAGCCGTATACCATCGTAATACCGCCGCCCAATGTGACCGGCATCCTGCACATGGGCCATGTCCTGAACAATACCCTGAATGATGTCCTGATCCGCAAGGCCCGCATGGACGGCAAAAATGCCTGCTGGGTACCCGGTACGGACCATGCCTCCATCGCCACCGAAAGCAAGGTGGTGGCCAAACTGAAGGCGCAGGGCATCCGGAAAGAGGATATCGGCCGCGAGGAGTTCCTGAGGCACGCCTGGGCCTGGAAGGAGGAGCACGGCGGCATCATTCTGGAACAGCTCCGGAAGCTGGGCTGCTCCTGCGACTGGGACCGTACCCGCTTTACCATGGAACCGGCTCTGTCCGAGGCGGTTATCAATACCTTCGTATATTTCTACAAGAAGGGCTGGATCTATAAGGGCGTACGGATGGTGAACTGGGACCCCGAGGCCCTCACCGCCGTTTCGGACGATGAAGTGATCCACAAGGACACCCAGAGCCATTTCTATCACCTGAAATACTATATTTCCGACGGGCAAGGCAAGCCCACCGACCAGTACCTGGTCATCGCCACCACCCGACCGGAAACCATCATGGCCGATGCCGCCATCTGCGTGAACCCGAAGGACGAACGTCATTTCTGGCTCCGGGGCAAGAAGGTCCTGATTCCCCTGATCAACAAGGAAATCCCCGTAATCGAGGACGACTACGTGGAAATGGACTTTGGTACCGGTTGTCTGAAGGTGACCCCGGCACACGACGTGCACGACTATGAAATTGGCCTGCGGCACAACCTGCCGGTGCTGGAAATCATCGACGACCACGGAAAACTGAATGAAAAAGCCCAGATCCTGGTGGGTGAGGACCGTTTCGTGGCCCGCAAGAAAATTGTCAAGATGCTGGAGGAAGCCGGCAACCTGGTGAAGGTGGAAGATTACACCTCTCCGGTGGGCTATTCCGAAAGGACCGACGCCGTTATCGAGCCCAAGCTCAGCGCCCAGTGGTTCCTGAAGATGGAAACCCTGGCCAAGATGGCCCTGGAAACCGTGGAAAGCGGCCGTACCCAGTTTATCCCCGAGAAGTATGTGAACACCTACCGCCACTGGATGGAGAACGCCCGCGACTGGTGCATCTCCCGCCAGCTGTGGTGGGGCCAGCGCATCCCGGCTTATTATCTGCCGGACGGTCAGTACGTGGTGGAAGCTACAGCTGAAGCGGCACTGAAGGCTGCACAGGCTATCTGCCCGGATATCAAGATGGAAGACCTGAAGCAGGACGAGGACGTGCTGGATACCTGGTTCAGTTCCTGGCTCTGGCCCATTTCGGTCTTTGACCCCGAAAAGCCCGGTCATCCGGACCATCAGCCCAACAAGGACCTGGCCTATTATTATCCGACCAACGACCTGGTCACCGGCCCCGACATCATCTTCTTCTGGGTGGCACGCATGATCATGGCCGGCGAGGAGTTTATGGGCAAGGAACCCTTCTCCAACGTGTATTTCACCGGCATCGTGCGCGACAAGATCGGCCGCAAGATGTCTAAGACCCTGGGTAACAGCCCCAATCCGCTGGATCTGATCGAGACCTACGGGGCCGATGCGGTTCGTATCGGCATGCTCCTTTGCTCCAGCGCCGGCAACGATATCTTCTATGACGAGGCCCAGATCAAGCAGGGTGCCGCGTTCTGCAACAAGATTTGGAACAGCTACCGCCTGGTGAAAGGCTTCCAGGTGGATGAAAATCTGGCCCAGTCCCCGGCAGCCAAAGTGGCCGTGGAGTGGTTCCGCGCCAAACTGAGCGACACCGTGGCCCTGGTGGAAGACCATTATAGCAAATTCCGCATCTCCGATGCCCTGATGACCATTTACAAGCTGTTCTGGGACGACTATTGCTCCTGGTACCTGGAGGCCATCAAACCCGCCTACGGACAGCCTGTGGACAAGGAAACCTATACCGCCACCCTTTCCTATTTCGAAGCCCTCCTGAAGCTGATTCATCCCGTGATGCCATTCATTACAGAGGAACTGTGGCAGGATATCGCCCCGCGTACGGAAGGGGAGACCATCATGTATGCCCCTACGCCCAAGGCCGAGGCCTTCGACGCCGGCATCCTGGAAGACTTCGCCCTGGCCGCCGAGACAGTGAACGGCGCCCGTGCCGTCCGCAACCAGCGGAACATCGCCCCGAAGGAAGTCCTGCAGCTCAGGATCAAGGGCCAGGCCTTCCCGGCAGCCCTGATTCCCGTTGTGGAAAAAATGGCCAATGCCACCGTACAGGTGGTGGCCGATTTCGGTGACGCCCAAGGCGTCGGATTCATGGTCCGCACCCTGGAAATGTTCGTCGTTTTGGACACCCTGGTGAATGTGGCAGAAGAGCTTGAAAAAGCCGAAAAGGAACTGGCTTATCAGCAGAAATTCCTTTCCGGAGTTCGCGCAAAACTGTCCAATGAACGCTTCGTTTCCAATGCTCCGGCCGCCGTCATTGAGAACGAACGCAAAAAAGAGGCAGATTCGCTTTCCAAGATTGAAAGTCTTGAAAAGAAGATTAATCTGCTCAGAAATAGCAAATAAAACAAAATAGTTTTAATAGATAACATTTTTGTTATGGCGCTATTTAAGGCTACTTTCCCCGTCCGGTACTACGAAACCGACCAAATGGCTGTGGTGCATCACTCCAACTACATCCGTTACTTCGAGATTGCGCGTGACGAGATGATGGTGCAACTGGGATTCCCGATTGAAAAGTGCGAAAAGGAGCTGCATGTGATGGTCCCGATCGTGTCGGTGGAGTGCCACTTCCGGCACCCGGCCCGGATGGGGGATGTGATCACCGCAACGGCCGAAGTGAACAAGGTTCCGATGGCCAAGATGCTGATTAAGCAGGCCGTTTACAACCAGGATGGCGTGCTTTGCGCCGAGGGGGTGGTCACGCTGGGTTTCCTGGATGCTGCCTCCTTTACCCCGGTCCGCTGCCCCGAGCCGATTACAAAACTATTTGAGCAATACATTCAATAACTTAAAGCGTATCGTATGTTGTTAGTCTATCCGCTGATGATCGGAACCTGGGAGATCGTCGCCATCGTGGCCGTCATCCTCCTCTTGTTCGGCGGGAAGAAGATTCCCGAACTGATGAAGGGCCTCGGAAAGGGGGTCAAGAGCTTCAAGCAGGGGATGAACGAGGTTGAGAAGGAAATCCAGGAAGATTCCCCGGCCGAGGAAAAGAAAAAAGACGAATAAGTGGCAGGGAAGGACGTGGAAATGTCCTTCTGGGACCATCTGGAAGCGCTGAGAGGGACCCTGTTCCGCTCGGTGCTGGCCGTCTTCCTGTTGTCGCTGGTCTTCCTTTTCTTTCCCCGGCAGCTGTTCCGGGCCGTCCTCTGGCCCACGACGCCCGACTTTATCCTATACCGGCTCCTGGGCTGGAATTTTTCGATGACCCTGATTAACGTGGAAGTATCGGCCCAGTTCTTTGTTCATCTGAAAGTCTCGCTGCTGTGCGGACTGGTGCTGGCCTTTCCCTACGTGGTATTCGAAATCTGGAAATTCGTGGCACCGGCCTTGTACGAGCATGAGCGGAAAGCGGTTAAAACGGCCTTCGGGCTCTCTTCCGGGCTGTTTTACCTGGGAGTAGCCGTCGGGTATCTTGTGGTGTTGCCGGTATGCCTGCTCTTTTTTATGAACTATTCCGTGAGCGATACCATCCTGAACACCATTTCCCTGGGCTCCTATATGTCCCTTTTCCTCTCGATGGTATTCCTGATCGGCCTGCTGTTCGAGTTTCCGACCGTGGTCCTGGTGCTTTCCAGCCTGGGTATCGTGAACCGGACCAAGATGAAGCGCCTTCGGAAGTATGCCTTTGTGGTGATGCTGGTCCTGTCGGCCCTCATTACGCCCAGCGACCCCTTTTCGATGCTGGTACTGGCCATTCCGCTGTATGGCCTTTTCGAACTTTCCATCCTCTTGTGTAAAAAGGAGGCGCTGTCATGATATCGGTCAGTAACGTTACGGTGGCCTTTGGCGGGTTCACCCTGCTGGATGGCATCAACTTCCACATCAGCGAATCGGACAAGATCGGCCTGGTGGGGAAGAACGGTGCCGGCAAGTCCACCCTGATGAAGCTGATTACCGGGGAACAGTCGCCCACCTCCGGCGGCATCGAAAAACCGCAGGGGATCCGCATCGGGTACCTGCCGCAGATCATGGAGCACCATCGGGGGCTCTCCGTGATAGACGAGGTCCTTTCGGTCTTCGATTTCCTGCAGCGGATGGAGGATGAGCTACTTGAAATAACGCAACAATTAAGCGATAGAACCGACTATGAGTCAAAAGAATATGCCCGTCTCATAGATCGGATGAATGAACTGAACGACCGCCTGGCCCTGGAGAGTGGACTCTCGCCCCGGGCGCAAGCGGAACGGGTGCTCTTTGGCCTGGGATTCAAGCCGGAGGAGCTGGACCGCCATACGGAGACCTTCAGCCAGGGATGGAATATGCGCATCGAGCTGGCCAAGATTCTGCTTGCGCAACCGGATGTACTCCTGCTGGACGAACCCACCAACCACCTGGACATCGAATCCATCGAGTGGTTCGAAGATTATCTGAAGGCCTTCCGGGGCAGCGTGCTGCTGGTTTCCCATGACCGCAAGTTCCTGGACAACGTCACCACTCGCACCGTCGAGATCCTCCTCGGGCACATCCATGACTATAAAGTGCCTTACAGCCAGTATGTTGTGCTGCGGGCCGAACGGATTGCCCAGCAGACGGCCGCCTACGAGAACCAGCAGCGGATGATCGAAAAGACGGAAGATTTCATCAACCGCTTCCGCTACAAGCCCACCAAGAGCAACCAGGTACAGTCCCGCATCAAGGCCCTGGAGAAACTGGACCGCATTGAGATAGACGAGACCGACAGTGCCCGGCTGAACCTGAAGTTCCCGCCGGCCCAGCGTTCCGGGGACGTGGTATTCAAGGGAAAGGACCTGACGGTGGGATATCCGCAGAAAGTGGTCTTCCACGATGCCCAGATCGAGATCAAACGCGGGGAGAAGGTGGCCCTCATCGGCCGTAACGGCGAAGGAAAAACCACCCTGATGCGGGTAATCATGCAGCAGCTGGAGCCATTCGAAGGGGAGGCCAAGCTGGGCCACAACGTGCGCATCGGCTATTATGCCCAGAACCAGGAGGACATCCTGGACCCCACGGAGACCGTCTTCGGTACGCTGGACCGCATTGCAGTGGGGGAGATCCGCACCAAACTGCGCGACCTGCTGGGCGCCTTCCTGTTCAAGGGCGAAGACATCGACAAGAAGGTATCGGTCCTCAGCGGTGGCGAAAGGGCCCGGCTGGGAATGGCCAAGCTCATGCTCTCGCCCTACAACGTGCTGGCGCTGGACGAACCCACCAACCACATGGATATCCGCTCCAAAGATATCCTGAAACAGGCGCTGAAGGCCTTTGATGGCACGCTCATTGTTGTATCCCACGACCGGGATTTCCTGGACGGATTGGTTGACAAACTGTACGAATTCCGCGACGGCCGCGTGACGGAGCACCTGGGTTCCGTACAGGAATTCCTGGAAAAACGCAAGCTGGAGACCCTGCAGGAGCTGGAGCGGCGTGCCGTCCCGGAGACTTCGGCCCCCAAACCGACCGAGAAGACGGAAAATGCCCGCAAATTCCAGGAGCAGAAGACCCAGTCCCGGGAACTGCGCAAACTGCAGAACCGGGTGAGTTACCTGGAAAAGGAAATTGCCGCCCATGAGGCCCGGATGGCCGCTATTGAAAAAGTCCTGGCCTGCCCCGGAAAGGAGGACGATGTGATGGACCTGACCCGGGAATACCTGGAACACAAACGGGATCTGGACAGCCAGACCGAAGAGTGGACCCAGCTGATGGAACAAATGGAATTAGCTTAAATATCGATATGAAATCCTTGATTTACAGATTTTTACTTATTACAAGCCTGGTATGTGCAGCCGCTTTTGTCTGGACCGAAGCGCCGGCCCGGGCCCAGGAGGCCTATACCACCCAGCTGGAGGAGCGTCATCTTCCGGTAGGGGAGTTTTCTTCCGTGTCCGTCTCGGACGATTTTGACGTGACCCTGGCCAAGGGAGCCTATGCCGTACGGGTGACCACCGACAAGGTGTTGGCCCCTTACGTCCAGGTCTATGTGCGTTCCAAGACCCTCTATGTGTCTTACGACGAAAAAGCCGTTCCCAAGGACGTGAAAAAGATGTTCAAGGGCCGGAAAGCCCCTGCTCCGGTGTACAGGGTGGTCGTTTTCCTGCCGGAGCTGAACGGCATTTCCCTGTCGGAGAATGCGGTGCTCTCGGCTTCGGACGAATTCATCGGATCCCGCTTCGAGATGGAACTCACGGACAAGGCCGCGGTCAAGTCCCTGAACCTCCGGGCCAGCGAAATCAACGTCCGCCTGAAGAAGAACAGCCAGGCGATGCTGACCCTGTCGGCCGATAAGAAAATGAACCTGAGTGCCGAAAACAATGCCAATCTGAAGGTTTCCGGCGGTGCGGATCAGGTTTCGGTGGTTACGGCCAACTCGGCTTCGGTGACCCTGTCCGGTCCAAGCAAACGCGCCGTGTTCACCGCCGCCGGTTCTTCCAAAGTATCCGCCACGGAAAAGGCCGAGGAAAGCATTGAGGTGCAGATGGCCGGATCGGCCAAACTGCAGATCGGCGGAGAAGCCCCGGTCCTGCTGATTCGGGCCGAGAAGAATGCCGAACTGGAAGCGAATTCCCTGAAGGTCAAGAAGGTGGATGCCCAAATGAGCGGTTCAACCCAGGCGCAGGTGAATGTATCGGAAGACATTGACGCCACCCTGACGGGCGGTAGCGAACTGTTCTATACCGGAACGCCTCAGGTCCGGATCGGGAAGATCATCAAATCCACGCTGGCGCCGCTGGGCTCAACGGCCAAGTAAGGCTTCCAACAGGTATTCCCGCAGCACATTCAGCGCCGAAGCGGCAAAACGCTCGATATTGCGTTTCCGGTCGTTCTTGTAACAGTACGTAAACGTACGCGTTCCCAGCGGCCCGGAAACGCCGATCCATACGGTACCGACGGGATTGTGTTCATCGCCGGCAGGGCCGGCCAGGCCGGTTGTGGAAACGGCGAAGTCACTGCCGGTAAGCGAGCGGACGCCTTCGGCCATGGCTGCGGCAACGGGACTGCTCACCACGCCATTCTCTGCAATGACCCGGGCCGGAACGCCCAGAACGCTTTCTTTAACGGATATGGCATAGGAAGTGACCGATCCCAGGAAATAGGCCGAAGAACCCGGCACAGACGTAATCAGGTGGGCAATCACGCCACCCGTACAGGATTCGGCCACGGAGAGGGTCTTTCCATGCTCCTTGAGCAGTGTTCCCACAGCCTTTTCCAGGGTGGAATCCTCTTCGGCATACAGGAGGGAGCCCAGCAGGGGTTTCAGCAGGCCCAGCTGCTCCTCCATCCGGGCGCTGTTCTGCTCCGGGTCGCCGCCATAGACGGAAAGGCGCAGGCGGATGCCGGTGAGGGTATTGGGGAGGTAGGCAAGGTGCATATCCCGGGGAAGGGCATCCTCCCAGGGGGCGATCTTTTGGGAAAGGGCCGATTCTGCGATGCCATAAACCATGATATTCCGGTGCAGGATGCTCTCCAGGGGCTGATGCGCACGTATGTCCGCCACAATGGCCGGAATGGCACCTACCGCCTCGTGCGGAACGCCCGGAAGGGCATAGAGGGTAGCATCGCCCGCCAAGTTGCGGAATACCATGATGGGTGCAGTACCCAGCTGATTCACAATTACTTCTGCCTTGTCCGGCACCTGCGCCTGGGCCAGATTGTTCGGAAGGACATCCAGGCCGCGGCTCCGGAGAATCCGGTGCACCATCTCCAGCTGGCCGGGGTGCGTCACATAGCCCTCGCTACCGGAAACCCGGGCCAGGACCGCCTTGGTGATATCGTCCTTGGTGGGTCCCAGACCGCCCGTGGTGATTACCAGGGTATTCCGGGAAAGTTCGGTACGAAGGGTCTCTTCAATCTGCGTGGCGTCGTCGCCGATGGAGAGCATCCGGTTCACATGGATGCCAGCCTCTTCCAAGGCCAGTGCCAGACGGGAGGAATTGGTATCCACCACCTGTCCGATGAGGATTTCATCGCCGATGGTGCAGATACAAGCGTCAATCATACTGCAGAAGCTTGATTTTCAAGGGTTTTCAGGAGTTTGGCGAAGGGGAGGGGGCGCAGGGTGGTTTCCACCAGGGAAGCGCCGCTGCGGAGCAGTTCCTGGGCCTCCTCAGGCTTGTCGCTTACGCCCAGGATGGGCAGGCGGCCTTTGGTCTCTTCGATGGCCTGGACCATTTTCCGCGCACCGTGCACCACAGCACCGTCAATGCCCATCAACTGGCAGCAGGATAGCAGCGGATGCAGCTCATCCGGGGTGGTGCCATGCGAAAGGCGCAGGTAGATGGGCGTATAGCGCTCGTAGCAGAGGCGCTGGGAGACGATCTGTTCCAGCAGCAGGGCCGTATCGCCTACGTCAGGGGAGTCGATGCCGTTGTCGCTGTCGGGGTCGATGATGATGAAATCGGCAAAATCATAGACCAGGGAGAAGGTGCGGAAGATGTCGGTACTGATATTCACGGCCAAGACCGTCTTCTCCCGATACTCCTGCAAGGCCATAATCCATTCAAGGACATTTTCTTTGGGCGGATTCAGGGTAATGAAACCCGCGAGAATGCGATTTTTCCCCATGATGGGAAGGCTTCCGTCCGGATAAAAGATTCCCGCGGGGTTCCTGAATTGCAGGCCCGTTACTTCTTTTCCCAAGACATTCTGCCTTTTTCTGAATAAACACATATCCGCGAAGAAATAGCCTTGCAAAGATAGGAATTTATTCGTTTGGATGGAACTCTTGATAGGTATTGTCCTTATAGAATACGAGGATTCGGTCGATTTCTCTCGTCGGGGGAACGGCATGAACAGGGAATAAATCTCCCTCTACGGGTTCCTTGTACATCTTCCCCTGGCCGGTAAGCAGCCATTCCAGGTTCAGATTGGGGTAGTGAAGGAGCAGACTCTCCATAAAATCGTAGCCCGGTTTGTTGCGGCCGGCCAGAATATGGGAGACACTTCCGCGCGCTACGGAAAGAATGTCCGCAAATTGTGTCTGCGTGAGATTTTCGGCCTGCAAAAACTGTAAAAGACGTCGATTCATTTTTCTACTTTTGTCTTTCACAAAAGTAACACAATCCGCCGAGAAATGCAAGCGGTTTCCAGATGGAAATAGCGGGATAGGGGAGAGCGAGACTTAATTCTATATATAAATATTGCTTTATATGAAGCACGAATATATGCAGAGTATCAACACAATAAATAGTAAAATATTGGCATTTGCTGGCTATTTTTCAGGATGAAAACCACCCCTTGGATTCCCTTTCGGTCAGGGCACTAATATGATGCTACATATAAATAGTATAAATACCTGATTATCCGCAATATAAGTATATTGCTAAATGTTCCATAAGAAAAACTTATATAGTTTTAGCAAGTCTGCTAAAACGCTAGCCAGGGAGCGTTGCGCTCGTTACATTTGTGTATATAAATTGGTACTTTGACAATTCACATTTGTAACACTTCGAGTGTGGAAATGCGCCAGATTCGTGAGATTTCAGTATTTGATAAAAAGGCTGTATATTTGTACGAAATTTGAAATTCTGATGATTCCTGAAATTCACATCGAGGACTATAATTATGGCCTGGAGGACGCTAGAATCGCGAAATACCCCCTGGAGGAGCGCGATGCGTCCAAACTCCTGCATTATCGGGACGGAATCGTGCGAGAATACGTATTCCGCGATCTTCCCTCCCTGCTTCCCGCCCAGTCCCTGATGGTCTTCAATGATACCCGTGTGGTGCCCGCACGCCTGCATTTTCGCAGGGAAACCGGAGCCCATATCGAAATTTTCTGCCTGGAACCCATTGATCCGGTGGAATACAACCTGGCTTTTGCCGCTACGGAGCATTGCAGCTGGAAATGCGTAATCGGCAATGCCAAGAAGTGGAAAGATGATATTTTATCCCTCTATAATCCCGACGGGGATGCCGCTGTTGCGGCTTTGGGGCTGAAGGCGCAGCTGGTAAGCCGCGACGGACAGACCGGCATCGTCCGCTTCGACTGGCAGGACGGCAGCGCATTTTCGCGCGTGCTGGAGCTGGCGGGAAGCGTGCCCATTCCGCCCTATCTGAACCGCGAATCGGAGTCCATCGACGCGGAGCGTTATCAGACCCTGTATGCCCGCGTAAGAGGCTCTGTAGCGGCTCCTACGGCCGGTTTACACTTCACCGACCGGGTGCTCTCTGAGATTAAGGCCAAGGGCATCGATATGGAAACTGTCTGCCTGCATGTGGGAGCTGGGACTTTCCTGCCCGTGAAGAGTTCCCTGGTGTCCGAGCATCCGATGCACCGTGAGCCTTTTGTGGTCTCAAGGGATCTGCTGCAGCGCCTGCAGGAAAGAAAAGTGCCGGTAGTAGCCGTGGGAACGACTTCGGTCCGTACCCTGGAATCCCTCTACTATATCGGTGTCAGCTGCCTGGAGACGGGAAAACCTGCCGATGTGGACCAGTGGGCCCCTTACACGCGCGAATACCCTTATTCCACCCAAGAAGCCCTGGGCGCCATTATCGCGTACCTGGATAGGGAAGGGGTGGATAAACTGGTGGCCGGAACCCGTATTATCATCGTTCCGGGCTTCCAGTTCCGTCTGGTGGATAAACTGGTTACGAATTTCCATCAGCCGGAGAGTACGCTTATCCTGCTGGTTTCAGCCTTCGTAAATGGCGACTGGCGTAAAATTTACGATTATGCACTGGCCAACGAATTCCGTTTCCTGAGTTACGGTGACAGTTCTTTGTTGGAAAGACCCGCGAAATCGGTATAATTTTTGCTGTTTATTGTTCCAATAAGTCAACTCATATATGGATCTGAGCGAATACAACGATATCGCCCCCTTCACGGACGAAGAAGCGTCGGCAGCCTTAGCCCGACTGGCCAATCATCCCAACACCCCCTGGATTTCCAAGTTTATCTTCCCGGACCAGCCGGAAACCCTGCTGGCGGACACCCTGCGGCAGATTCATACCGTAGATGAGTTCCAGCGGGTGATTATGTGGAAGGCAGTGGAATGGGTCCTGGCCAATACGGCGACCAGTTTCACCTATGACGGCATCGAGATTCTGAAGAACCTGCCCGGGAAGTTTCTGGCCATGTCCAATCACCGGGATATCATCCTGGATCCCGCCATCGTACAGATTGTGCTGATGCGCAACAAGATTGCCGAAACGCAGATATGCGTAGGGGATAACCTCCTGAAACAGAAGGCTGTGGAGCTCCTGATCCGCTCCAATCGCATGATCAAGGTCATCCGCGGCATTTCGGCCCGGGAACTGTATCTTTCTTCCCAGCTGTTGTCCCGCTATATCCGCGAAACCATTACCTCTGGAACCTGCTCGGTCTGGATTGCCCAGCGGCAGGGACGCACCAAGGACGGCCTGGATGTCACGGAGCAGGGCCTGCTGAAGATGGTGGATATGAGCGGCACCAAGGATTTTGTGCAGAATTTTATGGAACTCAGCATCGTCCCGCTCAGTATTTCCTATGAATATGAGCCTTGCGACATCCTGAAAGCCCGTGAACTCCTGATTTCCCGTACCCAGAAATATGTGAAAGGGGAGAACGAGGATCTGGAAAGCATCATGTTGGGCATCAAGCAGCCCAAGGGCAACATCCACCTGCATATCAGCGATCCGCTGACGGAGGAGGAGATCCGGGAGGCCGCAGAATGCGATAAAAACGACCGCTATCAAAAGATCAGGCACGCGGTGGACCGCAGGATCATTTCCGGCTACAAGCTCTGGAAAACGAATTATATGGCCTATGACATCGTCAATGGCGGTGCCCGTTATGCCGATCAGTACACCGCCGAAGAGCTGGAAGCCTTCAAGGGCTATATCGAAGGCCAGCTCCAGCGCGTGGAACCGGAACTGGACCGGGATGCGCTCCGGGACATCCTCCTGCACATCTACAGCAATCCGGTCCTCTCGAAAGAGCAGTTGTAACGGCGCCTACAGACACCAAAAAATCAGCCCTACACAAGCGTGTGGGGCTGTTTTTGTAGGATAAAGCCGACTATTGGACGGGCTTCAGGACCAGTTCCATCGCACCTTCCAACTGGGAAGTGACCACGGACAGGTTCAGCTTGATGTTGCCGTCGGGGAAGGTGACGCTTCCGCTGGCCTGTGCATTCACGAAGGGGTTGTTGGAAGAGATGAATTCGGACAGATTGTAGCTGAAACTGGCCGTAGCGATGTTTCCGCTGACGTTAAACTCTCCGGAGAAGTCCGAGATGGACGGATTGGTGAAGGTCACCGTTACGTTGCCAGTCCCGAAGTTGATTTCCTTGATGTCGTATTTGCTGTATTTATCGACATCGATTTCGATATTCTTGGTCTTCAGATAGGCAACCACGACGGAAATGTTCTTGCCACCGGCAAAGTCCGTTTCGTCGAACAGGTGCTTGATAAGGCCGTCATTGGCGTCAATCGTCAGGGTCTGGATGGCCCAGCCGCGATACAGGTAGTCTTCCATGGAACCGCCGGGGACATCGCCGTTGACGAAGGTCACTTCGATGGTAGCGGTGCCCAGGATGGGGCTGGAAAGCGTTCCGTTGGTCTCGTCCAGGGTGAAAGTGGTGACGATGTCACCGCTGGTGGTATAGACGTTTCCATTCACCGTGAAGGTGCCGGAGAAGACCACGACGCCGGAGGGCTCGGCTTTGAGGACGGGCTTGGCTTTCAGGGCATAACGGCCGGAGCGCAGGAATTCGATGGACTCCAGATTGTAGCTGTTGTTGTTGATGGTTGCCGTCACTTCATGGCTCTTGGGCTTGATGCTGCGGGCGTAAGCGGCCTCTTTGGGGGTGGGGAGTGTCCCGGGGGCGTCGTTCTTGCTGCAGGAGAAAAGGGCAGTAGCGGCGACGAGGGCCAGACTCAGATAAAAGAGCTTAAGTTTCATAATATCAGATTTTTATCAGTTTCAATTAGAACAGACGGACGAAGAGGCTGAGTTTGAGCACCGGGGTCACCGGGATGTGGTCCAGGATGTCCATAATTTCCTTCGCCTTATCGTACTCTTCGCCAAAATAGTCTCGGGTTTCGGGATATTTTGCCAACCAGGCACCGTCCAGGTACACTTTTTCGGGATTATCGGGACGGCCCATATAATTGTAGGAAACCAGTTTGATGCCACCGGTGTACTGGACACCCAGGTCGAAGGCAACGCTGACGCGGCGGTCAGGAGACACCGGGCGGCCCGTTCCGATTCCGACATACGGACGGACGGCATTCAGTTTATACTGGACGCCCAGTTGCAGCCGGCCATCCTTGTCCGTGGTGATACCCACGACCTCCGTCTTGGTCCGATCGTCCGGGGAAATAGCGCTTTCTCCTTTGTAAAGTGCTGTTGCAGAGGCGGTTATAAGTCCTTTGGGAGCCAGGGAGAAGAAGGCGCCAACAGTAAAGTGGAAGATGGTATTCTTACCGGGGTACAGGTCGAAGAGGAGATTGAGGTTACGGGACTGGAAGGAGGCGCTAAGATCCACCTGGTCCGCCTTGAAGCCGTCTTCATTGATATTTACGTCCCGGATGCTGTAAGAGAAGGGGTTGATGCCGTTTTTCAGTGCATCGATATTGCCTTTGGAGGCAGCGCTCTTGACGATGCCATTGGCTATGGCCACGTGCAAATCCAGAAAGTCGAAGCCGCCACGGAGTTGAAAATGCTGGGTGACCGGAAAGGCGACCTGCAAACCGAGTCCGTTCAGACTCAGGAGATCTAAACCCACGGCCATATGGTTGAACAGCATCGGGTCCGGTTTTTCTTCCTCGAATAGATACTGATCCGGCATGATCATCTGCGCAAAACTGCTCAGGGAAACGAACAGTGCCAGGAGGGCTGATAAAGTCTTTTTCATAGGTTACGTATCATTTTGCACAAAGATAACACTTTTTTATAAAATAAAATCCCCATTCCCCTTTTGCTACACAATTTATATTATGTTAACTTACGGAGATGAAAAACTCCCCTCATGAAAGAATTCCGGAAATAATTCGTACATTTGGGCCACCAATTGAACAGTATGTCAAAGAAGAAAATCGACTTGCTCCTGGAGAACGTGACCATCGAGGCCGTGGCGGCCGAAGGCAAAGCG
>CACYHZ010000001.1:79676-87198 GCA_902774345.1 uncultured Bacteroidia bacterium | reverse complement strand
TTCCTGGCTGATACCTGCCTGCTTTTTTGCCGTTGCCGTGCTGGTGAACCTGTACGGCCGTGCCACGGGAAGCCACCTGCTGGCTTCGATGGTCAAACCCGCCCTGCTGCCGCTGCTGGCGCTCACCAGCCTGGCCTGCGTCGGGTCGATGGAGCCCCGCATCGTCCGTTTCCTCGTGACCGCCCAGCTGCTGGGTTGCGCCGGTGACATTTTCCTGATCAGCGATGACGCCCTGCCCCTGGCCTGCGGCCTGAGCTGCTTCCTGGCGGGGCATATCTTTTATTTCTGCATCTTCGGTGCCCGCTCGTGGAAGGGTATCCGGCCCCTGGCTTGGGTGGGCATTCTCGCCGCTATGGCGGTGTGCGTGGCCGGCCTCCTTGTCGGGATTGGTGTAAAGGGCGTTTTTCTGGTGCCGTTCGCCGTTTACGGAATGGCGCTGATGTTCCTCGTTTTCTGTGGCTTGGCCGGCGTGCTGCGCAAACTGCCCGATCCCGCGACCTGGTGGATTGTCCTGTGCGGCGGCGCGCTCTTCGCCTTCTCCGACAGCCTCATCGCCCTCCAGATGTTCAATGGCGCCAGCGTTTTACTGGAGTTCCTGGTCATGCTTACCTATCTGGCCGCTCAGAGTCTGTTGGCCTGGGGCGCAATTCGGATAGCGAAGACAGAATAGCATATTGTTTGCTTTTGCGCGAATTTTCCGTATATTTGCAGACTGCGTTGAAAATTAGTAAAACAATCAATAACACAGATGAAAACTTACACTACCAAAAACATCCGCAACATCGTCCTCATCGGTGCACCGCGTTCCGGTAAGACCACCCTCTCCGAGGCTATGCTTTTCGAAGGCAAGGTCATCGACCGCCGTGGCAGCGTGGAAGACAAGAACACCGTCTCCGATAACACCGAGTTCGAGCAGACCAACCAGAAGTCCATCAACGCCACTCCGCTGTACGCCGAGTTTGGCGGTTGCAAGATCAACTTCATTGACGCTCCCGGTTCCGACGATTTCTCCGGTGGCGCCCTGTCCGCTTTCAAGGTGGTTGACGCTGCTGTCATGGTGATGAACGGCACCGCCGGCATCGAGGTGGGTACCACCCTCTTCGCCCGTTACGCTGACCAGTACAACGTTCCCATGGTGATCGCCGTGAACCAGCTGGATCACGACAAGGCCAACTGGGACGGTGTGCGCGCCGCCATCAGCGAAGAATTCGGCAAGAAGGCCGCCCTGTGCCAGTTCCCGGTGAACCCCGGTCTGGGCCTGGAAGGTTTCGTGGATGTGATCACGATGAAGTTCTACAACAAGAAGAACGAGGAGCAGGACATCCCTGCCGCTTACGCTGACGAGGCCGAAGAACTCCGCGCCGAACTCATGGAGAAGGCCGCCGAAGGTTCCGACGAACTGATGGAGAAGTTCTTCGAGACCATGGAGCTGTCCACCGAGGAAATCCGCGAGGGTCTGCGTCTGGGCCTGCAGAAGGGTGAGACCATCCCCGTGTTCTGCACCGCCGCCAAGGAGAACATCGGCGTTCGCCGCCTGATGGAATTCGTGGTGAACGTGGTTCCCAGCCCGGAAGGCAAGGAAGAACCCACCGTGGACGGTGGCACCCTCAAGTGCACCGCTACCGGTCCCGTGGCCCTGTTCATCTTCAAGACCAGCGTGGAACAGCACCTGGGTGAAGTTTCCTACTTCAAGGTGATGAGCGGTACCCTGAACGAAGGCGCCGACCTCACCAACCCCGAAACCGGCAACGGCGAGCGCCTGAGCGCCATCTACGCCGTGGCAGGTGCCAAGAAGGAGAAAGTGTCCCAGATCTGCGCCGGTGACATTGGCTGCGTGATGAAGCTGAAGGCCGGTAAGACCGACGTTACCCTGGCTCAGAGTGGCGTAGAGGCCATCAAGCACATGGTGTTCCCGGATGCCAAGTACCGCACCGCCGTGAAGGCCGTGGACAAGAACGACGAAGCCAAGGTGGGCGACGCCCTGAACAAGATCGCTGCCCAGGATCCCACCATCACCGTGGAATACTCCAAGGAACTGCGCCAGACCATCCTTTCCGGTATGGGCGAGCAGCACATCAACTACGTGAAGTGGAGAGTGAACAACGAGTTCAAGCAGAACATCGAACTCTACGCTCCCAAGGTGCCTTATCGCGAGACCATCACCAAGATCGCCACGGCCCAGTACCGTCACAAGAAGCAGTCCGGCGGCGCCGGTCAGTTCGGTGAGGTGCATCTGCTGGTTTGCCCCTACGTGGAAGGCCAGGAAGCCCCCAAGAACTTCAAGATCGACGGCAAGGATGTCATCTTCAACTTCAAGAGCCAGGACATCACCGACCTCGAATGGGGTGGTAAGCTGGAATTCTACAACTGCGTGGTGGGTGGTTCCATCGACCTCAGCTTCATGCCCGCTATCCTGAAGGGTATCAAGAGCAAGATGGAGGAAGGCCCCCTCACCGGTTCCTACGCCCGCGACATCCGCGTGTATGTCTATGACGGTAAGATGCACCCCGTGGACTCCAAGGAAATCGCCTTCATCATCGCCGGCCGTAACGCCTTCAAGGAGGCTTTCCGCCAGGCTGGTCCGAAGATCCTGGAACCCATCTACAACGTGGACATCTTCACTCCCAACGAGTATGTAGGCCCTTGCATGAGCGACCTGAACACCCGTCGTGGTATGATCATGAACCAGGATATGGAAAAGGGCTTCACCGTGCTCCACGCCCGCGTTCCGCTGGCCGAGCTGTACCGCTACTCCACCATCCTGAGCTCCCTCACCGGTGGTAGCGCTACCTTCCAGATGAAGTTCGCGGAATACGTCCAGGTTCCTGCCGACGTGCAGACTAAGCTCCTGGCCGAATACGCCGCTCAGGAACAAGAGGAGGATTAAGGCATTCTCCTTTTGCAAACGAAAAAGCCCTGTCCCAATATACCGGACAGGGCTTTTTTTAGATGTTTGCTTGCCGGATGGCAAATACGCCTACATCTTCCCCCTGCCTCTTTTCCAAATATTTTCAGTTTTTTTGCACAGTTGGCATGCCGAATTACTAACTTTGCAAGTGATGAAACCCATACTGAAGCCATATTGGGAAGCCGGAAGGCGTGAGGCGGGCTGCGATGAAGCTGGCCGCGGACCGCTTGCCGGTCCCGTTTATGCCGCTGCCGTGATCCTGCCGCCGGACTTTTACCATCCGCTGCTGAACGACTCCAAACAGCTCAGCGAAAAGCAGCGGGAGCTGCTCAGGCCCCTCATCCAGCGCGAAGCCGTGGCTTGGGCGGTCGAGGCGGTCAGCGCCGCGGAAATCGACCGGCTGAACATCCTGTGGGCCTCTGTCACGGGCATGCAGCGGGCGGTGCTCCGCCTGGACCCGCAGCCCGATTTCCTCCTGATCGACGGCAACAAGTTCCGTCCGTTCGACCGCTTCGGCGCCCAGGATTACCGGACGGTGGTCCACGGGGACGCCACCTATGCCAGCATTGCCGCCGCATCGGTGCTGGCCAAGACCTATCGCGACGATTTCATGCGGGAACTCTCCCGGGAGTATCCGGCCTATGGCTGGGACCGCAATATGGGCTATCCTACGCCCGAGCATATAGACGCCATCCGGCGCCACGGCTATACGCCCTGGCACCGGATGTCGTTTCACGTCAAAGAGTTGGAACCCTCTTTGTTCTGATTATTTCGCGAAGGTGAGTTCGTCGATGAGGTTCGTGGCACCGCCGAACTTCTCCACCATCCACAGCACATAGCGGATATCCACGCAGATGCAGCGCTGCAGTTCGGGCTCGAACATCACGTCGGAGCTCATGCTCTCCCAGTTGCCGTCGAAGGCCAGGCCGATGAGGTTGCCCTTGGCGTCCAGCACGGGGGAACCGGAGTTGCCGCCGGTGATGTCGTTATTGGTGAGGAAGCAGGTGTGCAGGGTGCCGTCCGAATCAGCCCAGCGGCCATAGTCACCGGCGAGGATCAGCTCTTTCACGCCGGCGGGGAGGATGAATTCGGGATCATCGGGATTCTCCTTCTCCAGCAGGCCCTTGGCCGTGGTGAAGTGCTTGTACAGCAGGGCATCCTTCGGGGAATACGGCAGCACGTGGCCGTAGGTCAGACGCATCGTGGAGTTGGCGTCCGGATACAGGGCCTGGCCTTTCTGCCATTCCATCAGGGCGGCGGCAAAGTGCTTGCTGCCCTCCTGGGCCTTGGGATCCGGGTTTCCGTAAAGGGTCATATAGTGCTTCATCAACACCATGACGATGCTGTTGTATAAGGCTACGGCGGGGTCTTCCATCACTTCGGAGAAACTGTTCAGCTTCTCTACGCCCTCATAGCTCTTGAAGATGGTGTTTTCGAACAGGCTTTCCACATAGGCAGGGATGTCCATCGTGGCGAAATCGGTGGTGTCCAGGCCCTCCAGATAGTCTTCCTCCAGGGCATGCTGCCGGTAGAATTCCAACAGGGCCACGGCTTCTTCCTTGTCGATTTCGACGACATAGTCGCGGTACAGGGCCTTGACGGCTTCCTTGGCCGATGCCAGGGCTTCGATGGAATCCACGCCCTGACGGCGGGCGCTGCTGTAGGTGCCGTTCATGGTTCCCATCAGATCCAGCAGTTCAATCTGGAAAGGCGCTTCGGCCAGGTAGTTGATGGCCCTTTCGGCGGCGGCGCGTTTCTCGACCTGGGCGGCAATGTCGGCAATGGGGTCGCCGTACAGTTCCACGCGGGCGGGATCGGCCTCAATCCAGGCCTTCAGGGCCGCTTCCTTGCGCTCTTCCCGGCCGATGATGTCCAGATTCTCGAAGGCCAGTTCTTCGCCCTGCCACTTCTTCCAGCCGTTGGCGGAGGAGGCGTACTTGTCGGCGTATTTCAGCTGGACGGACTTATCGGCAATCATATGCTTCCACATGATGTCCTGACGGACGGTGCGGGCGTCGATGCGGATGCGGTTGGTCTTGATCATCTGCTTCAGCTGGGCGGCGGTCTGGAAACGCTGGGTGCGGCCCGGGTAGCCCATCACCATGGCAAAGTCATTCTCCTTCACGCCCTTCAGGGACACCTTCAGGCTCTTGGCGGGCTTGTAGGGCACGTTGTCCTCGCTGTATTCGGCGGGCATGTTGTCGGCGCCGGCATACACGCGGAACATGGAGAAGTCACAGGTGTGACGGGGCCACATCCAGTTGTCGGTTTCACCGCCGAACTTGCCCATCGATGCCGGGGGAGCAGCCACGAAGCGGACGTCGTTGTAGGTGCGGTACACAATCAGATAGTGCACGTTGTCGTTATAGAAACCGGTAACCATGACCTCGCAGCCGGGGTTGGCTTCCTGCGCCTGTTTCTCCAGCTCGTCCGAATCTGCGCCGTGCTTTTCAATGGCATCGGTCACGTCCTCCATGGACACCAGGAAGGTGACGGTGAGGCCGGGGCAGGGGATTTCCTCACCCAGGTTCTTGGCCCAGTAGCCGTCCATCAGGTAGTTGTGTTCGTCGGTGGACAGGCCCTGGATGCTGCTGTAACCGCAGTGGTGGTTGGTCACCAGCAGGCCCTGTTCGCTGATCATCTCACCGGTACAACCGCCGCCGAAATGCACGATGGCATCTTTCAGGGACGTTTTGTTGATGGAATAGATCTCCTCCGGGGACAGCTTGCAGCCGGCGGCCTTCAAGTCTTTCCCGTTCAGTTGTTTCAGAAGGGGGAGCAGCCACATGCCTTCATCGGCGACGGCGCTCACGGAAATGGCCAAAGCGGCCAGGAAGGTGAGAATACGTTTCATATACAGCAAAATTTTCACAAAGATATAAAAAAGATAGAAAACCGTTCAGCTCTACGGCCAAAGGCCGTTTGTGCTGTTTCCATAGGGCATCTTACGAAAGCAAGCTTTCGACGGCACCCTATGAAAACAGCCCAGCGCTAACGCGCTGAGCTGAAATGCTTTGTTCGAACTCGTGGTACAGAATAACCCGTACGGCAGTTTAGCAAACTGCTGGTTTCAGCCACTCACCCACCCCTCCGGGCTTAAAGCGTTTGAAACTCCGTCATTTCGGACGGGACTACAAAGATATGCAGATTTACGGATATCACAAAATTTTTGACTACTTTTGTTGAAAATTCAGAAAGCAGTGAATCATTCCGTGAACGAATCCGATATCCGTCAGTGGCTGCAGGAAGTGCAGCATCCGGCCAAAGGGGACCAGAATGTGGTGCAGCTGGGGATGGTCGAAGCCGTGGAGCTGGCGCCAGGCCGCATCCACGTGACCCTGGGCTTCCCCAAGCGCCCGGATCCCCTGAAGAACTACCTGATTGGCGCCGTGCAGGCCTGCCTGTACCGTCACGCCCCCGGCGGGACCGAAATCGAGGTGGATACCGTCGTCAAGGAACCTGCCAAAGCCGCTCCCAAGGGCATCCAGTTCAACCTGGACCAACTGCGGGAGGTGCGCAACATCATTGGCATCGCCTCCGGAAAGGGCGGGGTGGGGAAGTCCACCGTGGCCGTGAACCTGGCCGTAGCCCTGGCCCGTCTGGGCTATCGCGTCGGACTGGCCGATGCCGATGTCTATGGCCCATCCGTTCCCACCATGACCGGAACGGAAGGCGTTGAAATCGAGATGTACGGGGAGGACGAGCATGACACCCTCTTCGTCCCGGTCCAGAAATATGGCGTGAAATGGCTGTCGGTGGGGCATGTGTCCCAGGCCGGCCAGGCGCTCATCTGGCGCGGACCCATGGCGTCCACGGCACTCAAGCAGATTATCCTCCAGACCCAGTGGGGACCGCTGGACTTTCTCCTTATCGACATGCCTCCGGGAACCGGCGACATCCATATTTCCCTCATCGGCGATGTCCCGCTCACTGGCGCCGTGATTGTCACCACGCCCCAGGCCGTGGCCCTTGCCGACGTCTTCCGCGGGGTGAATATGTTCCGGAATCCGCAGGTGAACAAACCCATCTACGGTCTGGTCGAAAATATGGCCTGGTTCACGCCGGAGGCCCATCCGGACGAGCAGTACTACCTCTTCGGCCGGGACGGCGGCCGTCAGATGGCAGCCCAGCTGGACATCCCCTTCCTGGGACAGATTCCGCTGGTGCAGGGCATCCGCGAAGGCGGCGACAATGGCGAACCCGTGGCCCTGGGCTCCCGCCCCGACAGCCAGGCCTTCCTGGAGATTGCCAGGAAGCTGGCCGAATCGGTATAAGGGCTTAATCCATCATCCGGGGCGGAGGAAGCATCGGTACCGGACGCGGCGGAATGGCGTTGGAAACGCCGTACACTGCGCTGGAGACCACATCCCGTACAGGGTCTTCCGCTACATCCTTGGCCAGGAAATCGGCAAAGCGCTCCTCCGGATCCGAGATATAATCCCCGGCCAGGGTATGGATGCGCTGCACAATCAGGTAGCGCTGGTAGGCGGAGAAGTAGAAGCGGTTGTCAATCATGCAGCTGATCCGCTCGCTCCTCCAACGGTTGAAGGGCGATACTTCTGCGCCCTGGAAAACGCCGATCCGCTGCGCGTACAGCGGGCTTTTTGCCTGCAG
>CACYHZ010000001.1:0-79662 GCA_902774345.1 uncultured Bacteroidia bacterium | reverse complement strand
CCGTAGCTGTCCAGCAGGACATCCTTCCAGATCGGATTTGCGGGATCCGTGGAAACATTCAGGGAGAAGGGAACAGGCCAGCTTTGTGCGCTGATGGTGAAGTCGGACTTAAAGCTGGAGTCGTACCAATATTCGTCAGCCAGGCGGGCAAAGCTGTGACCGCCGAACTCGTGCACCGTGGTATTGAGCCAGGTGCCGGTATTGGACCCGACTTCTGCTTTCTCTGTTTCAGGGGTGTCAATCAGGTCATTTTCCAGCGAAGGATTTTCGATCAGCGCATCGGTGCGGGCTTTCCGGCTGGGATAGCGCCAGTTCAGGTGCCCTGCCGTGGTCGGAACCTGGCAATAGGTTTGTCCGTTGGACCAGGAATGTGCCCTCCCGGCATAGCGGGTGTCGTTGATGATGACCAGAATCGGTACCTCAGCAAGCGTATGGGACCCGTCCATGAGATCCGGACAGTTGTCCGATACAAAATTAAATACTTTGCTGTCATTCGCCGATAAATCGTTGTAGGAGGTGGCGCCCCATTTGGACCCGAAGTAGCAGTCCACTGGCGTCAGGATATTCCCGTTACCATCGGTAATATTGGCTCCGGACTCATTGGAGGCCACTTTCAGAATCCAGACATTGAAATAATCCCGGTAGCTTTTGAAGGGTTCGGTATTGAAGAGGGCCCCCATGGCGGCCTTGGCCTGCATCTCGTAATCATCCAGTTCGTCCTCGGTATAGCCATCGGGAACGACGACCATCGAGACGGGCTTGACATTCGGAACCGAAGCGCTCATGTACGGGATGGGATCCATGCCCTGCGTATCGGTGAAGCCGTTGATGGTGATGGTGCCGAAGTCGTTGATTTGCGAACGGTTGAATTTCATCTCCGTGGTGGAGGTGAGGGTGGTGGTTTCCCCATCTGCGTTGGCGAAAATCATGGAGAAAGCCTCCTGCCGGCTGGGGGTGATGGCAATATAGTAGTCCTGCCCGGCAGCGAAGGTGCCCTGCAGGGTAACCGTGCGGCTTTTTTCTTTGCCACTTATTTCTACGTTCGTCAGTACTTGGGGGCGTCCGTCCCGATAGTACAGGATATAGCCGCCAGCCAGATTGTTCATGCCCCGGAAAGTGACGGAGGTAACCGCCGAGGCCTGGGTCCCTTCAAGACGGAATTTGATGATGGATACCAGGTTGGTAAAGCCCAGCTTTTCGCTCAGGCTCCCCGGATGGGCATAGGAGAGATTGGCTCCTTCGGCCACCGAGCCGGGCGTTGCCGTCTGGACTGTGGGGTAATCAATACAGAGGCCCAAGTACTCCACTTCATCGACATTGACGTTTGCGATACCCAAGTACTGCGAATAGGGATAAATGGCATGCAGTTCCACAGGATCGCCCAGGCCATACATTGAGGTAAACTCAGCTTCCGTCCCGCCATCGGTGGTGCTATACTGAGCGCCGTATAATGAGTATTCCGATCCTGGTGGCTGAACGCCTATCGCGTAGAACGTGTCACCTGCCGTCCACTGTACGTCATAATGGTCTTCTCCGTCCTGCACCAGTTGCGATTTGGTGCTGTTCCCGGCCATCAGCTCAGGGCCCGGTCCGGGAATGGAGGGAACCTCCTTGGGATGCGCCAGCCAGGGATCATATTCTTCCACCGGGGGAAGGTCCGTTTGCCCGACTTCAACGGGGGGCTCCTTTGCGCAGGAAAGGAGGCACAGGGCCAGGACGGCCGTCAGAATGTTACAATACTTCTTCATCGTCGTCATAGCTGCTGTTGTTGGAACTGGACCCGAAGGGGTCGATGTGCTGTACGCTGTACCCCTCGTTGCTGGCGGTCAGCAACACGGATTCATCGCCTTCCATCGGCAAGAATCGGCTGGAGGGGGCGTTATAAGGAAAGATCTTCATACGCCAATTGGTTTCGAGCAAAGGTAATAAAATATCACTATATTTGCAGTATAAAAGTCGATAAATGATTAATAGAGTACGATAATGAAGAAGTTTTTCTCCCTTTTGGCCGGCCTGATGGCCTTCTGCAGCGTAAGCTTCGCCCAGGGTTTCAACAACTTTGGCGAAGGCGTATCCGAACTGACCCACTTTCCCATCAGTGAAAGCGAGAAGTTTGAGTTTAGCGGACTCAGTTATATCGGGGTGGGTTTTCACGCCCCCTTCAATCCGGTGAGCAATGACTTCCTCCAGCATACCAGCTTTTTCAAGAACGTCGAATTCTATTTCAACCTGGCCGAAGTCCAGTTCCATCCCTATGACGGGGGCAGCGTTTCCCTAGGCGTAGACCTGGATTGGGACTACTTTAACCTGGAGCGGGATTCTTTCTGGATGCCGGACGACATTACCCATACCCAGGTATCGGTCCTGCCGGCGGTTTCCGAAATGAAAACCGTCAAAAAGTCCCGGCTGTCCGTGATGAGCTTTAATTTTCCGCTGAGCTTCGAGCACCAGATCGGTTCGTGGAGTTTCCGGGCCGGCGTCACCGCCGAGATCAACCTGCATGGTATCGTCCGCACGAAAGGCATCGACGCGAAAAATGACAGTAAAACCATCGAATACTATTCCAATCACATTCTTACCCGGGTGTTTACGCACAGCTACATGGTGGCGGCTTCCTACGGTGGTTTGGGCTTGTATGTCCGCTATAACCCCAGCTCTCCGTTCCGTTACGGATGCGGTCCTGACTTCAGCTCCGTCACCTTCGGCCTGGTCTTCGGCTTCGGTATGTAATCACCTTTGAATCATGAAGTTCCGCGCACACTTAGCCTTCGTTCTGGTTCTTTCCGCCCTTGCCTGCGCCCCTAAGGCGACCGACCCCGCCGCCGACTCCAGTGACTTTGTGAACATCAGCGACGTGGCGCCGGACGTCATCCTGGAAATCCGCTATTTCGGCACCTATAATTTCGTGGGCAGCCGCATCGACGGCTATGAGGCCCCTGTGGCCCTGATGACCCGCCGTGCCGCCGACAGCCTGAAAGCCGTGAGCGACGATGTGGTTCGCCACGGATACCGGCTGAAGATTTACGACGCCTATCGTCCCCAGTGCGGTGTGGACCACTTCATGCGCTGGGGCGCCGAGTTTAGCGACACCCTGATGAAGCCCTATTTCTATCCGGACCTCACCAAGGACGTGCTGTTCTCCCGCAGGTATATTGACGAAAAAAGCGGTCATACGCGCGGCTCCACCGTGGATCTGACCCTCTTTGACATGGCCACCGAAAAGGAATTGGATATGGGCGGCACATTCGACTGGTTCGGCCCCGAAAGCCATCCCGACTACTGTGGCGACCCCGAAACCCTGGAATGGAAGCCGGTGGAGGGTGGCCTGACGTCCGTACAGTTCTACAACCGGATGGTGCTGCGCACCGCGATGCTCCGGCACGGTTTCAAACCCTATGACTGCGAATGGTGGCACTTTACCCTTAAGGATGAGCCCTATCCTGATACCTATTTCACCTTCCCTGTAGCCCTTTTAACCCCGTAAGCGATGACCCGTAAACTCCTTCTGCTGGCCCTGGCCGGCACCCTGCTCCTTTCCGGCTGCCAGGCGGCCCCGCAAGAAACCTACACCGTCGTCATTTCCCTGGACGGTTTCCGTTGGGACTATCCCGACTACTACGAAATGCCGTTTATGGATTCCCTGGCCACTGTGGGCGTGAAAGCCCGGATGGAGGCATCGTACCCGTCGTCCACCTTCCCCAACCATTATACCATTGCCACGGGTCTGGTTCCGGATCATCACGGGCTGGTGAACAATTCTTTCTGGAACCCTGAGACGCAGCATGGTTACAGCATTCGGGACGATGAATCCCGCTACGATCCCCGCTACTACCTGGGCGAACCCATCTGGGCCACGGCCCAGCGGCAGGGCGTTCCCTGCGCTGCCGTCTATTGGGTGGGCTCGGATATCGCCATCGGGGGCGTCTATCCCACCTACTATCGTCATTGGGATGAGCAGCCGCATTGGAATTTCGATCAGCGGGTCGATGAAATCGTCCGCCTGCTGAGCCTGCCGGAGGCGGAGCGCCCCCGTCTGGTGATGGGCTACTTCGACGAACCCGACCACCAGGGCCATGTGCACGGTCCCATGTCGCCCGAGACCAAGGCGATGGCCGAAGAGATGGACGCCCGGATGCACCGTCTGTACCTGCGCCTGAAAGCCCTGCCTTACGGAGACCGCATCAATTTCGTGGTCACCGGGGACCATGGCATGACGGAAATCTCACAGGACCGTTTCGTCGGCTGGTACAGCGTCCTGGACGAAGCCTGGATCGATCGCATCGTGGGCACCATTCCCACCAGTATCTGGGTCAAGGAAGGATGCCTGGACAAGGTCCTGGCGGCGCTCTCCGATGTGGAGCACCTCCGCGTATGGAAGCACGGGGAAGTGCCCGAATACCTCAACTACGGGACTTCGGACCGCCTGGGCGATGTGATCGTGTCCCCGGACCTGGGATGGCAGTTCAACTTCGCCCCGTCCAGGAACCACGGTACCCACGGTTTCGACCCCAGGAATACCGATATGATGGTGGCCTTCCGGGCTGTGGGACCGGACTTCCGGCAGGGTTACGAGGCTCCTTACACCGAAGGGGAGCAGTCGGCCTTCCACAATATCGATATCTATCCCATGCTGTGCAAGCTGCTGGGTGTGGAGCCGGCACCCGTGGACGGCAAGTTGGAACGGATTCAGAAAATCTTGCGTTGATTTTTGATCAGAATTCGCTAATTTTGTATGCTCTGCGACAATACACAAACACACTGATATGAAAAATCATCATTTTACCCTTCCGTACGAAGGCGGTCTCATCCAGAAAGACCTCCCTGCCGGCATTCTTCACACCTACGAAAGAATCTGGACCCATGTGTACGAAGAGTCCCGTCCGGCTTCCTATGCCATCGCCGATATGATTGTCGATGCCATCAACGCCAAGAAGGACGGTCTGTTCCGTCTGGGACTCACCACCGGCTCCACGCCCAAATCCCTGTACAATGAGCTGGCCCGCCGCTGCAAGGCCGGGCTGGTTTCGTTCAAAAACGTGGAAGTCGTCACCATCGACGAGTATTATCCTTCTTCCGGCAACGAACTCCAGAGCCGCAACTACCGCATCCACGAGGCCCTGCTGGACCATGTGGACATCCTGAAGGAAAATGTCCACATCCCCGACGGTACCGTTCCCGCCGACAAACTGTCCGACTATTGCTATGAGTTCGATGCCCTGGCCCGCAATCTGGACCTGCTGGTAATCGGCGTGGGCGAACAGGGCCAGGTCGGGTTCAACGAGGCCGGTTCCAACGAAAAGACCCGTACCCGCGTGGTGCGCTTGTCCTACGCTTCCCGCAAGCGCCAGGCCGGCAACTTCAACCACGATATGTCCGTGACCCCGGACAAGGCCCTTACGCTGGGCATCAGCACCATGCTGTCGGCCAAGAAGATTGTCCTGATGGCCTGGGGCGAAGACAAGGCTGCCGCCGTCAAGGCCATCGCCGAAGGTCCCGCCACCTCCGACTGCCCTGCCTCCCTGCTGCAGGAACACGACCATATCTCCTTCTACGTGGATGAAGCCGCCGCCAGCCTCCTGACCCGCAGCGAGGCTCCCTGGCTGGTGGGTCCCTGCGACTGGACGCACAAGTTCGTGCGCAAGGCCGTGGTCTGGCTCTGCGAGGTGACCGGCAAGCCCATCCTGAAACTCACCGAAAAAGACTACCTGAACAACGGTCTCAGCGAGCTCCTGGACAAGGTGGGCAGCTATGACAAGATCAACATCGACGTCTTCAACGACCTTCAGCATACCATCACCGGATGGCCGGGCGGCAAGCCCAACGCCGACGACAGCACCCGTCCGGTCAGTGCCAAGCCTTATCCCAAGACGGTGCTCATCTTCTCCCCGCACCCGGACGACGACGTCATCTCCATGGGCGGTACCTTCATCCGTCTGGCCACCCAGGGCCACGACGTCCACGTAGCTTACGAAACCTCCGGTAACGTGGCCGTGCACGACGATGTGGTGCTCCAGCACATGGACTGCGCCTTCCAGCTGGGTTTCGCCGACAAGTTCGACGAGGTCAAGAAACTGGTCGAAAGCAAGGTCCCCGGCGAGCCCGAACCCCGTGCCCTGCTGGAAATGAAGGGCGCCATCCGCCGCAGCGAAGCCCGCGGCGCCGTGCGTTCCTTCGGCCTCAACGACAACACCAACGCCCACTTCCTGAACCTCCCGTTCTACGAGAGCGGCGGCATCAAGAAGAATCCCCGTACCCAGGCCGATGTGGATATCATCAAGCAGCTCATCAAGGACCTGAAGCCGCACATGATCTTCATGGCCGGTGACCTGGCCGATCCGCACGGTACCCACCGCGTGTGCACCGAGGCCGCCCTGGAGGCTGTGGAACAGCTGAAGGAAGAAGGCAATGCCTGGCTCAGCGAGACCCACGTGTGGCTGTATCGCGGCGCCTGGATGGAGTGGGAGCTGGGTCGCGTGGACATGGCCGTTCCGCTGTCTCCCGACGAGGTGGTGAAGAAGCGTCACGCCATCTTCCGTCACCTGTCCCAGAAGGATATCGTCCCGTTCCCGGGCGAAGATCCGCGCGAGTTCTGGCAGCGCGCCGAAGAGCGCACGTCCAATACGGCCCGCCTGTACAATATGCTGGGCATGGCCGAGTATCAAGCCATTGAAGTGTTCTTAAAACTGTATTAATTCCCCATGAAAGTTATTATTCGCGACAACGCCAAGGAAGGCTCCCTGTGGGCCGCCCATTATATCGCAGCCAAGATCAACGCCAAGGCTGCCGTCAGTGACAAGCCCTTTGTCATCGGCCTTTGCACGGGTTCCACTCCCATCGAGACCTATGCCGAACTCATCCGCATGGTCAAGGACGGCGAGGTCTCCTTCAAGAACGTGATCTCCTTCAATATGGACGAGTACGTGGGCCTGCCCGTGGAGCATCCCGAAAGCTACCACAGCTTCATGCACCGCTACCTGTTCGACCATATCGACGAGAAGCCCGAGAACATCCACATCCTGAACGGCAATGCCGCCGATGTGGAGGCCGAGTGCGCTGCTTATGAGCAGGCCATCGTGGACGCCGGAGGCTTCGACCTGTTCCTGGGTGGCGTGGGCGAAGACGGTCATATCGCCTTCAACGAGCCCTTCTCCTCCCTGAGCAGCCGTACCCGCGTGGTCACCCTCACCCAGGACACCCGCGAGGTGAACGCCCGTTTCTTTGACGGCGATCCCAATGCTGTTCCGGCCCAGGCCCTGACCGTGGGCGTAGCCACCGTGCTCTCCTCCAAGGAAGTGGTGATCCTGGCCTTCGGCTCCAAGAAAGCCCGCGCCCTGAAGGACGCCATTGAAGGTCCGATGAGCCACTACTGCACCCTGAGCGGCCTGCAGAACCACCCCGCCGGCACCATCGTCTGCGACGAGAACTCCATCAGCGAGGTCAAGGTCTCCAGCTACCGCTACTTCAAAGCCGTCGAGGCTGCCGAGAATCGGTAATGTGGTAGTCCCCCAGTAGTCGAAGACATAGGGCGCGAAAAAAGGACCGGCAGCGCGATCGGAGCGTAGCGACGCAGGGGGTCTGGGGGATTAGTCCCCCAGTAGTCGAAGACATAGGGCGCGAAAAAAGGACCGGCTAACCGGTCCTTTTTTCGTGCCCAGAGCGGGAATCGAACCCGCACGATATTGCTATCACAGGATTTTGAGTCCAGCGCGTCTACCAATTCCGCCATCCGGGCCAGAGGGGTCTTTGAAAGACGGACTGCAAAGTTAGGTGAAAAAGCGGAAAATGCAAAACTTTGTTGTCCTACCTGCCGACGGAGGGCGAGGTGGCATCGGCCAGCAGGTGATCCTTCATGCGGCGCTGGGCCCATTTCAGTCCCCAGAAGCAGCCCAGCAGGATGGCGATGGTGACGGCCCCGCTGATTTCCGGGCTCACCTCCGTGCTCATGGCCACGGTGTCGTAGATGCCATGCGCCAGCACGGGATACAGCCACATCTTGATCTTGGCGTAGGGTGCACGGTAGCTGTCAAAGTGGTTCAGGGAGTAGTAGTAGCCCATGATCACGGCAAAGGCAAAGTGCCCGGGAATGGCCGTGAGGGACCGTCCGATGCCCGTCGTGACCCAGTTGGAGCCGGCGGCGAAAAGGTATTCGATGTTCTCAAAAGCCGCAAAGCCCATCCCCACGCAAACGGCATAGACGATGCCGTCCATCCGCTCGTCGAAGTCCCTGCACTTACGCAGGAACAGCCACAGCAGCAGGAGTTTGGCGGTCTCTTCCGGAATGGCTGCCCCGAAGAAGGCCGTACGGAAGGCATCGGCTATCGAATGGATTTCATCCGGATAAAGGCCCATCCGCAGCGACGGGATGGAGATGAACAGGGATGCCAGCACGGAACCCCAGCCGAAGAAAAAGGCCCTGACAAGGTTCTTGACCGGTTCGCGTTGCAGTTTGTCCTGCTGGTAGGTGTAGTAAATGAGGATGAAGGCGGGCAGTACCGCCAGGATAATGACTCGGAGCATCGGCAAATCTTTTCGGCAAAAATACAGATTTTTCCCTTATCTTTGTACGCTTATGATAAAAGAATTGAAGCATACGGCCGATATGGCCGCTTTCCTGTCCCAGGAGCCTGAAATTTTCGTGGTTTACGACGAAAATGTGGCCTGGGTGGCCGGTGAAGTGATGGCCGGGCTCCCCGTGCGGGCCGCTATCGGACTGGAGACGTCGGAAACGCTGAAGACGATGGAGAGCGTTCTGGCCCTTTGCCGGCAGCTGATGGAGGCCGGGGCTTCCCGGAAAGCCCTGCTGCTGGCCATCGGCGGCGGCATCACCACGGATATGACGGGCTTTGCGGCCAGCATCTACAAACGTGGCATCCGCTATGCCAACCTGCCCACGACGCTACTTTCGCAGGTGGACGCTGCCATCGGCGGCAAAACCGGCGTGAACCTTGACGGCTACAAGAATATGCTGGGCGCTTTCAGGATGCCGGAATACACCTTCCTTTGTGCCGATGTCCTGCGCACCCTCCCGCCGCGCGAATTCCACTCCGGGGAGGCTGAGCTGCTCAAGACCTTCCTGCTGGACGACGGCCCCGCCTATCAGCAGGCAATCGCCGTTCTTCCAAGCACGGCAACGGCCGCTGACCTGCAGCCCCTCATTGCCCGGGCCGCCCGGATCAAGGCCGATATCGTCGCGCGCGACCCCTACGAACAGGGTGAAAGGGCCAAACTGAACCTGGGCCATACCTTTGCCCACGCCATCGAGCACCAGGCGCAGGAGCAGGGCGATGACATCACCCACGGCGAGGCCGTGGCGATGGGAATCATCCTGGCGGCCCGGCTGGGAGAAAGCCTGGGCATCACGGAAGCCGGTCTGGCAAAGCGTCTGACGGCCGATTGGAACGCCCTGAACTTGCCGGCGCAGTGCCCCTATGACCTGGAGACCCTGCAGGAAGCGATGACCCGGGACAAGAAGGCACAAGGCGGCGGCAAGGTGCGGTTCGTTGTGCCCGTCCGCCCCGGAGAAGTGGTCTTCCAAGAACTGAACCCCTATGATCTGCACTTCGATACAAAATAAGGAACTTGCTGAAATCCAGGCGCTTCTGGAGCATCTGGAGATGGCCGAAATCCGCCTGGACCGCTGCGCCCTGGAGGAAGAGGACATGGACGAGCTGTTCAGTAACTCCGACGTCCCTCTCATCGCCACCTGCCGGCTCAGCGAGGAAGCATCGGCCCCGGACATCCTGGAAAGGGCCATCATCGCCGGTGCCAAATACGTGGACCTGGAGATGGAAGCCCCTGCCGCCGTCGGCCGCCGCATCCGCGAGGCCTGCCGGGAATATGGCACCGTGCTCATCCGTTCCTACCACAACTTCGACAATACCCCTCCGCTTCCGGTGCTGCAAGCCGTGCTGGAGCGGGCACGCCAGTTTGGCGGCGAGGTGGTGAAAATCGTCACCACAGCCACTTCCAAGGCCGATTCCGACACGCTTCAGGCCCTGTACAGGGACGCCGGACCCGGCACGCTGGTGGCGTTCTGCATGGGAGAGGAAGGCCGGGAATCCCGGCTGGACGCCCTGAAACTGGGGGCGCCATTCACCTACGCCTGCGTCAGCGAGGAAGAAGCCACGGCTCCGGGCCAGTGGACCACCGAGGCGATGTACGCCCGGGTCTATGGAAACTACCGCTTCGTCCGGGCGGCCCATCTGCCCATGCCTTCGTCCAAAAGTTTTGCCCAGCGGGCCATTGTAGCGGCGGCGCTCTCCGATGGCACCTCCCACCTGAGCGGCTATTCCCCCTGCGGGGACAACGAAAGCGCCCTCTCGGTAGCCCGTGCCCTGGGAGCCCGGGTGCAGGAAAACGGAAGCGAGCTCATCATCACCGGCATCGGCGCCCAGGCGGGCTGCCTGAAGCTGGATCAGCTGCATACCGGCGAGTCGGGTTTCCTGACACGCCTGATGATCCCCATCCTGTCGGTCACCGCGCAGCAGCCGGTTCGTGTCACGGGCGAAAAAACCCTCCTTCGCCGGCCCCTGACCGACGCCCACGACATTATGGCGGCCTTCGGCGTACGCCTGTATCCCGAGCAATCTGACCCCGAGCGCCCCGCCCGGAAATCCGACTGCTATCTGCCCCTGAAGGTAGCCGGGCCACTGATTCCCGGCCGGGCCGATGTCTCCGGCAAAGGCGGTTCCCAACTCATTTCGGGCCTGCTGGCCGCGCTGCCCCTGGCATCGGACAAGTCGTTCCTGTATGTGAACGAGCCCAAGAGCATCCCCTACCTGTTCATTACGGTGGATGTGCTCAAGCGCTTCGGCATCCGGATCGGTTCGGAGATGGAAGGCGGCGACGATTTTCTGGAAACGCAGGACTGGAGCCTTTGCACCGGCGTCCATTTCAAGATCCGCGGCGGCCAGCACTACCAGGCGGCGGATTTCGCCATCGAGGCCGACTGGTCCGGTGCTGCGCCCTTCCTGACTGCCGGAGCCATCTTCGGCGACGTGGAGGTGGAAGGCCTTGATACCCAAAGCCTTCAGGCCGATATTTCGATGATGGACATCCTGATGCAGGCCGGTGCCAGCATGTCCCAGTTGGACGAACCCACCGGCGCCATCCACGTCAAACGCGCCCCGCTGAGTCCCTTCCGGGCCGACCTGAACAACTGCCCGGACCTGTTCCCGATGGTGGCTGTGCTGGCCGCCTTCTGCCCGGGTACCAGCGTCCTGCAGGGCGCCGAACGCCTGCGCCACAAGGAAACCGACCGTGCCAGCGCCGTGGCCGATATGCTCACGCAGATGGGCGTGCCCGTAACGGTGGACGAAGATGAGATGACCATCACCGGCATGAGCCTTACCCAGCGCCTGGTGACCGGCCAGCTGCTGAAAGGCGGCCGTTTCGTCTCGCACGGCGACCACCGGATGGTGATGGCCCTGAAAGTGGCCTCCCTGGGCGCCGACAGTCCCGTCGAAATTGACGATACCGCCTGCGTGGCAAAATCTTTCCCTACTTTTAACGAACTCTTCGACCAATTATGAACACTTTCGGTAATAGATTCAGAATCAGTATTTTCGGCGAGTCCCACGGACCGTGCATCGGCGTAACCCTGGACGGCGTGCTGCCGGGGGTTCCGCTGACCGAGGCGGACTTCGCGCAGGACCTGGCCCGTCGCAAGGCCGGCGCCCTGGGCACCACACCCCGCACGGAGTCCGATGTGCCGGAAATCGTTTCCGGTGTGTTCGAAGGCCATACGACCGGCGCTCCGCTCACCCTCCTGTTCCGCAACGAAAACACGCGTTCGGAGGATTATGAGCAGTTCCGGAAACACCCCCGTCCGGGCCACGCCGACTTCACTGCCAACCTCAAATACGGCGGTTTCAACGACCTGCGTGGCGGTGGCCATTTCAGCGGCCGCATCACGCTGGGGATGGTGGCGGCGGGCGTCGTTGCCAAGAAGATGCTGTATTTCGCCCAGTTCCATGCCCGCCTCACGGAGGTGGGGGGCCTGACGGATGCTTCGGCCTGGCCGGAGGCCCTGAAGGCCGCACAGGCCGAAGGCGACTCCCTGGGCGGCGTGGTGGAATGCGTCGTGGAGGGACTTCCCGTAGGCCTCGGTGAACCCTTCTGGGACAGCGTGGAGTCGCTGGTGTCGCACGCCGTTTTCGCCATCCCGGGCGTCCGGGGCATCGAATTCGGCGACGGCTTTGCCGCCTCCCGCATGAAGGGCTCTGAGCACAACGACCCCTTCCCGGAGCACCAGTGCTGTCACGGCGACGGCTCCTGTCATACCGACGCCGATTCCTGTCATACCGAGCGTAGCGAGCGTATCTCAGACGAAGCCTGTCACTGCCACGGCGAAGGTCATGATTGCCACCACGAAGAAGGCGAAGGCCACCACTGCTGCGGCCGGCACCATCGGCCCCAACCTCCGGTGACAAACCATGCCGGCGGCGTGAACGGCGGCATCACCAACGGCAATGCCCTGGTGTTCCGCGTGGCCTTCAAACCTACCGCCAGCATCGCCAAGGCCGGCATCCCCGGACGCCACGACACCTGCTTCGCCCTGCGCACCCCCGTTATCGTAGAGGCCGCCGCTGCCATCGTCCTGGCCGATTTAGCGCTGTAATCCCATGGCAGAAGACATCATACGGCAGTTTACTTCGTCGGAGTACAAAGAGGGCTTTGTCACCGATGTGGAACAGGAGTTCATCCCCAAAGGGCTGAACGAAGACATCGTGCGCCTGATTTCCCGTCGGAAAGAGGAACCCGAGTGGCTGCTGGAATTCCGCCTGGACGCGTTCCGCAAGTGGCAGGCGATGCCGCAGCCGGACTGGGCCCATCTGGATATGCCAGAAATTGATTTTCAGGATATTATCTACTTCGCGGCCCCCAAGAAGGACAAGGAGCGTCCCAAGGAAATCGACCCGAAGCTGGCCGAAACTTTCGACAAACTGGGTATTCCCCTGCAGGAGCGGGACGTCCTGGCCGGCGTGGTGGCGGTGGATGCCGTCTTCGACTCCGTGTCCGTGACCACCACCTTCCGCAAGACCCTGGCCGAAAAAGGCATCATCTTCTGTTCCTTCTCCGAGGCCGTGAAAGAGCATCCCGATCTGGTGCGGAAGTACCTGGCCTCGGTGGTGCCGTCCAGCGACAACTTCTTCGCGGCCCTGAATTCCGCCGTATTCTCCGACGGCAGTTTCTGCTACATTCCCAAAGGGGTCCGCTGCCCGATGGAACTGTCCAGCTATTTCCGCATCAATGCCCGCGGAACCGGGCAGTTCGAAAGGACACTGATTGTGGCCGATGAAGGCTCGTACGTCAGCTATATGGAAGGCTGTACCGCTCCGATGCGCGACGAGCAGCAGCTCCACGCCGCCGTGGTGGAAATCGTGGTGGAGAAGGATGCCGACGTCAAGTATTCCACCGTCCAGAACTGGTATCCCGGCGATGCCGACGGGAAAGGCGGCATCCTGAACCTCGTGACCAAACGCGGCATCTGCAAGGGCAGCGGCAGCCATCTGAGCTGGACGCAGGTGGAAACCGGCAGCGCCATCACCTGGAAATACCCTTCGACCATCCTCAAGGGGGATTTTTCTTCGTCCGAGTTTTACTCTGTCGCCGTCACCAACAACCATCAGCAGGCCGATACAGGCACCAAGATGATTCACCTGGGGCGGGGGACCAAAAGCCGCATCGTGTCCAAGGGAATCTCCGCCGGCGTCAGCCAGAACAGCTACCGGGGACTGGTCCGAATGGGCCGGCATGCGCAGAACGCCCGGAATTTCTCCCAATGCGACAGCCTCCTGATCGGCTCCCGCTGCGGGGCGCATACCTTCCCGCTCATCCAGTCGCAGAATCCCACGGCCACGGTCGAACACGAAGCCACCACCTCCAAGATCAGCGAGGACCAGCTCTTTTACTGCAACCAGCGGGGTATCGGCCCCGAGGATGCCGTGGGCCTGATCGTGAACGGCTACGCTCGTGAAGTCCTGAGCCGCCTCCCGATGGAGTTTGCCGTTGAGGCCCAGAAGTTATTGCAAGTTTCACTGGAAGGATCCGTAGGATGATTGATACCGTCATATTCTCCCTGGCCGGCCGTCCCGTGCTGCTGATTGACCTGATATCCAGTATATTGGGTCTCGCGTGCGTATTTCTGGCCGGTCGCAATTCCAAATACAATTTCTGGGTGGGCTACCTGTATACGGCCGCCCTCTTCTTCCTGTTCTGGAACCGCAGCCTGTACGCCAACCTGTTGCTGCAGCCCGTGTCCCTGGCTATCAATATCCTGGGACATTACCGCTGGACGCATCCCCGGGCCGATGAGCAGAGCGCCAAAGACAGCAAGTCGCTGAAGGTGAGTCGCCTGAGCGTTCCGGCGGCCCTCATCTGCGTGGCAGGCACTTTCCTGGTGGCGGGGCTGTGGGGCTGGACGCTGGACCAGCTGTTCCCCTCCGACCCCCATCCATACCTGGACTCCGTGGTGACGGCCCTTATCCTGCTGGCCCAGCTGCTGAGTTCCCTGAAGAAGTGGGAGTGCTGGATTGTGTGGCTGCTGGTGAACGTGACGCAGATCATCCTGCACATCAGTGTGGGGAATGTGTTTATGCCCATCGTCTGCGGCCTGTACCTGGTGAACGGTCTCTGGTCCCTGGCTACCTGGATTAAACTATATAGACACGGAGCTTAGTAAGTATAATATGTTACAGATAAACAACCTGCACGCCCGGATCGGGGATAAGGAAATACTCAAAGGCATCGACCTGCATATCGGCCCCGGCGAGGTCCATGCGGTGATGGGCCCCAACGGCGCCGGCAAGAGCACCCTGGCGGCTGTCCTGACGGGAAAACCCGGCTACGAGGTCACCGAAGGCAGCATCCTGTTCCAAGGGAAGGACCTCCTGGCCATGGCCCCCGAAGAAAGGGCCTGGGCCGGACTCTTCCTCAGTTTCC
The DNA here is from genome assembly GCA_902774345.1 of uncultured Bacteroidia bacterium. Classification (GTDB taxonomy): domain Bacteria; phylum Bacteroidota; class Bacteroidia; order Bacteroidales; family UBA932; genus Cryptobacteroides. Next base: position 64,719 of record CACYHZ010000001.1, on the reverse strand, counting down.
AGTATCCCATCGAAATTCCCGGCGTCACCATTACGGCCTTTATGAAAGCCGCCGTAAATGCCAAGCGCAAGGCCCAGGGCCTGCCCGAGATGAAGGCGGGGGATTTCCTGAAGTTGATGAAGGAAAAGATGGCCTTCGTGCAGATGAAGCCCGAATTCGCCAAGCGCGAAGTGAACGTGGGCTTCTCCGGCGGGGAGAAAAAGCGCAACGAAATCTTTCAGATGGCCCTGCTGGATCCCATGCTGAGCATCCTGGACGAGACCGACAGCGGCCTGGACGTGGACGCCCTGAAGATTGTGGCCGACGGGGTGAACGCCCTGCGCAGCCCGGAAAAGAGCGCCATCATCGTCACGCATTACCAGAAGCTGCTGGAATATGTTCAGCCGGACCACGTGCATGTCCTGAAAGACGGCCGTATTGTGAAAAACGGGGGCCGGGAGCTGATCGACATCATTGAAAACCAGGGATTTGACCAGTTCTGATATGGGACACGGCAAGTATGTCATACCGAGCATCGCGAGTGTATCTCCCATAGTGGTTCAGGCCGGCGAGGTGCTGAACCTGGAGTTCGTGGTGTTGCCGGGGGAATCGAAGGACATCACGGTGTTCGTCGAACTGGCGGGTCCCGGGGCTGAAGCCCATCTGAAGGGCCTGTACCTGTGCAATGGCGATGAGCAGGTGCATTTCCGCATCCTGATGCACCATCGCGCGCCGGGCTGCCACAGCACGCAGCTGTTCAACGGCATTGCCGGCGGCCGGGCCCAGGTACATTTCGACGGCACCATCGTGGTGGCTCCCGACGCCCAGCAGACCCAGGCCTATCAGGAAAACCACAACATCGTCCTGACCGATACGGCCAAGGTGGAAACCAAGCCCCAGCTGGAAATCTACGCCGACGATGTCAAATGCTCCCACGGCGCCACTGTAGGCCAGTTAAACGAGAACGAACTCTTCTATATGCGCTCCCGCGGCATTCCTGAGAAGGAAGCCAAGACCCTGCAGATGCTCTCCTTCCTGTCCCCGGTGATTCCGGAAGGACGGGAAGAGGAAATTTTGCTATCTTTGCATCATGTGCTTGAATAAGAACATGATCCTGGCGGCGGCCGTCACCGTTCTGGTGACAGCCTGTATGGCTCCCGCGCATACGGACCGCAAGACCCAGAAACTGCTGGACGAACTGGACGGCTTCCTGGCCGCCCGGGAACTGTATATTGCCAAGAAACAGGATCAGCTGGATGCTTATCGGCACCTGATTAACGCCGCGCAGGACCCCGTGGGCCGATACGAACTGGAGTTTATTGCCGCAAGTGAGTATTTCGCTTTCAGCTTTGACTCTACGCAGGCCTATCTGAAAAGCGCGCAGGCGCTGGCACTGTCCATCCAAGACCTGAAACGTTACCACCAGGCAAGCATCATGCTGGGCCATCTATATGCAAAGGCCGGCAACTACTTGGAGGCCAGCCAGATTCTGTATGACCAGATTCATCCGGACCAGTTGTCCATACCGCTACAGGAGGAGTATTATTGGACGCTGTACGACTTCAGCAAGGATATGGCCGGCAACTCCGGTATGGTAGAACGGATGTCCATCCCTTCGGCTGCCTCTTTCCGGGAGCAGCTGTATCAGATGCTTCCGTCCGATTCGCCCCGTTACCGCTGTATCCTGCGGGATCAGCTGATGGATGAAGGCCGGCTGGATGCCGCCGACAGCGTAAGCCGCCTGTTGCTGGGCGGTGTAAGGCCGGAAGACCGGGATTTCGCTATCCACGCCTTCTTCCAGTCGGAGATTGAGCAGATGCGGGACAATCAGCCGGACCGGATGTCGTGGCTGGTGAAAAGTGCCGAATGCGACATTGTGAATGCCGTACGGGACTATGCCTCCCTTACTATGGTGGCCCAGCTTATCCTGACCACCGACGTAAACCGCAGTTTCCGTTATCTGCGTCTTTCCCAGGAGGATGCCCTGGTCTATAACGCCAAGCTGCGTCCCTGGCAAATCTCCCGTTTTCTGATGCAGGTGGAAGACGCCTATCAGGAGCGGCAGGTCCGCATTACCCGTTCGGGGCAGATCTGGTCCATCCTGCTGGCTATCCTTACCTTGATACTGTCACTGGTCACTTATTTCCTCATAGTCCGTTCCCGCAAACTCACCAAACTGAGGATGGAGCTGGAGAAAAGCAACAATTCCCTGGCGCTGGCCAATGCCACCCTGAACGGCCTGAACCAGCAGATATCCAGGGCCGACAAAGTGAAGGAAAGATATATCCTGAATTTCCTACGGGGGCTCTCGGCACAGGTTTCCGTCATTCGCGCCGAAGACAACCGATTCCGCAACCTGCTCAAGCAGGGAAAGGCCGACCAACTCCTCAAGGAACTGTCCATCAGCGGCCGCAGCGAGAAGGCGCGCGACGAGTTCTACGAAACCTTCGACACCACCTTCCTGGCCCTGTATCCGGCCTTTGTGGAAAAATTCAACGCCCTGCTGAAGGAGGAAGCGCGGGAAGTTTCGCCCGACGGAAGGCTTACCACCGCGCAGCGCATCTTCGCCCTCATCCGTCTGGGAGTAGATGACAGCAAGGTCATAGCCACTATGCTGGACTATTCCCCGAGCACCATCTACAATTACAAAGTGGCTGTTAAAAATGCCGCCCTGGGAGACCGGGAAGCCTTTGAAGAGCAGGTGAAAGCCATTGGAAAGTAGCGGGTTTCGCTCTATTCCGTTACTACTTTTTTCTATTTTAAAGTATTTTTAATTAGTTGGAACGCAACTAATTAGCTTTACTATGCCGCTACTTTAATATTCTTATAAGCAGCGGCTGTGTTATTTGCCTGTAATTTTGTGCTTGACATAATGTCGAAAAACACTTTTTATTAACAATAACCAACGCAAACCAAATCCAAAGCGTATGAAAAAACTAGCTTTCTTAGTCCTTTTCTTAGGATTGAGTCTGGTTGCAATGGCACAGGACGTGACCTTCAAGGGCCGTGTCCTGGATTCCGGCAATCAGCCCATCGTGGGCGCTTTCATCGTTGAGCAGGGAACCAGCAATGGTGCCATGTCGGACGTGGATGGAGCTTTCTCCCTTCGCGTTACGCGCGGCGCGGTTGTAGAGGTGTCCTGCCTGGGTTATGAAAGCATGCAGTTCACGATCAACAGTGACCAGACGCTGGACATCGTCCTCAAGGACGACAGCCAGATGCTGGAGGAGACCGTTGTCATCGGCTACGGTGTCCAGAAGAAATCGGTGGTGACCGCCGCCATTTCCTCCGTTACCTCAGATGACCTGAAAGTCCAGTCCCAGAACCGTGTGGACAACATGCTTCAGGGTATGACTTCCGGTGTCCAGGTTACCCAGGAATCCGGTGCCCCCGGTGCCAGTTCCACGGTCATCGTCCGTGGTGTGGGTTCCATCAACCACGCGTCTCCGCTTTATATTGTTGATGGTATGCCCGCCGGCAGTATCGACTACATTAACCCCAACGACATTGAACGAATCGACGTGCTCAAGGACGCTGCCTCCGCTGCCGTTTACGGTGCCCGTGCAGCCGACGGTGTTATCCTGGTGACCACCAAGTCCGGTAAGGAAGGCAAGACCGTGGTGAACTACGACTTTTCCTACGGATTCCAGAATCCCTGGCGCAAACCCGCCGTTCTCAATGCTACCGAATATGCCATCATGATGAACGAGGGTATGCTCAATGCCGGCAGTGCTCCCATTTACGATGATCCGTATTCTCTGGGAGAGGGAACCGACTGGGTGGGCGCCATCTTCGACAAGAACGCCCCTATCATGAAGCACGACCTGAGCATTTCCGGTGGTACCAGCCGCATCAACTACAGCATCTCCGGCGGTTATCTTTCTACCCAGGGTACCATCGGCGGCCGTTTCGGCCAGTCTTACTATGACAGATTCACGCTGCGCGAAAATGTGGGCGTGACCCTGTTCGATGCCTCTGATTCCCGTATCTGGCTGAACAAGCTCACTATCAGCAACCAGATTTCCTACGCTCACATCGAGAACGCCGGCATTTCGGCAAACTCCGAATACGCTTCCCCGCTGGGTTCCGCACTGGGCATGTCCCCGCTGGATCCCATCTATGCCGACGCCGATGAAGAAGCCCGCTACAAGACTCTGTACCCGGCCGGCTATCCTTATATTATCCGCGACAGCCAGGGTAAGCCCTACTTCATCGCCGACGGCGGTACCTATAACGAGCAGGCCAACCCTATCGCCATGCTGGACCGTCCCCACGCTTATACCGCTACCGACAAGATTGTGGGCGGCCTGACCACCGAGCTCCAGCTCATCGACGGCCTGAAGTTCCGCAACGCCATTACCCTGGACCTCTCCTATGTGTCCCAGCACGGTTATACTGTTCCCTACTTCCTCACCTCCAAGAGCTACAGCTACGATACGGTTACCGCTACTACGGTGTACGACGCCAGTGGCAATGCTTCCACCGTTGAAAAGATCAACTACGGTTCCTCTGCCTACCAGAACATGTACCGTTACTACAGCTACCAGATTGAAAACACCCTCACCTATGACAAGATGTTCGGAAAGCACAGCCTGAATGTGGTGCTGGGTCAGTCTGCCTACAAGTCCTCCTCTTCCTCCGTGGGCGCTTCCGCCAAGGGACTCATCTATCCCGACGATCCCTGGAAGATCAGCGTGAACAACACCCTGGGCCAGTCCAACGACGGCGACCGTGACGGTTGGGGAAGCTGGAATTCCATCCCGTACAGCATCCTTTCGTACTTCGCCCGTGTCTCCTATAACTTCGACGAGCGCTACATGGCCCAGGCAACGATCCGCCGGGATGCATCCTCTCACTTCGGCCCCAACAACAAGTGGGGTACCTTCCCGTCCTTCTCCCTGGGCTGGAATATCAAGAACGAGAAATTCCTGAAGGATAACCGCGTGATTTCCATGGCTAAGCTCCGTGCTTCCTGGGGTATCAACGGTAAGGACAACCTGGCCGACTTCCTGTATGCCGTGTACGCCCAGTCCGGCAACAACTACATCTTCGGTTCCGGTGCCAACGCTACGGAAGCCGTGAACATCGGCGTAAAGGCCTCCGGCCTGGCCAACCCCAATGCCAAGTGGGAACAGTCTATCCAGACCGACTTCGGTGTAGACCTGGGTCTGTGGGGCAACCAGTTCACCGCTACTGTGGACTATTATATCAAGGACGCTTCCGGTATGCTGATGGAGATGCAGGTTCCCACCTATGCAGGTGACTCTGCCCCTACCGGCAACGTAGGTACCATGCGCAACTCCGGTGTCGAAATCGACCTGGGTTATCGCGGCAGCGCCGGCGACTTCAATTACGGTATCAAGGCCAACGCATCCTACAACGTGAACAAGCTCACTAAGCTGGCCGATGAATCCTCCTATATCATCACGGCCACCCATAAGATCGGCTCCCTTACCCGCGGCGAAGTGGGTGAAGTGTTCCCGTACTTCTGGGGATGGAAGACCGACGGCGTTTTCCAGAACATGGCCGAGGTGAATGCCTATGTGAACGACAAGGGCGAACTCCTCCAGCCCAACGCCCAGCCCGGTGACTTCCGCTGGAAGGATATCAACAACGACGGTGTCATCAATGACGATGACCGCACCAAACTGGGTAAGGGTATTCCGGACTGGACCTTCGGCCTCACCATTACCTTCGACTGGAAGGGTATCGACTTCTCCATGCTCCTCCAGGGCCAGGCAGGCGCCCAGGCCATGAACGTCACCCGCCGTACCGACCTGTACTACATCAACCTGCCCAAGTCCATCCTGAACCGCTGGACCGGCGAAGGTTCCACCAACAAGTATCCCCGCTTCGCTTTTGATTCGGCCAACGAGAACTACCGTGTTTCCGACTATTGGTTGGAAGACGCTTCTTTCCTGCGTGCCCGTAACATCCAGCTGGGTTATACCCTCCCTTCCAAGCTCACCAAGAAGTTCTTTGTCTCCCGCCTGAGATTCTACGGACAGGTCGAGAACGCCTTCACGCTCACCAAATATACCGGCTGCGATCCGGAAGTTTCCGGCGGCTTCACCTCAGTGGGCGTAGACCGCGGTGTCTATCCTCAGAGCAGGACCGTTACCTTTGGTGTTAATGTAACTTTCTAACAGACCACGGATATGAAAAAGATAGTTTTTGCACTCAGTGCCCTTGCCGTTCTGCTGACTGCCTGCTCCAAGGATTTCATCAATCCCAAGCACAACAGCTCTGAACCGCTAGATGAATATTTCAATACTCCGGAGCGTCTCTACCAGTGCCTTGTGGCTGCCTATGACCCGCTGGAGTGGTATGACTATGCCTTCGGCCAGTATGATAATCTCCACCTCATCTTTGACGTGATGGGTGACGATGTGTATGCCGGCGGCTCCAACGAAGGTGACCAGCCCATCATTGTGAAGACGCACTACTACACGGCCACTTCCACCGACGTTTGCAACCAGATGTGGACGGTGAACTATTCCGGTATCAACCGCGCCGCCACGCTCATCAAGTATATCGACGGAGCCGAAGGCGTGGATGAGCAGACCAAGAAACTCTATGTGGCCGAAGCCAAGGTCCTCATGGCCTACTACTACAATATGCTGTGGAAACTCTGGGGCAACATCCCTTACTGGGAGGAACTCCTGGAGGCCCCTTATTTCGCTCCCCAGCTGGGCCACGATGAGGTTTATGCCAAGTTTATCAAACTCATCGAGGACGCCATCGCCCTCAAGGTCCTTCCCATGAAGGCCGGTGTCGGCAACGAAGGCCGCGTTACCCTGGCTATGGCCTATATGCTTTATGCCGAGGCCGTGATGTACCAGAACGACAAAACCCGTTACCAGACAGCCCTCGATTACATGAAGGAAATCATTACCAGCAACCAGTATTCCCTGGTGGCCGATTTCGCCGGCATCTGGGAAGAGACCGGTGAATGGGGCCCTGAATCCATCTGGGAAATCAATTATATGTCCGAAGGCGGTATCCGCGACTGGGGCAACTCCATCGCTGCCGGCGGTCAGGTGAACTCCATCCTCACCGGTATTCCTTCTCCTAAAAACGTTCCCGATTACCACGAGGGCTGGGGCTTCGGCACCATCGCCAAAAGCGCTTACGACATGTATGACGACGACGACATCCGCAAGGATGGCGGTATCCTGAATTTCGAGAAGTATGCTGCCGAACATCCCGGTGCAGAGTACACTCCCCGCTGGCAGGATACAGGCTTCTGGAATCGCAAATACATCGCCCGTGAAGGCGGTAACCACGGTTACAAGGCTTCCGACAACGTGAACTATTGCAACAACGAGCGTATTTACCGCTATGCCGAGACGCTGCTGAATGCCGCCGAGCTTTCCGTCCTCCTGGGACAGGATGGCAGCAGCTACCTCCAGCAGGTGCGTGACCGTGCCCATTGCCATGACACCGGTGTCACCCGTGAAGATATCATCCAGGAACGCCACAAGGAGTTTGTGGGTGAAGGCAAGCGTTATTGGGACCTGGTGCGCAGCGGCCTGGCTTCCAGCGTACTGAAGGCTGTCAACCACGAATACCGCCAGAACGACTGGACCGAGAACAAGAAGTACTGGCCCATCCCTCAGGGAGAAATCGACAAGGATCCCGCTCTGGTACAGAACGATTACAATAAATAACAGTTATCATGAAAAATTTCTGGAAATATATAGCTGTTGCAGCCGGTCTGGCTTTTGCCGCCGCCTGTACTCCCCAGTATCCGGAAGTCTCCCCTTCGCTGGCTCCTCAGGCATCAGCCCTGGACGTGACCATAGCCGTTGACCAAGCCACCAACTATGTCACCTTTACGATGAATAACAAGGGCATGGTTCCGGTTTGGATTTTCGGCGAGCAGAAGATTGACGGAAAAGCCAACAAGCGCTACGCCTATACCGTGAACGGCATCTCCCTTCGTTTCCGCGATGCAGGTGAATATACCGTTGAGGTGAAGGCCTACAACAGTGGCGGTATGACCCAGGGTTCCCGGGTGGAAACCTTTACCTTGGAAAACACCTACCGCGATCCGTTCGACCCCTCTCCTTACATCAAGGCCGTATCCGGTGGCGAAAGCCAGGATTGGGTATGGAACAGTACGGAGAACGGTCACTTCGGCTGCGGCCCCGTTGGGGATCCCAAGGCCTGGTGGGCCTGCGAGGCCAACGGCAAGAAAGGCTTCCTTTATGACGACGTGATGACCTTCGACGGGAACGGCAACTATACTTTCGACCCCGGCGACGGAAAAGCATACGCCAACAAGGGCTCAGAGTATAAGGCCGAATTCAAGACCGCCGATGAGGACTATCTGTTCGACACGGAAAAGAAGACGACCAAATATACCTTCGAGAACAACTGGAATGACGCCGGTATCGAGGAGATCTATTTGGTGCTGGGTGCCGGCAGCGAACTCTCCTATGTCCCTCATAAGAGCATCGTGGAGGAGCCTCGCTATCTGGTGATGGAATCCAAGACCTCTTCCCTCAAAAAGAAGATGCAGCTGATGGGCACGGTGAAAACACCCGACAATCCGGACGGTATTTCCTGGTACTACGAGTTTATCCCCATGGGCTCCGCTCCCGGTACCGAGGATCCGCTTTACGGAAAGGAGAGCAAGACTTGGGTGCTGGACAACGAAACCCAGGGCTATATGGGTTGCGGTCCCGACGTGACCAACCCCACCGGCTGGTGGAGTGCCGTCCCGCACGACAAGGATGCCTATGGTGTAAAGGATGATGAACTCACTTTCTTCAAGGACGGTAAGTACATCTTTGATCCGGGCGCCGATGGCCTTGTGTACGTAAACAAGGATTCCGGTTATCACGCCGAAATCTACACTGGCGATGGCAATGACTACGATGCTCCCGCCGAGAAGCAGGAATCTACCTATACGCTGGGTTCCGATGCCAATGGCGACTACATTGAGCTCCCGGCCGGTATCCTCTACAGCTACGTGCCCAATGCCGATGTCATCAATGCCGAACCCAACCGTCTTACCGTGACGGAACTCACAGAGAACCGCCTGGTCCTGGTGGCCAACTTCAGCGGCATTTCCTGGCAGCTTATCTTCCGTCCCAAGAGCGGAGTCCAGCCTTCTGGAGACCCGCTGTATGGTCTCACCAGCAAGGTTTGGATCCCGGCTAATGACAAGGCTGGTTATATGGGCTGCGGTCCCGACCTGGGCAACCCTGCCGGTTGGTGGAGTGCCGCTCCGCACGACAAGGATGCTTTCGGTGTAACCGATGACGAACTGACCTTCTTTGCCGATGGAAAATACGTTTTCAATCCCGGCGCCGACGGCTTGGTCTATGTGAACAAAGACTCCAACTATCATCCGGAGCTTCACGTGGCCGATGAGGACTACGATGCTCCTGCCCAGCTGCAGGAAACCACCTACGTGCTCGATGAGGATGAAAACGGCGAGTACATCGAATTCCCTGCCGGAACCCTCTTCGGCTACGTGCCCAATGCCGCTGTGGTCAATGATGAGCCCAACCGTCTGTATATCAAGGAACTGACCGAAGACAGCATGACCCTTGTCGGTGTGTATGAAGGCATTTCCTGGCAGTTCATTTACAAGCCTAAGGATGGTCAGGGCGGTGGTGAAGAGCCCGCCTCCCTGGAGGAAGCCCTTGTGGGTTCATGGACCTGGGATGCCGACGTCAACGGTCACTTTGGCTGCGGTCCCGACCTGGGCAACCCTACCGGTTGGTGGAGTGGTGAAGCCCACTGCAAGGACGACGCCTTCATGTACAATGACATCATCACCTTTACCGCCGACGGCAAGTACATACTGAATCCCGTGGACGGCAAGTCCTATATCAATAAGGATGTTACCGTATACGACAGCCTTAAGACCGGTGAGTGCCCTTATAATGACGACTTCGTCATTGCCGTTAATGAGGTGACTGTGAATTACACTCTTGATGAGATTGATGACTTCGAGGTTATCAAGTTGGATGAAGGAGGCTTGTTCTCCTATACCCCCAACAATGATTTTGCCGACGAACCCTGGCTTTATGTGAAGTCCTACAGCAAAGATCAGCTTATCCTGATGAGCTATACCGCCACGGGCAATGGCGGCGGGTCTATCGCCTGGCAGTTCATTCTTAAGAGAGTCCAGTAATGAGTCCTCTGACAATCATTAAAGGGTTGCTGCTGCCGCTAGCTTCGGCAACCCTTTTGATCACCGCTTGCGGTTCCAAGCCGGCGCAGCCTGCGTCGGCTGGAACCCTGAGCGTGAATCCTGCCAGCTTGAACATAGCCGATGCCGCCGTGACGGAAACCCTCACGGTCACGGCCGATTGCGACTGGGGCGTGTCGGTGACCGACAAGGAATGGTGCTCTGTTTCTCCCTCCGGCGGCGTGTCCGGAACTACCCCCGTCACGGTCAGGATAGCGGAGAATACCACTTATGAAACCCGCACCAATACGATTACCTTTCGTTATGGAAGCGAGTCCAAGACGGTCTCTGTTACCCAGACAGGCAAGGAAAAACCCATTCCCCCCACACCGGAGGGCATAGTGGTTCCCGACGGCTATGAGCTGGACTGGAACGAGGAGTTTGATACTGCCGGAATGCCTTCCATGACCGAATGGTGGTACGAGACCGGTGGCGGCGGCTGGGGCAACAACGAGGTCCAGACCTATGTGGCCCGGGCGAAGGACGGAGTGGATCTGGCCTACATCAGCGACGGCAGTCTCAAGATCGAGGCCCGCAAGATTGGCGGTACGGTCTATTCTATCCGGATGAATACCAAACGCTCCTGGCAGTACGGCTGGTTCGAAGCCCGCATCAAGGTGACCGACGTCCCCGGTTCCTGGCCTGCGTTCTGGATGATGCCCCAGAACTTCAAGACATGGCCCGGAGACGGAGAGATCGACATCATGGAATATGCCGTCTCCACCCAGGGCAAGAACAAGTCTTCGTCCAGCATTCACTGCAACGCCTTTAACTGGCCCGCAGGAACGCAGAAGACCCACGTGCAGCCCGTAAGCGACGCCGCTGCGGAATTCCATGTCTATGCCTTGGAATGGACGGCCCAGGAGATGAAGTTCTACGTGGACGGAAAACTGCACCTGACATTCAAGAATGACGGCATGGGTTACGACCACTGGCCGTTTGACGCTCATTTTTACCTCAAACTGAATCTGGCGTACGGTGGAAATATGGGCGGCAAGATGGATGACACCCAGCTGCCTGCCATCTACGAAGTGGACTATGTCCGCGTTTTCAAGAAAAAGTAAACGATGAAAAGTATCCGAAATCTATACCTTTCGGCCCTGGTGCTGCTCTTGTTCTCCTGCTCGGGACAGCAAGGCAGCACGGTGGGCAGCTCTCCCGAAGTGGAGAAACGCGTGGAAACACTGCTCTCGCAGATGACCCTGGCCGAGAAAATCGGTCAGATGAACCAGGTGTCCGCCGGGGGAGACGTGTCCCGTTATGCCGATGCCGTGCGCAAGGGTGAAGTAGGTTCCATCCTCAACGAGGTGGATCCTGTGAAGCTGAACGAATTCCAGCGCCTGGCAGTGGAAGAGTCCCGCTTGGGCATTCCGCTGCTGGTGGGCCGTGACGTCATCCATGGCTTCCATACCATCTATCCCATTCCGCTGGGCCTGGCGGCCACCTTCGACCCCGCCGTGGTGGAAGAGGGTGCCCGCGTGGCGGCCTTGGAAGCTACGGCGCAGGGCGTCCGCTGGACGTTCTCGCCTATGCTGGACATCGCCCGCGACCCCCGCTGGGGACGTATCGCCGAAGGCAGCGGTGAAGATACTTATCTGGATGCCCGGATGGGCGAGGCGATGGTGCGCGGCTACCAGGGCGCCAGCCTGGACAGCACCTCCATGGCAGCCTGCGTAAAGCATTTCGTGGGCTATGGCGCCGCTGAAGGCGGCCGCGACTACAACAGTACCTTCCTCACCGAGCGCCAGCTCCGCAATGTCTATCTGCCTCCCTTCGAGGCCGCCATCAAGGCCGGCGCCATGACGCTGATGACCTCCTTCAACGACAACGACGGCGTTCCTTCAACGGCAAACACCTTTGTGGTGAAGGACGTGCTTCGCGGCGAATGGGGATTCGACGGTTTGGTGGTCACCGACTGGGATTCCATGGGGGAAATGATTGACCACGGATTCGGCACAGACCGCAAGGATGTGGCCGAAAAAGCGGTGAATGCCGGGGTCGATATGGATATGATGACCTTCGGCTTCCTCTCGCACATGGAAGAACTGGTGAAGAGTGGCGCCGTCAGCACGAAGACCATCGACAATGCGGTCCGTAACATCCTCCGCGTCAAAGTGATGCTGGGCCTGTTCGAGAACCCCTACGTGGATGTCGAGGCGGCCAAGGCAGTCCAATATGCTCCCGAACACCTGGCTTCGGCCCAAAAGACCGTCGAGGAATCTGTAATCCTGCTCAAGAACAATGGCATCCTGCCCCTCAAAGATGGCAGCAGAGTACTGGTTACCGGTCCTATGGCCGATGCTCCCCACGACCAGTTGGGTACTTGGGCTTTCGACGGTGAAAAAGCCCATACCGTTACGCCTTTGAAGGCTTTGCAGGCGCTTTTCCCGGGCAAGGTGGACTATGTCCCCGGCCTTACTTACAGTCGTGAGAAGAGCAATAACTTCTCCGATGTGGTTGCCGCAGCCCGTCGGGCCGATGTGGTGCTGGTGTTCCTGGGAGAGGAAGCCATCCTCTCCGGAGAGGCCCATTCGCTGGCCGACCTTAACCTGAAAGGCTCCCAGAGCGAGTTGCTGGCTGCCCTTAAGGCCGCCGGCAAGCCGGTAGTGGCAACGGTGATGGCCGGTCGTCCGCTCACCGTCGAGCGGGACCTCCCCAACGCTGATGCCATGCTGTATAGCTTCCATCCCGGCACAATGGGTGGCCCGGCCCTTGCCAACATCTTGTTCGGCAAGGTGAATCCTTCCGGCAAAACCCCCATCACTTTCCTGCGCACCGTGGGACAGGCCCCTATGTACTATAGCCATAACAACACCGGCCGTCCGTACAGGGGAGAAACTTTGCTGGATGATATTCCGGCCGAAGCCGGCCAGACCTCCCTGGGCAATACGTCCTACTATCTGGATTACGGCGCCTATCCGCTCTTCCCGTTCGGCTATGGCCTCAGCTATACCTCCTTTGCCTATTCCGGTATCGGCCTGGACAAAGAGGCTTACAAGGCCGATGATACCCTCTCGGTAACCTTTACCCTGTCCAACACCGGCGCTTATGACGGTACCGAAGTGGCTCAGGTGTATATCCGTGACCTGGTAGGATCCATTACCCGCCCGGTGAAGGAACTCAAGGCCTTCGAGCGCGTAAGCCTTAAAGCCGGCGAAAGCCGTACGCTTACTATCCAGATTCCCGTACAGGAACTCGCTTTTGTGGGCCTGGACGGTCAGAAGAAGGTAGAACCCGGAGATTTCAAACTGTGGGTAGCCGGAGACAGTGCTTCCGGTGAAGCCATTTCCTTTAAAGTGTTGTAGTTTTTATGAAAAAGATGCGGTCCCTGCTCCTCTTTGCATTGTACCTGCTTTCTTCCTGCGGGTGTTCTTCGGCGGTGACGCCGGATCCCGATCCGAAACCGGTTCCTTCCGAGAAGTCGTACGCCCAGGTGTACACTACTTCCGTGAGTGGTGCGCGAATGCAACCCAGTCAGCTTGTGATGGGAAAACCGGAGGATGTCAATTTTTATAAAGTGACACTCACAGGGGAAAGTTTTCAGTCGGTGGATGGCTTCGGCCTGGCCATTACGCAGGCTAGTTGTTACAACCTGATGCTGATGGCAGCAGCGGACCGCAGCGCTTTTCTGGAAGAGATTTTCAGTCGGGAAAAGGGCCTGGGCTCGTCCCTTATCCGCGTGTGTATCGGCGGCTCGGACTTTTCCCTGGATGAGTTTACCTGGTGTGATACGCCCGGGATGGAGAACTTTGCCGTCCATCCTTCCGACAAGCAGTGGGTGTTCCCCATCCTGGACGAGATATACCGCATCAATCCCGATGTAAAAATCATCGGTTCCCCCTGGAGTTGTCCTTTGTGGATGAAAATGGGCGAGAACGGTTCGCTTCCCTATAACAAATGGACGGGCGGACGGCTGAATCCGCTCCACTATCAGGAATACGCCCAATACTTTGTGAAGTGGATCCAGGAGATGGAGAAACGGGGGTATAAGATTCAAGCGGTCACCTTGCAGAACGAACCTTTGAACAGGGGTAATTCCATGTCGCTGTTCATGCCCTGGGCCGACCAATTGGCTTTTATCAAGGAAGCCGTGGGTCCCGCATTTGCCCAGGCCGGCATCAAGGCCAAGATCCTGCTCTTTGACCACAACTACAATTACGACGGCATGTCGGACCAGGCCGATTATCCCCTTCGCATATACGAAGATGAAGGGGCATCGGCCTATGTGGCCGGCAGCGCCTGGCACAATTACGGCGGCAACGTAAACGTCCTGGACAGAATTCACAGCAGCGCCCCGGAAAAGGAAATCTACTTCACGGAAGCGTCTATCGGCACCTGGAACTACAATTTTGACGGATGTCTCATCAATGACTTCCGGGACATTTTTATGGGTACGCTGTCGCGCTTCGGTAAAGGTGTTACCCTGTGGAACCTGATGCTGGACGACCAGCACAAGCCTTACCGGCCCGGTGGTTGCGGCACCTGCTGGGGAGCGGTTACACTCAGTTCAAAAGATCATTCCCTGGTCCGCAACTCCCATTATTATAATGTCGCGCACTGTTCCAAGGTACTGCAACCTGGCGCCGTCCGCCTGGGCACTTCCGGATACTCCGCCACGGGCCTGACTTACCTTTGGTTCCGTAATCCGGACGGGTCCCAGGCCGTGCTCTTCCTTAATGAAAGCAGCGAGTCGGTGATGGTGAATCTGGTAAGCGGGAAAGTGTCCGTCCCCTGTAAAGTCCCCGCCAAATCCATCCAGTCTGTTACCTGGGCCGAATAAAAACAGTATCTTTGCAGCATGCAACCAAAGAAACTGTTTCTGCTGTGTGTCAGTGCCCTGCTGCTGATGGCAGGCTGTTCACCGGAAAATGAAATACAGCCAACGCCTGAAAGTGCCGTATTAAGGAATATTACGGCATCGGCCTTTTCTTTGGTTCTTCCCGAGGGGGGATCGGCCGAACTTCCATTCAAGGTAAATGAAGCCGCCTACGCCTTCAATTATGCCGTGGGTACTCCCGACTGCCAGGTGAAACTGATGCTTTCCGGGGGTCAGGAACCCAAGGAATTCTATCTGAAGGATGTTTATGGGAGCCAGCCTCAGGGAACTTACGTGGCCGTTATCGCCGATGCGGGCACGGGTGCACGGTACGAGACCTCAGCCAGTATCGCCATCGTCCATCGAGATCCGGATACCGGGGTGGAATCCATAGTAAAATCGGCCGAAATCACTTTCAAGGCCGAAATCGACCCCGCTGGGGATGCCGGAAAAACGGGCCTTCCCGTCGTGTTCATGAACACTTCTGACGGTAAGGATATTACCTCCAAGACAGAGTTTGTCACCGGCGATGTGAGTATTAGAGGAACTGAGACCTTGCCGGGGCTCCCTGCCGCCAAATGCCGCATCCGCGGCCGCGGCAATACCACCTGGACCTGGCCCAAGAAACCCTATCTCGTTGCCTTTGACGAGCAGCAGAGCGTCCTGGGGATGCCCCGCCACAAGCGCTGGGTTCTGCTGGCCAATTTTATGGACCGTACGCTCATGCGCAATCTGGTGTCCATGAAGGTGGCCACCCTCACTTCTTTGGCCTGGACCCCGCGTTGCGTGCCCGTAGAGCTGGTCCTCAACGGCGTACACAAGGGCTCTTATCTTCTCATAGAACAGGTGCGGGTAGATAAAGACCGTGTGAACATCTCCAAGGAGGAGGGCTATCTGCTGGAGCTGGATTTCCATTACGACAACGAGTTCCAGTGGAAGGAGCGCAACATCCCCTTTGCGGTGAAGTACCCGGATCCCGACGACCTTACCCTGACGCAGAAAACCTATATCCGGGATTACATCAAAGAAGTTTCCAATGCCATTTACGGGAGCGATTTCAAGGACCCCGAAAAGGGCTATGCCCACTATCTCGACATAGATTCATTTATCGATGAGTGGATAGTCTATGAGGTGATGTGCAACCACGAACTGGGTAATCCGGGCAGCGTATTTTTCCACAAGGACAAGGACGGGCTGCTGAAGGCCGGCCCCGTTTGGGACTTTGACTGGGGTGTGCTTTCCTTCTATACGTCCAACGGTGCCAACGGTCTGGTGAACGGGAAGGCTATCTGGTATGCCCGGCTGTTCCAGGACCCCGCTTTCAAGGCCCGGGTAAAGGAGCGTTTCCAGGAGTTGTTGCCCCAGCTGGAAACCATTCCGGACTATATGGAGGAATGCCGTGCTCTCCTAAGCAAATCGGCCCAATTGAATTTCAAAATGTGGAACCCGGCCGACGACCGCTCACAAAACCTCGGTCAAATCATCAACGGGGACGAAAACTTGAGCTTCGATGCGGCCATCGACCGCCTCAAGAAGAATTACAACACGCACCTCCAGGTTATCCAGCGCTCGTTGTAAGAACTTACCTTTTGAAAATACCGAAGCAGGCGCTGCCGCTGCCGGACATGGCGGCGTAAACGGCCCCGCGGTCGTAGAGTGCTTGTTTCACCTGGGCCAGTACCGGATATTTGGCAAACACGGTGTCTTCGAAGTCGTTGTGCAGGCTGTCCTTCCAGCTGGTTACAGGCTGCTTAAGCACTTCACGGAGAGGAACTTCCGGAATATGCGGGACAATGCCGCGGTAGGCATCGGCCGTCGAGACGGAGACCCCTTCCGGAATCACGACTTCCAGCCGCCAGGCGCTAAGGTCCAGCGCATACGGCTCCAGCATTTCGCCCCTTCCGCTGCCGAACATCGGACTGTTGTACACGAAAAAGGCACAGTCGCTGCCCAGCTGGGCGGCATAGGCGGCCAGCTGGGTATCGGAGAGCTCCAGTCCGGCCAGCTCTGACATCATCCGCAGCGCAAAGGCGGCATCGGCCGATCCACCCCCCAGTCCTGCGCCCACAGGGGAGCGTTTTTCCAGGAAAATCTTCATGGGCGGCAACTTGAAATCCTGAGCCAGCAGCCCGTAAGCCTTGGCCGTGAGGTCCTTCAGCGGATCCCAGTCCACGCCTTCTTTCCGGGCCAGGGTGATCATCAGCTTCCCGTCCGGCGAAATGGCCTGCGTCAGGCTGCCGTAGCGCTCTTGAAGCCCCGCGATGGTGCGGCTGTAATCGTCACCGGTAATAATTTCCAGGCAATCGGAGATGCCGGGATAGGGAACGAAGAGCGTTTCCAGATCGTGGAAACCGTCCGGACGGCGTCGCAGCACGTTCAGACCCAGATTCACTTTGACGTTGGGGCAGGTAATCATAGCAACACAAAAGTACGCAGATTATTTGAAAAGCGCAACGCACATTCACCCCTAAAAATCCGGGGGTAAACGGCCCCATCGGTTGAAACGTCAATTATTTGGGAAATCTTTTGACCGATGGTAGGTTTTCCCGCGCCCTTTTGCCACCTTGCAGCCGACAAAACTTGTGTGCTATGCGAAAATGGTTGGGTCTGATGCTCTTGTCCTGGGCGCTTTCCGCCTGTGAAAAACCTGCTTCCTCCCATATTCCCCGGTATCTGTTGCAGCAGGACCGCTTCGCCGCTTATGTCGTAATCCCGGAGCCGGAGCATGAGCCTTCCCTCTGGGTTACGGGCATCCAATATCCGGACAGCGTTTCGTGGCGGGACCATCCCGATGCCCCCGGCGCCCGGGTCTTCCTGTTGAAAGATGGGGAGGAGGTGCTCAGTGTCCCGGCCGGTGACCAGGTCCGCCTGGAGCGGCACCGTTTTCAGGCCGGCCATCTGTGGACCGACACCTCCGACGGGAACGAAACCATCGTCTATTGTGACGGAAACGAGCGCTTCCGTTTTCCCGGGGAAGAGCTGCTGCTGGGTTTCCTGGTGGTGGACGGTCAGGTGCATACCCTGGGCCAGCGGCAGGGCCGGGACGGGATCTGCTACCGCATAGACGGGGTGGAAGTCTTCAGCTGCGACGAAGGGACGGTCGTGGGAAGCCTCTCCGAACGGGCCTGGCGCGGCGGCGCATTGACGGCCGATGAAGGGGGTGTGTATTATGTGTACAAGGTGCCCGTGCGCACCTACCAGAAACTGGACTGGGAGTACCGCGTGATGCGGGGCGCTGAACCCGTTCACGTCATCCTGGCCGGAACGGCCGAAACCGTCTACGATGTGCGCGTGTTCCAGGGGCAGGTTTACAGCCTGCAGCGGCGTGGCCTGGACAGCCTGATGCTGGTGGCCGGCGAAACGCCGCATTTTATTCCGCAGTTTATGGTGGAGCGGGTCTGCAGTTGCCGGCTGTATCCCCTGGACGGGACCCTGGTGCTCAAGGGCTACAGCCGCCTGGATGCGGCCGAGGTCTATCTGGCCTGGCTTCGCAGCGAACGCGGTATCATGCACAATGCCGTCAGCGAGAGGCTGTTCCTGGAGTGGCAGCCGGAGGGGACCACCCTTACGGCCATCGACCTGCAGGAGGGCCTCGTCGGCAGCATCTGGCGCGGCGGGAAAGAGCTGGAGGCCCTTTCGGAACCCTATACGATGGCGTCGCCCCTGTGCCTGCTGTGCCAGGACGGACTCCTTGCCATCGGCCTTACGAATGCCCAGAGCCGGGATCACCTGCTGCTGGTCAACGACATTCCTTTCCCCGTTTCTTTCAACGGCTATTTCTGTTCCCTTTATTTTGAATAACCATGCTGGTCTATATCCACGGCGCCAAATGCGTAGGCATCGGTGCCATCAATGTCACTATCGAAGTTGAAATCACCCTGGGCGTAGGGATACACCTCGTCGGTCTGGCAGATGCAGCCGTCAAGGAGAGCCTCCTGCGGACAGTAACGGCCCTGCAGGCGCTCGGCTTCCGCATTCCCGGCAAGAAAATCATCATCAACCTGGCCCCGGCCGATCTGCACAAGCAGGGCAGCGGCTACGACCTGCCCATCGCCCTGGGGATCATCGCCGCTTCCGAACAGCGGCCCCTGCCCGGTCTGGAGAAATACCTGATTATGGGGGAATTGGGGCTGGACGGGAGCATTCGGGCGGTCAGCGGCACCCTGCCCATGGTGGAACTGGCCATGGAGCAGGGATACCGGGGGTGTATTCTTCCGGAAGCATCGGCCCTGGAAGCGGCGGACTATACCGGCACGCAGGTGTTCGGGGTGCAGACGCTCTCGGACGTACTCCTGATCCTGGAGGAGCGGGAGGACCCGTCGCATCTGCTGATCTGGAATACTGCCGCCTATGGCCGGAGCCTTCGCCTGCAGCAGGAGGGCCTGCAAAAGAGCTATATGGATTTTGCCGACATCATCGGCCAGGATGGGGCCAAGCGTGGGGTGGAAATCGCCGCTGCAGGCCAGCACAATGTGCTTTTACTGGGATCGCCCGGCAGCGGGAAGAGTTCGCTGGCCAAGGCTATTTCCGGTATCCTCCCGCCGATGAGCCTGGAGGAAAGCGCGCTGACTTCCAAGGTGTATTCGGTGGCCGGACGCGCCGGCGGGGGACCGGGCCTGATGCGCACGCGCCCCTTCCGGGCCCCGCACATCTCGGCCTCCAAGGCGGCGATGCTGGGCGGAGGCAGTGGAGAGAACATCCTTCCCGGGGAAGTGTCCCTGGCCACCAATGGCGTGCTCTTTCTGGACGAATTTTGCGAAGCCCCGAAATCGACTCTGGAAGCGCTCCGGGCCCCGCTGGAGGACCGGAAGGTGACCATTTCGCGCCTGAAGGCCAAGATCGAATACCCGGCCTCCTTTATGCTGGTGGCAGCCTCCAACCCCTGCCCCTGCGGCTATTTCGGGGAAGGGGAGCGCTGCAACTGTTCCCCCAGCCAGCGCATCGGCTATCTCTCCAAGCTCTCCGGCCCCATTATGGACAGGATTGACATACAGCTGATCCTCCGACAGGTCCCGACCGCTGCGCTGGTAAGGGGCGGAAAGGCGGAGCCTTCGGAAGTCATCGCCCAGCGGGTCCTCCGGGCCCGGGAGCTCCAGCGCCAACGCTTCGCCGGCACCGGCATTTTCACCAATGCCGAGATGGATTCCAAGCTGCTGGAGCGTTTCTGTCCGCTGGATGATGCCTGCAAGGACCTGCTGGAAAACATCATCGACCGCTTGGGCTTATCGGCCCGGGCCTACACGCGCGTCATCAAAATCGCCCGCACCATCGCCGACCTGGCCCAAGCCCCCGACATCCAGCCCGCCCACCTGGCCGAAGCCGCCACCTACCGCTTCCTGGACCGACGGAATCTGATGGATTTGTAGCGTAGTATCATTTTTAGTATCTTTGCCATGTCAACGAAAGACAAACTGATAGAGCGGTTCAAGAAAAAGCATATAAAAGAAACCATCGAAAAAGAAAAGCCACTATGGGAAGGTTAAAGTACAAAGGATACACGGGATCCGTAGAATATGATGCCGACTCAAATACCTTCGTGGGTAAAGTATTGGGATTGAAACACAACCTCATCCTTTTCGAAGGAGACAACGTAGAGGCATTGAAACAAGATTTTGAGGACTCCATAGACGATTATTTCCAGTATTGTTCCGAAAAGAACATCGAACCGGAGAAGCCATACAATGGCAATGTGGTTTTACGAATGACCAGTGACCTTCACCAAAAAGCCGTGGAAAAGGCTGCATCGTTAGGAATCAGCCTTAACGAATTTATCAAGAGAGCTGTTACTGCCGCTTTATGATACACAAGATTCAAATTGCCTCCCTGGAGGATCTGGGAAGGGCCGCAAAGGAGTTCTTGCAGGAAATAGGGGACGACCCCCTTATCGCGTTTTATGCGCCCATGGGGGCGGGAAAGACCACTTTTACCACGGCCCTGTGCAAGGAACTGGGAGTGGAGGAGGATGCCATCAGCTCTCCCACCTTTGCCATCGTGAACGAATACCGTGGCAGGGGAGGCCGGCCCATTTTCCATTTCGACTTTTACCGGATCGAGGACCCGCGCGAGGCCCTGGACATCGGCCTGTATGATTATCTGGATTCCGGGTACCTGTGCCTGATGGAGTGGCCCGAAAACATCGAGGGCCTCTTACCGGAAGAGACCCTCAAAGTGCAAATCGCCGTTCAGCCGGACGGCAGCCGGACTCTCTGCTGGGAAGATTAATTCCGCAGCCAGTTCTCCGGATTCTGGGGCGTGGAGTCCTTCCACAGTTCGAAGTGGAAGAGATCTTCGCCGCCGATGGTATCCACGGTGCCCACGACCTGTCCCGTCGTGACCTTGTCGCCCACCTTCACGGCAACACTCTTCAACTTGCTGTAAAGGGTATAGTACGAGCCGTGGCTCACCAGGACGCACTGGTTGTAGCCGGGCAGCACCACAATCTGCGTCACCGTTCCGTTGAAGACGGCTTTGGCCTCGCAGCCCCGTTTCACCACCAGCGTAACGCCGTTATTCTGAGGTAGTTCCACATTGGTATACACCGGGTGATGGTGCTTGCCGAAGCGCTCCACAATGGCGCCTTCCACCGGCCACGGCAGGCGTCCCTTATTGGCGGCGAATTCGTTGGAAAGCTTGGTGTCGATGGCCGTTGAGGTGGTCTTTCCGCTGGTGTTGCCACTGTTCTTCTTCCCGGCATTGGCCTTCTTCTTGGCGGCTTCCTGTTCGGCCCGGATCATGTCGGCGATCTTCTTGTTCAGGGCTTCCTTCTGCTTGTTCTTCTCCTGCAGCTGCTTCTGGTACTGCTTGCGGTCCTTGTTCAGCTGGTTCACCAGGCGGTTCATTTCATTGGCCTCGTCCTGCAGGCGGCTGCGTTCCCTCACTTCCTGGGCGCGGACGGCATCGGCCTCCTCTTTCAGGCCGGTCAGGCGTTCCTTTTCCACCTCCAGCTGGGCGCTGGTTTCCCGGATGCGCAGGGCCTGCTCGCTCATTTCGGCAGACAGGCTGCGCAGGTAACCGGCCCTCCTGAGTCCCTGGCCGATGCTCTCGCTGGCCAGGATGTACATGTACCACATCCGGCTGTCACGGTTCTTGTAGGCCCCGCGCACCAGGCGGCCGTAATAGAGGGCAAGGGTGTCGTGCCGGGCCTGCAGCCGGTCAATCTCCCCCTGACAGATGGCGATGGAGTCCTTGAGCAGCTTCAGCGTCTGGTCGCAGCTGGCAATGAGCTGTTCCCGGGCCGTTATCTTCCCCTTCACCAGCGTCAGGTTGTTCAACGCTTCGGAGCTGGATTTGGAGTTCTGGTCCAGTTTACGCCCCAGCAGGGCGATATCCTTTTCCAACTGTGCCCGCTGGCTTTCCAGTTTCTTGATGGAACTATTCTGTCCCCACGCAGGGAGGGAACAGCACAGCAGCACGGACAGGATGATGGCAAGCTTTCTCATTCTCTTATTTCTCGGGTTCCAGGCGCGCGGCCTGATTGCGGTAAACCTTGGCGGAGTCCTGCTCGCCCAGAGCTTCCAGTACGGTAGCATAGTGACGCAGGATCACGGCGCTTTCCTTGCCGCCGTACAGCATGGCATGCTTGAAGAAAGGCTTGGCTTCCAGATCCCGGCCCATCAGGTGCAGGATCCAGGCGAAGGTGTCCAGGTAGGTGGCGTTGTCCGGTTCGGCTTCCACGGTTTTCCGGGACATATTGTAGGCCTTTTTCAGCTTTTTGCCTTCCAGGCTCAGGTAATAGGCATAATTGTTCAGCACCGGGGCGTAGGACGGATTCAGCCGCAGGGCCTTTTCATAGGCCCGATACGCCTCCTTCCGGTTTCCCTTGGCGTACCAGGCGTCTCCCATCATGGACCAGGCCCCCAGGCAAAGCTCCTTCTGGGATGGGAACGAGGTCAGCAGGTATTGGCAGTTGCCGATGATGGCGTCGTAGTCCTCCAGCTGGTAATTGGCCATGTTGGCATAGTCCAGGAAGGCCAGCTCCCGGAAGCGGTTAAAGGCCTGGATGGAGCGTTCCTGCATTTCCTTCCATTCCTTCTGAATGGAGAGATATTGGATGTAAGTAGCTGTCTGTGTGATACTTTCGGGGTAAAGACCGGCGCTTTCCCGGAAGAAGCGGCCGGCCTGCTTTTCCCGTCCGGTGGCATAGAAATACGTGCCCGCCGCTCCCAGGAGGGTGCTGTCCGAAGGATGGGCCGATACCGCCGTATTCACCATGGAATCAAATCCTTCCCGGTGCAGCTGCAGGATTTTTCCGTCCATGCCGCGGGCCAGGTTGCCGATATACATGCTCTTGCTCTGGGCGGGAACGTCCTCTGAGGCGAAGAAAGGTTCCAGTGTCTTGAAATAATCCGCATAGCGCCGCTGGTGCCGGTAATACTCGGACATCCCCAGTACGGCGGGAGGATAGCTGCTGTCCAGCGACAGGGCCTCGTTGTAGCGGGCGTAGGCCAGGGAATCGGCATAATCGGCCAGGTAATAATCGCCCAGCATGGACAGGATAACAGGGGAGGAATACTGCTCGTTGAATTGTTCCAGCAGGGCGGCGCCTTCCTCCTGACGGCCCATAGCGGTGTACACATCGTAGCGGGTACGGGCAATCTCCTCCGACGGTCCGTGTTCCACTTCGATCTTATCCAGTGTGTCCAGGGCCTTCTGGTACTCTTTCTGCTCCAGGTAGATTCCCAGCAGTTCGTAGGCCGTTTCCGTCTTGTCGGGGAAGTCCTTTACCAGGGCTTCATACAGGCCGATGCCTTCCAGGGGCCGGTCCTCCGACAGATACATCCGGGCCAGCATCCGCCGGTACCAGAAATTGCCGCCGTCCAGTGCCACCGCCTTTTCCATCGCGGCCATCGCGGCGTCCCAGTCCTGGTTCCGGCCCTGGGCCAGTGCCAGGTAGTACCAGACGGCATCGTCCTCCGGGGCGGCTACGGACAGGGTGCTGAGCATCTCCAACGCCTTTTTGTTCTGGCCGTCGCAGTACAGCTGTACGGCGCTTATCAGATTGGCCGATACCTCCTGTGCGGCCGCCGGACGCCCCGCAAGGGCGGCGACACACACAAATATGAAGGCCAGCGTTTTGATTCTCATAATTAAAGACAAAAATACGGAATTTTTTTCCGAAATTTGTCTTGCGTGAACAAAAACTGGACCTCGTGAAACGTTTTGGGTTCAAATTGCATCTTATTACTTGGACAGGGGAAGAAACGCCTCCCTTGGGCAAGTCGTCGCTGGAACAGTTGGCAGCAGCCTGCCAGGACGGCGACCGCAAAGCCCAGAAGGCCCTCTTCGACGCCCTTTCGCCCAAGATGATGGCCGTGTGCCTTCGGTATATGGGCAAGCGGGAAGACGCCGAGGACATCCTCCAGGAAGGTTTTGTCACCCTTTTCACCAAAATTGACAGTTATCAGGGAACCGGTTCCTTTGAAGGCTGGGCAAGAAGGATCTTTGTCAATACTGCACTGATGCATCTCAGACGCACCGACGCCCTGGCGCAGAGCGAAGACATCGCCGAAGTCCGGGGCCTCTTTACCGAGGAAGCCACGCCGGTGCAAAAGATGGGATACAGGGACCTCGTCCGTTTGATCGCCGCCCTACCCGCAGAAGCCCGAACCGTTTTCAACATGTTTGTGGTCGAAGGCTATTCCCACAAGGAAATCGCGGAGGAACTGGGCTGCACGGAGGCTACGTCCCGCTCCAGGCTCCAACGGGCCCGGTTGAAGTTGCAGGAAATGATTAAGAAAGAGCAATGAAAGAGAACGAATTCGACATATATGTAAGGAAGGCCTTGCAGGATGCAGAGGAAACGGTGTCTCCCGGCGTATGGGAGGGCATCGCCGCCGCCCTGGACAAGCCCCGCCGGGTGTTCCCGCTTTGGGGCTGGTGGTCCGTATCGGGCGTGGCTGCCGTGGCGGCTGCCGTTGCGCTCTTCCTCTTCCTGAAACCCGCCCCCGTCGGGCCGGATCCGGCAGGAACCATCCTCGCCGCATCTCCGTTGGCACAGACCCCCATTCCCGAAGAAATCCTTGCCCCTGTGACGAAAGTCGCGGAGCCTGCCGCCCCGCAGCAAAGCTCCCGTCGTAGCATCGTGCAGCCTGCCGTCCGTCCGGCTCCCGTGGTGGAAGCCGTGGCTTCGGCCCCCGAACTGGTATCTCTGGTACAGCAACCCGCACGGGAGAAGTTAGCAGCCATCCCGGCCAATACCACCCTGCATCAGGGCGTGGACGATGCCGTCCTGCTGGCCCGTCTGGCCTATTCAGAAACCCGCCGCCCGGAAGAGAAACGGGTTTCCACCACCGTTTCGGGGAACCTGCAGGCCACCCAGCGCCGTGGCGTGAATCCCGTGTTCAGCCGTCCGTATGCCGCCAGTCCCTACCTGTCTCCGATGGAAGAAAGCGTAACCGAAGGTCCTGAAACCCGCTTCGGCCTTCCTTTCTCGGCCGGCCTGGGCATCCGTTTCCACCTGAATTCCCGCTGGTCCATCGGCACCGGCATCCGCTATACCTTCCTTAGCCGTACCTTCCCGGGCATCTACCAGGGTAACGGCATCCGCACCGACAATCCGCCGGCCACCATCGACAACAACCAGCACTGGCTGGGCATTCCGCTCAACCTGTATTATTCGTTTATTTCACAGGGACGCTGGCGTTTGCACGCCTTCCTGGGCGGTGCAGGGGAGTACCTGGTGGACAACCACTACCTGATCCAGTATTCCCCCAAGGATATTCACTATCACCAGAACGGGAAAGCCCCCATCCAGTGGTCTGTAGCGGCCGGTATGGGCGCCGAGTTCAAGATTACCCCTGTCGTGGGCATCTACCTGGATCCCAGCGTGCGCTACTACATCCGTACGGACCTGCAGCCCGCGCGTTCGCTGCGCACCATCCATCCGCTGATGTTTGATGCGGAAATGGGTATCCGCTTCTCTTTCTAAAGCTTGATGCAGCTGATTTAATCGCCCACGACCCAGACCAGGACGTGGCGGTCGAAAGTCATATACTCCAGTTCGAACTCTTCTTCGTCGCCGTTCTTGTCAATGAAGGTGGCTTCCAGTTCGCCTTCTCCGCGGGGGTGGAAGCGCTCCACTTCGATTTGTTCGGCGAAGTCCACGTTGTAACGGCTTAACAGCTTGAAAATGGCTTCCTTGGCGCACCAGTAGATGGCCAGTTGCTCGTTGCGCTTCTCATCTTCCAGATCGTCAATCTCGTCTTCCGAGAGGGCTTTCTTTTCGACGGCGGAGAAGTCCCGGTCCAGCGATTCCACGTCAATACCGCAGTCTTCTTCCTCGTGCAGGATCACAGCCACATATTTCTCCGTGTGGGTGATGGAGATGTTCATCGCATTGTTCTCCAGGTAGGGCTTGCCGTTATCGTGATGGCTCAGATAGACCTTTTCGTCAAAAAGGGTATTGAGCAGCGCGCGTACGGCCAGGCGCTGCTTACGCAGGGATTCGCTGCGGATGAACGAGATTTCCTCCATCTCGTCCGACGGAGTGGCGCTGAGCTGGGTCAGCTCCTCCTCGGTTTCGGTGATTTGCCACACGGCGATGGTGGCTTCGTTGTCCAGTTTCTTCTTAAGATAAAGTGCCATTATTCAGCTGTTTAAACGATACGTAGAAGCGCCCGAAGTGCCCTCAAGGCATCGGGTTTTCAGTCTAAATGGTAGGGGATAATCGCGACAGAGGGTCGTCTGAACCGACGACCGTTAACTGATTGGACTTAACCTGACTGGGAGGCTCCATACTAATCGTTTCCATTTTTACGCTGCAAAGATAACTCTTTTTTCTTAATTGCAACATAAGTTCCGCCCAATTGCAGTATCTTTGCTGCCGTGAAACATGCCCCTTCATACATCCTCCTTCTTGGACTGGCACTGGCCGGCTGCCGCGCCCCGGAATCGGTATCCCCGGACGATTTGCGCGATACGCGGGTTTGGCAGCAGGGGCAATGGGATGCCGCCGGCCGCCGGGCCCAGCAGCAGCTGGATCCGGATGTCCGGAAAGAAGAAATGATGTGCATGGATGCGGCCCTGGCCGTCGTGGCCATGGACGAAAGCCCCTGGGAGGATGGAAATACCTGGCCCTTCACGAATGGTCAGGTCGAGGGAACCGCCAGCCTGTCCCTGCAGGAAGGTCCGCTGACGCTGCTGCTGAGCCGCGAAATCCATCGGCAGGGAGACCTGGGTGAGATTCGGGAACGCAGCATTTCCCTCCCGCTGGAAGCTGTGATTACGGTCCGTAACCGGCAGGGCCGCCCGATGGGCACCCTGACCCTGCAGATCGAAGGGGAAGATGGGAACGCCGACGGCTGGCTGGGGCCGGAAGACCGGATTCTGACCCACTTTGTGGGGGAATCGGCCGGTCTGGTTCTCAGCGGAGAGGCCGTCCTTGAGCAGGGCGAAGGCCGGGCCGATGCCGTTTTCACCGCTGGCGGTGCCCGGATTCACCACTTTTCCCTGCAGACCCGGGGCCTGGACCTGCAGCGGGGGACGCAGGAAGTAAGCAGCAGCTATTGGGATGAAACATGGCGTTTCACCACTTTCGCTGCCATGGCCGACGAACTGCACCTGCAGGCCGAATTTCCCGAAGGCATCCACATCCGCGGCTGGATGGAAAGCCGCCGGATCTTCGAAGCGCTCTCTGCGCTGCCGCCCTTTCCTTCCCAGGAGCAGGCGGAGTCCGCCGTGGAACAATCGGCCCCCGGCATGCACCTGTCGGTGTTTTATGAGGACGATCTGTCCACCCCGCGTTCCTGGATTACGCTTCGTTCCGCCCATATCCTGAACGCCTACGACGACTTTTGGACCTGGGAACCGGCCTTCCTGTTCTCGGGCGGTCTTACCCTGTCGATAGATGAATTCTTCAATTCCATCGACTTCCATAGTTTCGTGGAGGATTCGCGGGGGTTCTATTATGCCTGGCAATTGATCCTGCCCCATCTGCTCTGATGAACGCGCGAGGGCTCATATCGCTTTGCTGTATCCTCTGGACCAGCCTTCTGGCGGCCCAGCAGCCGGCCGATTCCCTTCGCGAACGGCTGGACAGCACGGTGTTTTCCGCCGAGCGCAATACCTCGGTGCTGGAGCTGGGCGGGGGACTGGACCCCACGACCGTGAAGCTGGATCAGCTCCGGAAACTGCCTTCCATTACCGGCAGTCCGGATCCCATCCGGATGCTGCGGCTGCTTCCCGGTGTGCAGACGGGGATGGAACTGGACGCCGGCCTGCACGTGCAGGGCACCGAAAGTTCGCATTGCCTGCTGTCGGTGGAAGGGGTGCCTTTTTATGGCGCCAATCACGTCCTGGGCCTGTTTTCCACCTTCATCCCCACCCACTACCGGGAGATGCAGTTTACGCCCTATGCGGCCAAGGCCAACCGGCTGGGCGGCACGGTGGACATGCAACTGCCGGACCGGGTTCCCCAGCGTTTCCGGGCGCAGTTGAGCGCGGGGCTCTTCGAGGCCGAAGGGACGGTGGATATCCCCCTCGGATCCCGTTCCGGACTCTTTGTATCGGCCCGAAAATCCTATCTGAACCTGCTGTATGGCCGTTTTCTCCGGCTGGACGTCTATAGCTTCGCCTATGGGATGGGCGACGGCAACATCACCTGGTACTGGGAACCCAATGACCGGGACCGCGTCTGGGTGGATGCGTTCGCCGGCGGCGATGTGGTGGATTTTGACAGCGCCCGCAGCAGCCTTTCGTTCAAGCTGAACTGGTGGAACTGGATGGGTGCGCTGCATCACCGCCATCGCTGGGACTGGGGCGAAATGAAGCAAAGCGTGTACTATACCGCGCTGGACATGGCCATCGACTTCAAGCACGTCTTCTACAATTTTTACATCCCTTCCCGGATGGAAACGGCCGGCTATAACAATATGCTTCAGATGGGCCGATGGCGCTTCGGTGCCCAGCTGGCCTGGCACCATGCGCTGCCCCAGCAGGTGAATGTGGTGAACGCCGACCTCTCGCATACCAACCTGGACGAGAGCCAAAGCGCCCTGGAGGCCACGGTTGAGGCCCATTACACCTGGCCCATCACCGCCAGCCTGACGCTGGAATCGTCCCTGAAGGGAGTTTTCCTGGCTACGGCCGATGGCGCCCGCTACCCGGCACTGCTGCCCGAGCTCCGGCTGGACTGGGACCTGCACCACGCCGGGAAAGTGGAAGTTCTGGCAGGTCTGGCCCGCCAGAACCTGTTCCAGACGGGTTCGTCGGCCCTGGGCCTGCCCACCGAGTTCTGGTACATCGCCGGCAAGAACATCCGTCCCCAGGGCTCCCATTACGCCTCCCTTTCGTGGAGTCGCAACTTCCTGAATGACCGCTATGCCGTGTCCCTCTCGGGCTACTACCGTTATCTGACCCATCAACTGGAGTATAACGGTTCCATCGTCGATTACCTGGATCCGGACTACAACACGCCGGCCTACCTGACCGAGGGCGACGGGCGGAACTTCGGCCTCTGCGTGACCCTGCACAAGCAGGCCGGTGACTTTACCGGCTGGATTGCCTACACGCTGTCCCGCTCCCTGCGCAGTTTCCGGGACGAGGTATATCCCTCCAACCACGAGCGTATCCACGAACTGAACGCCGTCGGTTCCTACACCCGGGGCAAGTGGGATATTAGCGGCGTGCTGGTGGCGGCTTCGGGCCTTCCTTATACCCGTGCCGAGTCCTTCTACATGAACGGCGGCACGCTGATTATGGAATATTCGCCCCGGAATGCCTACAGGATGAATCCGTATTTCCGCCTGGACCTTTCCACCACCTATTATTTCCACCGGGGAGGCCGGGTGGAAAACGGCCTTACCTTCGCCCTGTACAATGCCCTGGGTTTCAAAAATGACATTTTCCTGCAGCTGAAGGTGAGCGAGGACAAGACCAGCTTTTCCTATATTCCCTTTAACCTGCATATCCGTTTCCTGCCTTCCCTGTCCTATTTCCACAAGTTCTGATGCGTAAGTTTCTTCCCATCCTTCTGCTCCTCATGCTGTGCGCCTGCATGCCCGATCCGCCTGCGCGGGATCCGGGCCGCCTGGTGGTGGAGGGATGGATCGATTCGGGCGGATATCCCGTGGTGATGGTCACCTCTACGGTGAATGCCCAGGAGGCGCCTCAGCAGATCGAGGACCTTTCGCAGCATCTAGTCTATCTGGCCGTGGTCACGGTAAAGGACGAAACCGACGGGACGGAAGTGGTGCTGTCGGGCCGGCGGGATGGGCGCTACCTGCCGCCTTACATCTATACCACGGAGCACTTGCGGGGGACGCCGGGTCATACCTACACCTTAAAGGTGGTCTATGGCAACCGGACGGCCCTTTCCACCACCACGGTTCCCGAACCCGACCGGCTGGACCGGCTGGAAGTGACGCAAGCCTCGGATTCCCTTTACAAGGTGACGGCCTGCATCAGTCCCGGACCGGCCTCCACCGGCTATCACCGCTTCTTTACCATGGTGGAAGGGCAGGATACGATGTATCTGCCATCGGCCCTCAGCGGCCAGCAGCAGGCCAATGACGCGGGGGCCGTACCCGTGATGCGGGGCTGGAGCCTGACCAATACCAAACGGCAGCCGCTGTTCTACAAAGGTGAGACGGTGCACATCAAGTTCTGCACCCTGGGACAGGCCGAATGGGCCTACTGGGACAGCTTCGACATCGTGTCCACCCTGGGGGCCAATCCGTTTTTCCCGGCCCTGCACAATACCCTGTCCAATATGCAGGGAGCCTACGGCTATTGGGCCGGATACGGGGTGCAGTACGGAAGCATTACCATTGAATAACTGAATTTAAATTCGTATCTTTGTCAGGATATTCCGAAAGCAACAATTTAAATACATAGCATTATGAAATTCCTCACTGATGAAAAGCTCCTGATCGTAGGTGCAGCCGGAATGATCGGCTCCAACATGGTACAGACCGCAGCCCTGCTGGGTCTCACCCCCAATATCTGCCTGTACGATATCTTCGAGCCCGGCCTGAAGGGCGTGCTGGCCGAAATGGACCACTGCGCATTCCCCGGCATCAACCTCACCGCCACCACCGACCCCGCTGTGGCTTTCAAGGATGCCAAGTACATCATCTCCTCCGGCGGCGCTCCCCGTAAGGAAGGCATGACCCGCGAGGATCTGCTGAAGGGCAACTGCCAGATTGCCGCCGAATTCGGTGACAACATCAAGAAGTACTGCCCGGACGCCAAGTTCGTGGTGGTGATCTTCAACCCGGCCGATGTCACGGCCCTCACCGCCCTTATCCACTCCGGCCTCAAGCCTTCCCAGCTCACATCCCTGGCTGCCCTGGACAGCACCCGTCTGCAGGAAGCCCTGGCTCAGGAATTCAACGTGCCCCAGTACAAGGTCACCGGCGCCCGCACCTATGGCGGTCACGGTGAGGCCATGGCCGTATTTGCTTCCCAGGTGAAGATTGACGGTAAGCCCCTTGCCGAAATGGGTCTTTCCGAAGAGCGTTTCGCCGAAATCAAGCACAACACCATCCAGGGTGGTTCCAACATCATCAAACTGCGTGGCCGCAGCTCCTTCCAGAGCCCTGCTTACCAGGCTGTGAAGATGATCGAGGCTGCCATGGGCGGCGAGAAGTTCGAGTGGCCCGCCGGTACCTATGTGAACAACGCCCAGTACAAGAACGTGATGATGGCTATGCCTACCGTTATCGACGCCACCGGCTGCCACTTCGCCGATCCTAAGGGCACTCCCGAAGAAATGGCTGCCCTGGCTGCTTCCTATGAGCACCTGGTGAAGATGCGCGACGAGATTGTCACGCTGGGTATCGTCCCCGCCGTGTCCGACTGGACCAAAGAGAACCCCAATCTCTAGGTCTTGCTTGCAAATAGCTGATTGACAGCGAAATATTGAAATCCGATGTGGTGTTCTTCCGCATCGGATTTCTGTATGGCCATTTTGATTTGGCCAATTTTCTTTCTATCTTTGCCCCGGACTAGGAAGCTAAGAATATGATAATCAAAAAGTTTGGCGGAACTTCTGTGGGAAACGCAGCCCGCATCCGGAACGTGGCAGACTTAATTGCCTCGGGCGGAAAGGACCTGGTGGTACTGTCGGCAATGTCCGGCACGACGAATACCCTGGTGGAAATTACCGGATACCTGTACAACCGCAATCCGGAAGGGGCATTGGATACCATCGGCCGACTGGAAGGCAGATACCTCAGCGTGATCGGCGAACTGTATCAGACGGAGGCAGCGGCACAGAAGGCGCGTCAATTCGTCCAGGATACGTTCGCCTTCCTGGGATCCTTCTCCAAACAGCTCTTCGGCCCGGTGCAGGAGCGCATTATCCTGGCACAGGGGGAGCTGCTGTCCACCCATCTGATGCTCTTCCTGCTGGAGGAGCGTGACGTGAACGTGGTGATGCTCCCGGCCCTGTCGTTTATGAAACTGGATGTCCAGGGAGAACCGGACGCCGATTATATCCGCACCCATCTGCTGGCCCTTATGGAAGCCCGGCCGGATGCCAGCCTGTATCTGACCCAAGGGTATATCTGCCGCAATGCGCACGATGAGATTGATAATCTCCAGCGTGGCGGTTCCGATTATACGGCTTCCCTGATCGGTGCCGCCCTGGGAGCCGAAGAGGTCCAGATATGGACCGATATCGACGGGATGCAGGACAACGATCCCCGTTATGTGAAGGGGACTTCGGCCGTCCGCCACCTGCACTTCGAAGAAGCGGCTGAGCTGGCCTACTTCGGGGCGAAGATCCTGCACCCTACCTGCATCCAGCCTGCCCGTTATGCCAATGTCCCGGTACGCCTGCTGAATACGATGGAACCGCAAGCCCCAGGCACCCTCATCAACAATGTTCCGGAGCCAGGTATCATCAAGGCCGTGGCTGCCAAGGACAACATCGTGGCCATCAAGATCAAATCGTCCCGGATGCTCCTGGCACACGGTTTTCTGCGCAAAGTGTTTGAAATCTTCGAGAGTTATCGTACGTCCATTGATATGATCTGTACCTCGGAGGTGGGCGTATCGATGTCCATCGACGACACCCGTTACCTGAGTGAGATTGTGCATGACCTCAAGAAATACGGCACCGTGACCGTGGACCTGGATATGTGCCTGATCTGCGTGGTGGGCGATATGGAATGGGAAAACGTGGGCTTCGAATCCAAGGTCCTGGGCGCGATGCAGGACATTCCGCTGCGGATGGTTTCGTACGGCGGCAGTAATTATAACATTTCCTTCCTGGTGAAGGAAGAGGATAAGGAAAGGGCGCTGAAGGCCCTTAGCAAGCATCTCTTTGTGAAATGATGAAGGGTTCTTTCCCGCTAGGGGAGTTCCAGGGAAGGAAGACGCCATTCTACTTCTACGATATTCCTCTGCTGGAGCGGACCCTGGATGCGGTCCGCAGTGCCGTTCGCGACCGGCCGCTGTGGCAGGTGCACTATGCCGTCAAGGCCAATGCCAATCCGGGCATTCTTCGCCGGATTGCCGCAGCGGGTCTGGGAGCCGACTGTGTCAGTGGCGGCGAAATCCGGATGGCCCTGGAGGCTGGTTTCGCCCCGGAGTCCATTGTCTACGCCGGGGTGGGGAAGAGCGATTGGGAGATTGAACTGGCCCTGGAGGCCGGGATTGCCCGTTTCAATGTGGAGTCCACGGCCGAACTGCAGGTAATCGAAGAAATTGCGGCCCGGATGGGGCGGGTTGCCCCGGTATGCCTCCGGGTGAACCCGGATATCGGTGCGCATACCCACGCCCATATTACCACCGGCCTGGCCGAAAACAAATTCGGTATTTTCCACGAAATGCTGCCGGAAGCGGTCCGAATGGCCCTCGCTTGCCCCCATGTCCGTTTCTGCGGCCTGCATTTCCATATCGGCTCACAGGTGTTGGATATGGCCGATTTCGTAGCCCTGTGCAACCGGATTAACGATTTGACCGCCCGTTTCGAACGCCTGGATCTGCCGGTGGGAGACCTGAACGTGGGAGGTGGTCTGGGAATCAATTACGAACATCCGAATCATTTGCCCATAGCCGATTTCGCCGCCTATTTTGCGGTGTTCAAGCGCCACCTGCACCTGCGTGCCGGCCAGGCACTGCACTTTGAACTGGGCCGGAGCCTGGTGGGCCCCTGCGGCAGCCTCATCTGCCGGGTCCTGTATGTGAAGCAGGGTGCTACGCGCCAGTTTGCTGTGGTGGATGCCAGTATGACTGAACTCATCCGTCCGGCGTTGTATCACGCCTATCATCGGATCGAGAACCTTAGCTCGGACTTGCCGGAACGGCTGTATGATGTCGTCGGACCCGTATGCGAAAGTTCCGACGTCTTTGCAAAAGGCGTAAGCCTGGACGAGTGCAGGCGCGGTGACCTGTTGGCTATTCGCAGTGCCGGAGCCTATGGAGAATCCATGGCCTCCTGCTATAACGGGCGCCCGCTCCCGGGCAGTTTTCTGTACGGTGAAACGGGGGATTAGCCCATCGGCCAGAGGAATAGCCCGATGCGGTAGGCGGCAAAGGCACAGATCCACGCCACCGCAATGGTGTACAGACACAGGAGAATGGCCCAGCGCCATTTTCCTGTTTCGTTTTTAATGGCTACGAAGGTGGCGATGCAAGGGAAATAGAGCAGGACGAAGACCATGTAGGCCAGGGCTGCGGCAATGGAGATATCGGCCTTGAGAGCGGCCTGCAGGGCAGTGTCTCCTTCATCGGCTCCGGAAACGGCTCCTTCCTGCGCATACATTACGCCCAGCGAGCTAATCACCAGTTCCTTGGCGCCGATGCCGGTCAAAAGGCCCACGTCCATCTTCCAGTTGAAGCCCATCGGCTCCATGGCGGGTTCCACGGCCTTGCCGATGGTCCCGATCATCGAGTGCTCCTGTTGGTAGGCCTCCGTGGCGCCTTCATTCCGCGGGAAGTAGCCCATGAACCAGATGAGCACGGAGAAGATGAGGATGGTGGTGGCCATCTTTTCCAGGTACTGCCGGCCCTTTTCCCAGGTGTGCCGGCCGATGGCCTTGGCAGTGGGGACGCGGTACGGGGGCAGTTCCATCACGAAGGGCAGGTCGTCGTCCTTGACAAAGCGGCCGATCACCAGTGCGCTCAGGATGGCCAGCACGATTCCCAGCAGATAGATGCCCAGGAGCGCCGTAGCCGGGTTTTCGGGGAAGAAGGCCCCGGCGAAGAGCACGAAGATGGGGAGGCGTCCCGCACAGGACATGAAGGGAATGATGGCGATGGTGACCAGCCGGGATTTCCGGCTTTCGATGCTGCGGGTGGCCATGATGGCCGGCACATTGCAGCCAAAGCCCATCACCATGGGGATGAAACTCTTTCCGTGCAGCCCGATCCGGTGCATCAGCTTGTCCACGATGAAGGCAGCCCGGGCCATATAGCCGCTGTCCTCCATGATGGAGATGAAAAAGTACAGAATCAGGATGTTGGGCAGGAATACCAGCACGCTGCCCACACCGGCGATGACCCCGTCCACCAGCAGGTCTTTGAACCAGCCGTCGGGCATCCATCCCCCCACCTTGTCACCAAACCAGTTGACCGCAGCGTCAATCCAATCCATCGGATACTGGCCGATGGTAAAGGTCGCCCAGAAGATAAACCACAACAAAAAGATAAAAACAGGGAATGCGAGCCACTGGTTGGTGACGATGGCGTCGATTTTATCGGTGAGGGTGCGCCGGGGCCGTTCTTCCTGGTATTGTTCGTAGGTTTCGGCCAGGGCGCCCTGGATGAAGGCGTATTTGGCATCCACGATGGCGCTTTCGGGATTGGTGTCCATCAGGTTCCGGATGCGCTGTTGCTCGTCGGCACGGGCATCGGCGATATCCTGGATATTGGGCATCCCAGAGAGCAGCGCCTCCACTTCCTTGTCCCCCTCCAGGTACTTGATGGTCAGGTAGCGGGTGGAGTACTGGGACTTCAGCGCCTCGTTATGGGCGATGTACGGCTGCACGTGCTTGATGCTGCGCTCGATCTCCTTCCCGTGGTTGATGTGGATGTGGCGGGCCAGGCGGGGATCGGCGTTTTCATAGACCTTGATGACGGTCTGGAACAGTTCCGGAATCCCGCGCCCGTCGCGGCTGACGGTGGGGCAGACCGGCATGCCCAGCAGGTAGCCCAGCTGCTGCACGTCCAGTTTGTCCCCCTTGTTTTCCAGTTCGTCGTACATATTCAGGGCCATCACGGTCCTCAGGTTCATGTCGATGAGCTGGGTGGTCAGGTACAGGTTGCGTTCGATGTTGGAGGCATCGACCACGTTCACCACCACGTCCGGCATGGCGTCCAGCAGGTTTTTCCGCACGTACAGTTCCTCGGGGGAGTAGGCGCTCAGGGAATAGGTGCCCGGCAGGTCCACCAGGGTGATGTCGTAGCCGTTGAAATGAAAATGGCCCTCCTTGGCATCCACCGTTACGCCGGAATAGTTGCCCACGTGCTCGTGGCTGCCGGAAGCGATGTTGAACAGGGAGGTTTTGCCGCAATTGGGGTTTCCCACCAGGGCCACCCGGATGTTGTGATGGCGCTCCTCGGCCACGTGGGCCAGGGCCTGGTTCAGGAGTTCGGTCTCCTCCATGTCCCCGGGCAGGGCCTGGAGGTGCTCGTCGGTGAGCAGGGCCTCGCGGGCTTCCTTCTCGGTGACCACCTCGATGGTGCGGGCTTCGTCCCGGCGCAGCGACACTTTATAGCCGATGATTTCGTACTCTATGGGATCCCGGAGCGGCGCATTCAGCACCACCCGGACGGCTTTACCCTTGATAAAGCCCATTTCGATCAGGCGTTTGCGGAAGCTGCCGTGGCCGTGAACGCGCACGACGACCGCCTTTTCGCCCGTTTCCAGATCAGAGAGTCTCATTACGAAAAGTTCCGGCTGCAAAGGTACAACCGGAACTTCCATTCAGTCAATCCCCATTAATGGGTATTTTTTTTTAGAAGGCGAAACCGACGCCGATCTTGATCTGGGAACGATTCTGCTTGACGTTGTCAGATTCCAGCATGTTGATCATGGAGTGGTCGTAGCCCAGGATCACCTGGATGTTGCCGGCCTGGAAGCCTGCACCACCGCCCAGGTACACATTGAAGGGCTTGTTGTTCCCATCCTTATAGTAATCGGAGGTCTCGGATTTGCTGGTGCTTCCGGCGCTGACGGTGACCTTGGCTTTGCGGAAGATACCGTACTGCAGGGTAGGACCACCATACACGAAGAGGGAGAAGTCGCGGTTCAGCGGGAAGGTGTAGTTGAGGTAGACGGGGAGGTTCAGGTCCAGTTCGGAGAACTTGACTTTACCGGAGACCATCCAAACGCTTGATTCACGCTCGCTGAAGAGCATGTCGGCATACAGACCGGTGGCGACGCCCAGACCGGCGACAATGTTCAGGTTGTAGTGGAAACCGGCATAGAAACCGTTGAGGTCGGCCTTATCGGTGGTGTTTCCGGAGATGGTTCTTTCGGCGGCATTCATGTAGCCGGCGCCAAAGCGAAGCTGGGCGGAGGCCTGAGTTCCCACAAGCAGCAGGGCTGCGGCGAGAACGATAGCATAAACTTTCTTCATAGCTAATAAGTGTTAAAAGTCTTAATAAGTGGCGCAAAATTACTGCGTTTTTTCTCGAAAAGCAACTTTTCCCAAGGAAAACTCGCAGCCGCAGTAGCGCTGGTTGTAGAAGTTCTCCTCGCGAATAATGGCGTTGCGGCGCTCCTGGAGACCGCCTTTCCGCCAGTTCTGGGCCCACCAGCTCACCCCTTCCACCTGGGAACAGGCCCAGTATCCGGCCGCATCCACCTGTTCCAGGCTTTTCCATCGGGACGAAGCCAGGGTGGTTGAAAGGACGGAAAAGCCGTTCGCTGCCGCATACTGCGCGGCCCGCAGCAGCCTGAATTTGAAGCAGGCCAGGCAGCGGCTACCTCTTTCGGGTTCGTTTTCCAGCCCTGTGGCACAGGCGCCCCAGGCCGCGTGGTCATAGACATCGTCCACAATCTCGATGCCCCATTTCTGCGCATAACGGATGCATTCATTCAGGCGGTGCTGATACTCCTCCAGCGGATAGATATTGGCGTTGGAATAGAAGATGACGGGCTGGATGCCCCGCTCCATCAGGCATTCCACGATGGCGCTGGAGCACGGCGCGCAACAGGCGTGCAGCAGGATGCGGTCGGCGCCGCCGGGGACTTCGATATGCAGGGAGGGCTTCATGGATTTCGGCACAAAGATACGCTCAGTTTTTCAAAAAATGCATATCTTTGTAAGTACTTTCGCACCAATGGCCGAGCTTAGCATCGAAAAAGACCGTCTGCAGGATATCCTGAACTTCCTCAGGAAAAGCCATCGCTACTATCTGGACGTGATGGTCCCCAACCTGGCCACCAGCCTGGAGCGGATGACGGAACCCTGTACCCAGCATCAGCGCCAGACCCTCTGGAAATTCTTTTCCGACTACAAAGAAGAGCTTATCAACCACTTCTCCTACGAGGAGGACATCGCGTTCCCCTATATCGAGGCGATGCTCAGTGGGCAGCGCGGACCGCAGTACACCATCGGCGAGTACGAGCAGAACCATTCCAACGTGGAGGAAAAGTTGGCGGACCTGAAGAACCTGATTACCATGTCCCTTCCGCAGGAATGCCGGCACGAAGACGTGAATCATGTGCTGGGCAGCCTGGATGCGCTGGAAATGGACCTGAAAAAGCACACGTTCATCGAAGACGATGTGCTGATTCCCGCCGCCAAGCAGCTGGAGGAAAAGATGGCGCTGGACAAGACCGAAACGGACGACCTGAGTCCCCGGGAAAAGGAAATCCTGGTGTGCGTGGCCAAGGGGATGCTGAACAAGGAGATTGCCGACCGGTTCAACATCTCCATCTATACGGTGATTACCCACCGAAAGAACATTACCCGCAAGACCGGCATCAAAACGGTGGCCGGCCTCACGGTCTATGCCATCCTGAACAACCTGATAGACATGAACTCAGTAGAATAATATGGATTACAGACCTTACATCAAGTTTTATCCCGACTTTCCCATCAAGGGTGTGAACTTCGTGGACATCATCCCTTTCCTGCAGGACAAACAGCTGTTCCAGAACCTAGTGAATGACCTGCTGGCCCTGTGCACCGCGCCCAACGTGGCTTCCCCCGAAGCCCGCGGTTTCCTGTTCGCCGCCCCGATGCTGTATGGGAACAACGCAATCCAGAACGTGATTCCACTGCGCAAAAAAGGGAAACTGCCCTTCTCCAAGGGAGATCTGGTGCAGGTGGAAGTCATGAAGGAATACGGCCCGGACCATGTGTACTTCCGGCTTTCGGACCTGGCGGCCAGCCAGCCCACCGGCGACACCATTGAGCTGACTTTCTTCGACGACATCCTGGCTACCGGCGGCACCGCCCGCGGCCTGGCTCAGGGCCTGAACGCGCAGAAAGTGACCATCGACGGAAAGACCTATGGGGTAAAGGTGAAGGAATTTGTGTTCCTGGTCGAAATTGACGACCTTCCCGGGCGCTCCCGTCTGGAAGATATCGCCCCGGTACGGTCCATGATACATGTGACGGAAGGCTAGCGCGAGCGCTTGTAGTCGAACTGCTTGTCATGCCAGGTCCAGGAATGCAGGACATCCCCGCTGCGGATGGACAGCACCTGGCGGAAGACGCGGATTTCCTGCGCACCGCTCACCTGCATCTGTTCCAGCTGCGTCCAGGTATGGCCGTTCAGGGCATAGACGGTGGCGCTTACGCCCTCCTCCGTCCGGCGGGCCACCACCAGTTCCGCTTCCCGGTTGCCGGTGAAGTCGTGGATGCCCACAACGGTATCGTCATGGCCGGCCGAAAGGACGGACGCATTCACGGACACCGTCCCCTGGTCGATGGAGGCTTCGAAGTCCTGCCCGCCTGATTGGAATTGCAGCGAGCCTGAGGCCCCGAAGAAGTAATTGTCCAGGCCGAAGATGAAGGTATTGGCGGCATTGTCGGCGTAGGTCCGGGTCTGCGCGGCAGCCCAAAGCCCGCAGCACGCCAGGGCGAATAGGGTTATCAGCTTCCTCATATGGATGCAAAGATAAGGATTATTGTTTAAAAGTATAGCATATGGCTTTGTCAGACCGCATTTTTATGGAAGGAATCACGTTCGATGACGTGCTCCTTTGTCCCGCCTATTCGGAAGTGCTTCCCCGTGAGGTAACCATCGCCGGCCGTTTTTCGCGGCACATCCCGCTGTCGCTTCCCTTCGTGTCCGCCGCCATGGACACCGTGACCGAAGCCCCGATGGCCATGGCGATGGCCCGTGCCGGTGCCCTGGGCGTGATTCATAAGAATATGAGCGCCGCGCAGCAGGCGGCCCAGGTGGCCCTGGTTAAGGCCGAAGGCCTGCCCGTAGCCGCCGGGATCGGTGCCACGCCGGATGTCCTGGAGCGCGTGGCCGCCCTGGTTCAGGCCGGGGTGGATGCCGTGGTACTGGATTCGGCCCACGGACATTCCAAAGGCATTATCGAAGCGTTGAAGGCCATCAAGGCCGCTTTCCCGAAACTGGACGTGGTGGCGGGAAACATCGCGACGGCCCAGGCGGCGAAGGATTTGATGGCGGCGGGTGCCGACGGCCTTAAGGTCGGGATCGGCCCGGGATCCATCTGTACCACCCGCATCGTGGCTGGCGTGGGAATGCCGCAGCTCACGGCCATTGCGGAAGTGGCGGCCGTGGCGGGCGACGAAGTCCCCGTAATTGCCGACGGCGGCCTGCGCTACTCCGGTGACGTGGTCAAGGCGCTGGCGGCCGGTGCCCATTGCGTCATGTGCGGCTCCATGTTCGCCGGTACCGACGAAGCCCCCGGCGAGGTGGAGGAGGTGAACGGCGTGGCTATGAAAAGCTATCGCGGCATGGGCTCCATCGATGCGATGCGGGCCGGCAGTGCGGATCGCTACTTCCAGAAAACCACCAAGAAACTGGTTCCGGAAGGCGTGGCGGCCCGTGTGGCCTGCAAAGGCCCTGTGGCCGATGTGCTGTACCAGCTGGAGGGCGGCCTCCGTTCCGGGATGGGCTACTGCGGCGCCCCGGACCTGAGGGCCCTTCGCAGCGCCCGCTTCGTCCGCATCAGCGCCGCCACCGTCCGCGAAAATCACCCGCATGACGTCGAAATTACCAAATCGGCCCCCAATTATCATGGATAAGATTCTCATCCTCGATTTCGGCTCCCAGGTGACGCAGTTGATCGGGCGGCGTCTGCGGGAGCTGAATGTTTATTGCGAAATATACCCTTATCATAAGGTCCCGGCCCTGGATGCGTCCGTGCGGGGTGTCATCCTGTCCGGCAGTCCCTGCAGCGTGCGGGATGCCAATGCCCCGCAGGTGGATCTAAGCCTCTTCCGGGGACGCATCCCCCTCCTGGGAATCTGCTACGGAGCCCAGTACCTGGCCCAAAAGGGCGGCGGAAAAGTGGAGGCTGCCCATTCCCGGGAATACGGCCGTGCCATGCTGGACGTGGTCCAGGCCGATTCTCCGCTGCTCAAGGGTGTATCGGCCCGCAGCCAGGTGTGGATGTCCCACGCCGACACCATCTCCCGGCTGCCGGAAGGCGCCCATGTCATTGCCTCCACCGCCGATGTGGTGAATGCCGCCTACCAGTTTGCCGATGAACCCACCTACGCCGTCCAATTCCATCCGGAGGTGTTCCATACCGCGGAAGGCAGCGTGATGCTGGAGAATTTTGCCCTGGGCATCTGCGGCTGCCAGGGGGACTGGACCCCGGATTCGTTCATCGAAACCACCGTGGAGGCCCTGCGGCAGCAGATTGGCGACGAGCAGGTAATTCTGGGACTTTCCGGCGGCGTGGATTCCACTGTGGCGGCCGTGCTGCTGCACAAAGCCATCGGCCCCCAGCTCACTTGCATCTTCGTGAATAACGGCCTGCTGCGGAAAAACGAATTCCAGGATGTGCTTGCTTCCTACCAGGGCATGGGCCTCCATGTCATCGGGGCCGATGCTGCCGGGGATTTCCTGCAGGCGCTCAAGGGCCTTACCGATCCGGAAGCGAAGCGAAAGGCCATCGGCCGCCTCTTTGTCGAAACCTTCGACCGCTACGCCCGGCAAATCAAAAACGCCCGCTGGCTGGCCCAGGGGACCATATATCCGGACGTCATCGAAAGCGCCGGCATCCCCGGTATCGCCTCCAAGATTAAAAGCCACCACAACGTGGGGGGCCTTCCGCAGGAGATGAACCTGAAGGTGGTAGAGCCCCTGCGCATGCTGTTCAAGGACGAAGTGCGTCGCGTAGGGCGGGCCCTGGGCATCAAGGAAGAGCTGGTGAGCCGCCATCCTTTCCCCGGACCGTCGCTGGCTATCCGGATTATCGGCGAGGTGACGGAGGAAAAACTTGCCGTCCTGCGGGAGGCCGACGATATTTTCATCCGCGGCCTGCGGGCCTACGACTGCACAGGAATGGGCTTTCCCTCCGCTTCTGACCCGCGTGAGATGGCGACAAATCTGTACGATGCCATCTGGCAGGCCGGCGTGATCCTGCTGCCGGTCAAGAGCGTGGGCGTAATGGGCGATGAACGTACCTACGAGAACCCCGTTGCCCTTCGCGCCGTGGTGTCCACCGATGCCATGACCGCCGACTGGTTCCCCTTCCCCTATGATTTCCTTCGCGACGTTTCCAACGAAATCATCCGCAAAGTACGCGGCGTGAACCGGGTCGTGTACGACATCTCCTCCAAACCCCCGGCAACGATCGAGTGGGAATAGGGGGGGCGCAAAGCGTTTGAATATCAACAAAATAATTTCTATCTTTGGCCAGAATAAATCCAAGCTATATGAAACGAATCCTTATTGCAATGGCTGCAGCAGCCCTGATCCTTGCAGGTTGTACCGGCAAGACCAAGACCCTCCGCCTGGCCGACTTTACGGTCACGTACCCTGCTACTTACGAAATTTCCGGCACCGAAGACAATTTCCCCGATGACGCCGCTTTCTGTTTCAAAGGGGAAGACGGCGAATTCAGCATGAATTCCGTCGTTTATTACTCCGAAGCCGAGCTGGATTTTCTGGCCGATAAGTACGAGAAAGGCCTTACGGGATTTATCGAAGACAAGCTGATGGAGCTCTTCGAAAAGTTTGAAAACGGTGTTCTTTTCGACGGCATCGTCATCGACGATGTTTCCGATGTGGAGTGGGACGACGACAAGTTGGGTGCCGCCATCTTTGCCAGCGGCACCTGGGAAGACGACGACGATGAGTGGGTCGGCGGTATGTTCATCGCCCTCAGGGGCCGTGGCGCCCTGGTTACCTGCGTGGCACTGGGTTATGAGGTTGAGCCGACAAGTGTGCTGATAGATGTCACCGACCAGATTGAATTTGATCCCCGCGACGAAAGCTACTGCCCCACCAATCCCGTCGTCCAGGACGGTCCGGAGGAGAACTAAGCGCCTTGGGCATATAAGAAAAAGCGGTTCGCAATCATGCGAGCCGCTTTTTTTGTGTGGAGGTCGGAGCCCTAGTAGCGGTCTTCGATCTCGTCCTCCTTATCCTCGATGTAATCCACGAAATTGTCGCGGATGTACTCGGGGATGGAGCTGTCGTTCTTGACGCGCTTCTCGATGGACCACAGCTGGTCTTCGATCTGCTTTGCGCGCTTCTTGTTATCGTTGCGCAGGGCGCTTTCGTACTGAGACAGGAGGCCGTAAACGCCGTACTTCTTGCACAGGGAATTCACGGAAAGCGGCTCATTCTCAGCGGCTTTTGCGGGCTCGGCTGCACTGACGGGGGTATAGGTGTTAAAGTCGATGCGGACGCCCTTGGTGCGCTGCACCAGGTCGTTGGCTTCCTTGTACCCGAAGTACTTCTTGCGTCCGTGCTCGGAAACCGAGAACACCACGGTGCGTTCAATGTTGTTGCCGGAATTGAAAACGGGAACCAGGTTCTCCAAGTCTTCTCCGATGAGCACAAAGCCGTCGCGTACGCGGATGCTGTGGTCGTCCAGCGGAGTCAGGTTGATTTCCAGCCCATCGATCTTGGACGTGGTTTCCTTGCGGACGGGAACGACGGCCTGCACCACCCATTCCTTGTTGTTGTCAGGATTGGGGGAGGTGTACAGCTTTACGTCAGCGCCCAGGCTGAAAGCGGTGAAGGCGTTGCCGGCAAACTCCACGGTTCCCTTGGGGATATACAGCTCTGCAGGTTTCTTGTTTCCCGAGCAGGCAATGGCGGCCAGGGCCACAACTGCCAGATAGCATAATTTCTTCATATAATAATGGTACTTGTTTTTACAGTTGGACTACCAGGAAGTTGGACATGCTCCAGAAGGAGGCGGGATCCTTGATGATCAGATAGGTAATATCTTCGTCGGATTCGTCGTCCTGCTTCAGCTCATACGAGGAGGAAGGATGGTTGGTGAGCAGCTTCGGCCGGTAGGAAGGCAGCGTGATTTCCTTGAAGTTCCGGATATCCACATCGGTAAAGATGGACATATCCAGGCTCTCGGGATTCAGCTGACCGCCCTTGAGGACGCCCTTGCCCATCAGGCCGGCTTTCTTCAGCTCTTTCTTGGTGCCGACAATCACGTGCGCGGTGTTCAGCTTCTTGTCCTGCTGAGCCAGTACTTCGGCCTGCTGGGCCAGCTGTTCTTCCTGCTCCCGTGCACGCGAAGACATGCTTTCGACATCCTGCTGCAGGTAGCCCATCTTCTCAGTGAGGTCTGAAATGGTGGCGTTCTTCTTGCTCAG
Organism: uncultured Bacteroidia bacterium; assembly: GCA_902774345.1. Classification (GTDB taxonomy): domain Bacteria; phylum Bacteroidota; class Bacteroidia; order Bacteroidales; family UBA932; genus Cryptobacteroides. Next base: position 20,042 of record CACYHZ010000001.1, on the reverse strand, counting down.
TTCCTGTTCCATACGGGTAATCTCGGCGTTCTTGGCGTCAATCTCTTCCCGCAGGTGCTTGACCAGCGTACGATAGTGGCTGGTTTCCTTGCCCTGTTCCACCAGCTTGGCATCCAGTTCTTCGATGCGCTGGCGCTGGCGTTCCATGACGTCGCCCATCATCTGCAGGTTTTCCATAATCTGCTGGCGCTTGAGGGGCTTTCCGTTTTCGTCCCGGTCCAGCGTAAGGATGTTTCCCTGCAATTTAATGCTGTCCAGGGTGGAGACCAGGGTCTCCATATACTCGTCCACTTCGGCCTGCAGGGCGTCCTGCTGCTGGGTGACCAGCAAGAGGGAATCGCGTTCGGCGGCAATCTGACGGGCGCTCTGCCCGTTCACACAGGAGGCCAGCGTCGCGGCCAGGGCGATGATAATAAGGGAATGAAGAGTCTTCATACTACATTTGGATAATCAGGAAATGGGATTTGCTCCAGAAGGCATCAGGATCTTTGATGCGCAGGTACGTAATGTCTTCCTCGGAATCTTCGTCCAGTTTCATTTCGTAGGACTTGTTCGGGTGGTCGGTGAGGAGCTTGGGCTTGTAGGCGTTGATCTTGAGCTCTTTGGTGCTCTTGATGTTCACGGACTTGAAGATGGACATGTTCAGCCCGTCCGTATTCACCACGCCTTTCTTGATGACGCCCTTGTCCAGGAGACCGAGGCTCTTGAGTTCCTGCTTGGTGCCAATCTTCATGTAATAGCCGGAAGGGGCACTGCCGGAAGAACTGGCCGAAGCCTTGGACTGAGACTGATTGGAGGACTTGGCTTCCTGCTTGGAAGAAGAGGAGGATGAGGACGAAGAGGCGCTCTGCTTGGACTGTGCGGGAGCACTGTCGTAGTTGGCACTGGCGGACTGACTGGCCTTCTTGGCGCGAAGCTGGTCGATGGCGGCGGCCAGGTTCTCAACGGCCTCGCTCATCTCGAAATGCTCGGCCTCCAGGCGCTGGGTAACGGCGACCAGGGAGTCCACCTGGGCGCTGAGTCTGGCCACTTCCGCTCCGTTGTTGCCGCAGGAGGCAAACAGTCCGGCGCAGAAAATGGCGAGCAGAAGGAAATGCTTTTTCATAGGCGATCTGACTGAAACGAAAAAAGAGAGTGACCGAGGCCTTTTGGCTTTGCGGTCAACCCTCTTTTCGCGCTTAAGAACGACTTACAGGCTGATGCAGAAACCCAGCATGAGGTTGTTCGTGTCCATATCCAGACCGAAGCGGGAAATCTTCTGGTCGGTACGGCCGGCGAGTTTCAGGCTCTGATAACCCAGGGAACCCAGACGGCCCACGATGGAGAAGCGGCCACCGTCGAATTTGAGACGGAAACCGGGGCGGGCGGCAATTTCCAGGAGGTTGTACTTGCCGTTGTCCTGCCAGATGTTGTTGTTGTCGCGAACCTTCTGGGACAGGGAACCATAGGAGAAGGTAGCATCCAGGAACAGGTCGAAGCGACGGGTGTCCAGGAAGATCCAGCGGAAGTAGGGCGCGATACGGAAGCCGTTGAAACGCTGGCCGTTCATGTCCTGCATATCTGCCTGCATGCTGGCATAAGCCGTGCCGAAGCCCTTGAGGTCGTTGGTGTCGAAGGAGCCCACATAGGGGAGACCTCTCTGGATGGTGACCACAGCGCCGAAAGCGATATTGTCATTGATCTGGTAACCGATTTCCGGGGAGAACTTGTAGGAAGTACCGTTGTCGGTGCGGTTGCCGGCGGTGACGCTGGTGGTGGTGAAACCGATGGAGCCACCGAAGAAGAGCTGAGCGCTGGCGGTCTGGGCTGCGAACATCATGACAGATGCAGCGGCGAGGGCGAAAATAGTTTTTTTCATATTGTTAGAATTTTTAGTTGGTTTTTCTGAATTACAAAGATAACACATCTCTCCGCGTAAAGTTAGAATCGAGGTGGCGGAAGATAAAAAAGATGTTGCAAATGGTAAAAAATGCCCTACAAGCGCGCGAGATAGGTGCTGGGCGATGTCCCTACCACCTTTTTAAAGCTTCGGTAGAAGGAGGTTCGTTCCGCGAATCCGGCTTCGTCGGCCATCTCGGAAAGGGTCCGGGTGTCTCCGTTTTCCATCAGTTTCAGGATGTATTGGATCCGGGCCTGATTAACGTAATCGGAGAAGGAATAGCCCGCCAGCTGGTTGATGCAGACGGATACGTACGTGCGGTTGGAACCGACGGCTTCGGCCAGGTTCGAGATGGTGAGTCCCTTGGTGCGGAAAAGCTGATTCTCGTGCATCTGACGCTCGATTTTCTCCATGAGCTGCTTCTGCTGCTCTTCGCCGAATCCATGCGGCGTTTCAGCCGGAGGGGCCGGCACATCGTTCCGGATCTCCTCTTCCGGGAACTCGGTACTGTTGCCGATATAGAAGATGCCGAACAGCAGGGCCGAGAAGAACAGGGCCGGCGCCATCAGCAAGTCTTTATTCAGGAAGGTATCCCGTCCCAGCAGATTGGCGATGAAGGAGAAAACGGTGGTGACGAATTGCAGGATAATGAGCACCAGTACAGGGTCCAGCCGCTTGTGTTCGGGGTTTGAATAGTAGTTGTCCACGCTTTTCCGGAAGCGCAGCAGCCGGATGGCGGCGTCAATGCTGGCGGCGATGGACACCATCGGGAACAGGAATTGGACAGTCATCATGGCCCCGTTCCCGCCCCGGGTCCCCGTCAGGCTCCAGATACAAACCACTGCGGCCGGGATGAACCACAGGAGAAAATACCAATTGGGGGCTTTCTGGGTACGGGTGAGCTTGTGGACGTAGATATTGTACAGCGGATAGACCGACAGGTTGCAGAAAAAATAGAGGCTGTCCCAGAGCGGCGAAGCGGACAGCTGGTTGAAATGGACGAAGTGGCAGGCGTACAGCAGGGTGGATACCAGGCCGAAAACGGTGAGCATCCGCTTTGCCGGGTCGTTTTTCCGGTAATCCAGGGCAAAGATTACCGTCCACACCAGGCAGACAATCATTGGGAGAACCGTAGCCAGATAGTACATCTCTTACTTCGCGAAAGTTTCCATACTACAAAATTATTCATTATCTTTGGAGAAACAAAATCTGACACGAGATGTTCTCTAAAGAAGTTTACCAGAGGCGTCGCCAGACGCTATTGGGAAAAATGCGCGCCCAAGGGCAGCAGGGACTGATTCTTTTCATCGGAAACGCCGAGGCTCCGGCCCAGTACAAAGACAATTGCTATAAATGGCGCCAGGACAGTTCCTGGCTGTATTTCTTCGGCCTGGACGAGCCCCTGATGGCCGCCATCCTGGATATCGAAGCCGGCAGCGAAACCCTTTTCGCCGACGATGTGGACATTGACGACATCATCTGGATGGGTCCCCAGCCCAGCGTCCGTTCCAAGGCCGATGCCGCCGGCGTGGCGCATACGGCTCCGTATGGAGGACTGGGCAGCGCCGTGGCCCTGGCCGTGAAGTCGGGCCGTCCGGTGCATTTCCTGCCGCCTTCCCGCTATTTCAACACCCTGAAGCTGGGGCAGCTGCTGCCGGGCGCAAAACCCTCGGAGGCCCTGATCAAGGCGGTGGTTTCCATGCGCCTTATCAAGGAAGATATTGAAATTGAAGCCCTGGACCATGCCTGCGACCTGGGCATTGCGATGCACAGCGTGGCGCGCGATGCCATTGTCCCGGGCATCATCGAACAGGATATCGTGGGCAAGATGGAAGGCGTGGCGCTGGCTAAGGGCTGGGGCGTTTCCTTCCCCACCATCCTCACACAGCACGGCGAAACCCTGCACAACCACCTGCACGACAAAGTGATCGAGCCTGGCAAGCTGATGGTCATCGACGCCGGCGTGGAGAGCAACGAGCACTACGCCTCGGACTTCACCCGCACCTATCCCACCACGGGCAAGTTTACGCAGAAACAGCGGGAGATTTACCAGATTGTATACGAGTGCAACGAACTGGCTTTCAGTTTGTGCAAGCCCGGCATCACCTACCGCGAGGTGCACCTGGCCACGGCCCGCAAGATGCTGGAAGGGCTCGCCGCCCTGGACCTGGTCCGCGGTGATCTGGACCAGATGGTCGCCGAAGGCATCGCCGGCCTGTTCCAACCCCACGGTCTGGGACACAACATGGGCCTGGACGTGCACGATATGGAGGACCTGGGCGAAAATCTGGTGGGCTACGACCCCGACCAGACCCGCGCCAGGCAGCTGGGCCTGGGTTCCCTGCGCATGGCCCGTCGCCTGTGCCCCGGCCATGTGATCACGGACGAACCCGGCATCTACTTTATCCCCGCCCTCATCGAAAAGTTCAAGAAGGAAGGCCTGGGCAAGGATTTCGTGAACTACGCCAAGCTGGAAAGCTATTACGACTTCGGCGGTATCCGTCTGGAGGATGATGTCCTGATTACAGCCGATGGCGCCCGCCGCCTGGGTCACGGCCGCCTGCCCATCGCCCCGGACGGCGTGGAAGCCGCCATGGCCAAATAAGCATCGCTATGACCAGTCACATCAAAGATATCAAGCTGTGGGAAAGCGGCGAACTCAAGCTGAGCTGGGTCCGCAGCCATATGCCCCTGCTGGACGGAATTCAGCAGGATTTTGAGAAAACGCAGCCCTTCAAAGGCCTGAAAGTGGCCCTGAGCGTGCATCTGGAGGCCAAGACCGCCCACCTGTGCGAGGTGCTGGCCGCCGGCGGGGCCGATATGTACATCACCGGTTCCAACCCCCTGAGTACGCAGGACGACGTAGCCGCCGCCCTGGTGCACGAAGGCCTGAACGTCTTCGCCATCCACGGCTGTACGGAAGCGGAGTATTTCGCCGACATCCGCCGCGTGCTGGAAGTCGGCCCCAATATCATTATCGACGATGGGGGAGACCTGGTCACCACCCTGCACCGGGAGTTTCCGGAGCTGCTGCCGGGTGTGATCGGCGGCTGCGAGGAAACTACCACCGGCATCCTGCGCCTGAAGGCGATGGCAGCTGCCGGGGAACTGAAATTCCCCATGATGCTGGTGAACGACGCCGACTGCAAGCACCTGTTCGACAACCGCTACGGCACGGGCCAGAGCGTGTGGGACGGCATCAACCGTACCACCAACCTGATCGTGGCCGGCAAGAACGTGGTGGTGGCCGGATACGGCTGGTGCGGCAAGGGCGTGGCCATGCGGGCCAAGGGCCTGGGGGCCGAGGTCATCGTCACGGAAGTGGATCCCGTGAAGGCGATGGAGGCCGTGATGGACGGCTTCAAGGTGATGCCCATGCGTCAGGCCGCTTCCCAGGGGGATTTCTTCGTCACCGTGACGGGCTGTGCCGATGTCATCGGCCCGGAAGATTTCCTCTGCATGAAGGACGGCGCCATCTGCTGCAACGCCGGCCATTTCGACGTGGAGGTGGCCGTGGCCAAGCTCAAGGCGATGGCGGTAAGCCACTGTCCTGCGCGCAATAACATCGAGGCCTATACCCTGGAAAACGGCCGCAGGGTGTATGTGATTGCTGAAGGCCGTCTGGTGAACCTGGCCGCCGGCGACGGACACCCCGCCGAAATCATGGATATGTCCTTCGCCATCCAGGCGCTCAGCGCCCGTTACCTGGCCGACCATCGCGGCAGCATCGGCACGCTGCTCAACAACGTTCCCGCCGAAATCGACCGTGAAGTCGCCCTCCGAAAACTGGCCGACTGGGGCGTCAGCATCGATGTTCTGACCCCGGAACAGCATCAATATCTTTACGGAGAATAGATTATGGCACTTATTCCCATTCACTGGTGGAACAAGGAAGTGCGGAACTTCCGGGTTTCCCAGGACAGTTTCAGAAAACAACCCTGGGCCAACGGCGTTATCCTGCTGGCCTGTGTGGTAGTGGCCATGCTCTTGGCCAACCTGCCTTTTACCAAGGACATCTACCACAATTTCCTGCATACAGAACTCACCATCCATGTGGCATCGCCGGATGGCATGATTGACTGGTTCTTCCCGCACGGGATGACGATGGAGAAGTTCATCAATGACATCCTGATGGTGATCTTCTTCTTTACCGTGGGCCTGGAAATCAAGCGTGAGGTGGTCTGCGGGGAGCTTTCTTCCTTCAAGAAAGCCATCCTTCCGGTCATTGCCGCCTTCGGTGGCGTGGCCTTGCCGGCGGCCATTTTCGCCTTCGTGAACCATGGTACGCTGGCGGCTTCCGGCTGGGGCATTCCCACGGCTACGGACATCGCCTTTGCGGTGGGCATCCTGTCCATCCTGGGCGACAAGGTCCCCGTCTCCCTGAAGGTGTTCCTGACGGCCCTGGCCATTGCCGACGACCTCATTGCCATCCTGGTGGTGGCCCTCTTCTACGGCGGGCAAATCAATCTCCCGCTGCTGGGTATAGCCGTGCTGGTGATCCTGTTCGTGGCCCTGATGAAGCGCCTGGGCGAAAAACGTCCGGTCTATTATTTCATCCCCACCATCATCGTGTGGTTCCTCTTCTATTATAGTGGTATCCATGCCACGATGACGGGTGTGGTGATGGCGATGCTGATCCCGATGGAGGCCCGCTACAACAAGGCCAAGTTCCACCGGCGCAGCCGCATCCTGTGGGAAAGCCTGGTGTCGTCTGAAAGCATCCAGGCGGAAGAACCTTTCCCCAATGGCCCCCAGCGGCATTATCTGCGCCACATGTATGGCCTGACCAAGAAGACCATCCCGCTGTCCTACCGCCTGGAGCACAAGCTGAACCCCATCGTGAACTTCGCCATCATGCCGGTCTTCGCCCTGGCCAATGCCGGCGTGGAAATCACGGATGTGTCTTATTTCAATGTGTTTAAGGCCATCGATCCGGTGCTGGGCAGCGTGGGGCTCGGTATTTTCCTGGGCCTGCTGCTGGGAAAACCCCTGGGCATCACCGCCGCCTCCTGGATTGCTATCAAGTGCAAGGTGGGGGCCATGCCGGCCAAATCCACCTGGCCCATGCTCTTTGCCGTGGCCTGCCTGGGCGGTATCGGCTTCACGATGTCCATCTTCGTGGACACCCTGTCCTTTGCGGGCCCTGACATCGACCCGGCCATTACCCAGCACCTCAGGGATGCCGGTAAGATCGCCGTCCTCATGGGCTCGCTCTGTGCCGGCGTGCTGGGCTCCCTGCTCATCACCCTGGTCCACAAAGTGGAAGAGAAAGCATCGATCCGACAATAAAAATATCTGTATATGAATCTATTAGAAGGAAAAGTAGCCCTCATTACCGGAGCGGCCCGCGGAATCGGCAAGGCGATTGCGCTGAAATTTGCGGCCGAAGGGGCCGACGTCGCTTTCACCGACCTGGTGATCAATGAAGCCGCCGAAGAAACGGTCCGCGAAATTGCGGCTTTCGGCCACAAAGTGAAGGCCTATGCCTCCAATGCGGCCAATTTTGAAGAGACCCAAACGGTGGTGGAAGAGATTGTGAAGGAGTTTGGCCGGATCGATGTCCTGGTGAACAACGCCGGCATCACCAAAGACGGCCTGGTCATGCGCATGAGCGAAGGCCAATGGGATGCCGTCATTGCGGTGAACATGAAATCGGCCTTCAACTTCCTTCATGCCGTGGTGCCCGTGATGGCCCGGCAGAAGGGTGGCAGCATCATCAATATGGCCTCCATCGCCGGCCAGACCGGAAATCCCGGCCAGGTGAACTACTCCGCCTCCAAGGCCGGCCTCATTGCCATGGCTAAGTCCGTGGCCAAGGAGATGGGTCCCCGCGGCATCCGCGCCAATGCCATCGCCCCGGGCTATGTGATTACCGAAATGACCGAAGTCCTGCCCCAGGCCGTGAAGGACGAATTCATCAAACTGATTCCGCTCAAGCGCGGTGCTACCGTGGAGGAAATCGCCAACACGGCCCTGTACCTGGCTTCCGACCTGTCCTCCTATGTGACCGGTCAAGTGATCGCCGTAAACGGAGGTATGTACTGCTAAACGCCTTTTTACCAGACCTTTGTGGCGATGAGACGGGAGTTGGGGGATTTGTTGCTGCCGCGGAGCTGTCTGGTATGCGGCCGGAAACTGGGAGCCCGGGAGGCACATCTGTGCATTTACTGCGCGGCGGACCTTCCGTTTACCTATTATTGGGAACGTCGGCACAATCCGATGGCCGACCAGTTCAATGCCCTGCTGGAGCGTTTTCGCCCTGAGGGGCAGATGCTTCCCTACGTCCCGGCTGCTGCCTTGCTTTTTTATCATCACGAAAACCCCTACAAAGGGATTCCCAAAGCTTTGAAGTATGGCGGGAATCTGCAGGCAGGGCGTGCTTTCGCCAGCTGTCTGGGCCGGTATCTGGCTTCCTCCCCGGCCTTTCAGGATGTGGATACGGTGGTGCCGGTGCCGCTTTTCTGGTGGCGGAAATATCGCCGCGGTTACAACCAGGCCGAAGTCATCGCCGCCGCCCTGGCCCGGGAATTGGGGGCCGCCCTCCGGACCGATATCCTCTCCCGCGCCCGCCGCACCCGTAGCCAGACGCGCCTGGATGCCGAATCCCGCCTGCGGAACGTGCAAAGCGCCTTCCGGGTGCGGAAGCCGTGCTCCGGAGGGCATCTGCTGCTGGTAGATGATACCTTTACCACCGGCGCCACGCTGCTGTCCTGCTACCTGGCGCTCCGCGCCGCCCTGGACTCCAAAGTGCGCATCTCCATCGCCACGCTCTCGGTTGTACAAGGCTAGTCCCTGTCATTCCGAGGCCCGAAGGGCCGAGAGAATCTCATTTCATATAATGCAGATACACGGCCTCCACAGCCGTTACGGCCGCCGCAAAGCCTTCCAGCGCCGCCTTGATGCTGGTGCGGGGCGTTTCGCCTTCGAAGCAGTAGGCAATCAGCCGCAGGCTTTCCTCCGCGTTGGCGGGCACCTCCTGTACGAAGGAGCGGACGGACTGCGCCTCCCGGATTTCCGGAATCCGGGCTTTCAGGGACTGCTTGGTGGCCGATAAGGCAATGCGCTGCGCCCGTTCGGTCTTATAGACCTTCCGTTCGGAACGGTCCCCGACGAGGGGCACCATCACATCGACCCCCAGTTCCGTGGCTTTTTCCACGAACCATTCAAAGCGGTCGTTGTTCTTGGTAGGGCAGCAGCCAATGGTCAGGTGATAGGGGTGCGCGCCCCAACCCTCTTGTTTCTCAATGATTTGCGCCTGCGCGCCCTTGGGGTTATTGTCAGTGAGGCGGCAGGTGTACAGCGTGCCTTCTCCGTCAATGACGTAGAGGGTGTCGCCGCTTCGGTGCCGCAGCACGCGCACGCAATGCGCGCTTTCCTCAGCGTCCAGCCGGCACTCCTGCCCGTCCACTTCGTATGCATAAAACAGTTCCATCGGCACAAAGGTAGCGTTTTTTTCCATTGCATTTGCAACCCGGTTGCGGCAAAGGCGCCGTACCTTTGCAACAGTTAACAATCCGACAGTATGGAAAACGAACATAAACACCACCATCATCACGGGCACGAAGAGGCCTGCGAGCACTGCCATGAGCATCATCATGAACACCATCATGAACATGAGCATCACCACCATCACCACGAGGAGGAAGAGGGGCATGGCCGCCTGGTGAAAATCATTGTGGCGGTCGTCCTGCTGGCCGTGGCCGTGGTCATCGAGAAAAAGACGGACTGGGCCACATGGCAGTATCTGCTGCTGTTTTTGGTGCCCTATCTGGTCGTGGGCTGGGACACGCTGAAAGAAGCCGCTGAAGGCCTCCTGCACGGCGAAGCCCTGAGCGAAGACTTCCTGATGAGCGTCGCCACCCTGGGCGCTCTGGGCATCGGTTTTATGCCGGGGGCCGAAACGCAGTTCCCCGAGGCTGTGTTCGTAATGCTCTTCTTCCAGGTGGGCGAGCTCTTCGAGGAGATGGCCGAAGGCCGCAGCCGCAAAAGCATCGCCCACCTTGTGGACATCCGCCCCGATACCGCCCACGTGGAACGTGACGGGCAGTGGCAGACGGTGCATCCGGAGCAAGTCCTCCCCGGCGAGACCATCCTGATCCAGCCCGGAGAGAAGGTGCCGCTGGATGGCGTTGTCCTGGAGGGCAGTTCCAGCCTGGATACCGTGGCGCTGACTGGCGAAAGCGTGCCCAGAAGCATCCGCGAGGGCGATGAAATCCTCTCCGGTTGTGTGAACGGGCAGGGTGTCCTGAAGGTGAAGACCACCAAGGACTTCGGTGAATCCACCGCCGCCAAGATCCTGGACCTGGTGGAAAACGCCGCCGCCAGCAAGTCCCGCAGCGAAAGCTTCATCACCCGTTTCGCCAGGGTCTATACGCCCATCGTGGTGGCGCTGGCCGTGCTGGTGGCCATCGTCCCCAGCCTGATTACCGGCGAATGGGCCACTTGGATTTACCGCGGCCTGTTGTTCCTGGTGGTATCCTGTCCCTGCGCCCTGGTGATCTCCGTGCCGCTGACCTTCTTCGGCGGACTGGGCGGCGCTTCCAAAAAGGGCATCCTGATCAAGGGCTCCAACCTGATGGATAAGCTGGCCCAGCTGCAGACAGTCGTATTTGACAAGACCGGTACCCTGACCGAAGGTGTTTTTGAGGTGACGGCCGTACACCCGGAAGTCATTGATCAGCACGAACTGCTGCACCTGGCGGCTCACGTGGAGCGGCATTCCACGCATCCCATTGCCATGGCGCTGCGAAACGCCTATCCCGACGAACAGGACAGCTGCAGCATCACCGATGTGCAGGAAACTGCCGGTCACGGCGTCACGGCCACGGTGAACGGGAAAAAGGTGGCCGTGGGCAACAGCAAACTGATGGACCGCCTGGGCGCCGCCTGGCATCCCTGCCACCACAGCGGGACCATTATCCACGTGGCCATCGACGGGGAATATGCCGGCCATATCGTCATCAGCGACCGCATCAAGGCCGATGCCGCCGAGGCTATCCAGGCCCTGAAAGCTGCCGGCGTAGCCAAGACCGTGATGCTCACCGGCGATCAGGAAAGCGTGGCCGCTGCGGTAGCATCGACCCTCCAAGTGGACGAGTTCCACGCCCAATTACTGCCCGCCGACAAGGTGGCCGAAGTGGAGAAACTCCTGCAGGAAGGGACTTTGGCTTTCGTCGGGGACGGCATTAACGACGCTCCGGTCCTGACCCGGGCCGATGTGGGCATCGCGATGGGCGCCCTGGGCAGCGATGCTGCCATTGAAGCTGCCGACGTGGTGCTGATGGACGACAAACCGTCCAAAATTGCCGCCGCCGTGCAGATTGCCCGCCGGACGCTTCGCATCGCTCGCGAAAACATCGCGCTGGCCATCGGAATCAAAGTGCTGGTGCTGCTGCTGGCCGTTCTGGGCCTGGCCACGATGTGGATGGCCGTCTTTGCCGACGTGGGCGTTACCGTCCTGGCCGTCCTGAACGCGATGCGGGCGCTGAGAGGCTAAGGCTATTTCCGGATAATCTCGATTTCCCCACGCAGTCCCACCTTCAGAATCTGGGAAGCACGGCCGGTGGACTGGGTGTCCACGGACGGGGGAACCACGAAATCCATCGCGTCTTTCAGTTCCTGCGGAATGTCGGAAAAACGCTGGGGCGTGGGCTCGCCGGAGAAATTGGCCGAAGTGCTGACAATGGGACGTCCCAGCTTGAAAACCAGGTTCTTACACCAGTCCATCAGGGGAATGCGGATCCCCACCGTTCCATCGGTGGCAACGGCATTCCATGCCAGGTGCCAGCGGTCCCCGGGCTTTCCGGCCTCGCCGCAGACGGCTTCCGGATAGATAATGGTCATGGGCGCATCATTCACCTCCACCAGGTCGATGGCGATGGAAGGGACCTCCTTCACGTACCGGGCCACCATATCCAGATCACTGGCCAGTAGAACCAGCGACTTGGCATCGTCCCGCTGTTTGATGGCAAAGACCTTGGCTACGGCTTCGGGGTTGGTGGCGTCGCAGCCGATGCCCCATACGGTATCGGTGGGATATAGGATGATGCCGCCCTCCCGCAGGGTGCGCAGGGCCTCACTGAAGATCTCTTCGGCTTTCATAATAAGAGGCAATGATGGGATAGTGGTCCGAATATTTCACGTGTTCCGTCCGGTACGAAACGGCCTGTAAGCCCTTGGGATACAGGATATAGTCGATGCGAAGCAGGGGCCAGAGCGCGCGGTAGGTGGCGCCGAAGCCCTTTCCGGCCTTCACGAAGCTGTCCTTCCGGTCCCGGAGCAGGCGGAAGTAGGTGTACGATGCCGGCGTGTCGTTAAAGTCGCCCACCACCAGCGAGCGCACGGGGGCGCTGTCCATGTCCTGCAACACCTCGGCCACCTGTTTGGGCCGTTCGATGATGGAACGCCGCATCTTCTGCTCCGTCTCTTCCACGGCGCCGTTCCGGGTAATCAGACCCGACAGCGAAATATTGTAACTCTCGAAGTGGCAATTATAGATGCGTACGGTAGAACTGTCCAGCTGCACGTCGGTCCAGAGGGCCAGGTTGGTGGATTTCTCAAAGGCGTTGCGGCCTTTCCCCAGGACGGGGCGGCGACTCAGCGTGACGTTTCCGCTATTTCCTTTCTTCCCGATAAACACATAATACTCAGCGTCATAGCCCGGAAAATGCCGGTGCAGCCAGCGGTCGATATCCACATTGGCCGGCAGGTAAAACTCCTGCAGGCAAATGATATCGGCCCCGGTTCCCAGCAGCCATTGGCTGATGGTGTCGGCCAAGGCCATCCGTTCGCAGTCCTTGGGCCCCTGTTTGAAGCGTCCCACGTTGTAGGAAACCACCTTCAGCGTAGGTTCTTTTTCTGCATCGGGGCGGCTGAACTGGATGTAGCGGCCGGCCAGGAAGAAAGAGGGGAGCAGCGCTACCAGCAGCAGCCCCCGCATCCGTGAGCGGCGAATCAGGGCCCAGATAAACAGCAACAGCGTCGCCACGAACGACAGGGGATACAGCAGGCCGAAAAAGGTGAAGAACCAGGCCTTGGCCGGGTCGATGAAAACGGACACATAGCTAAGCGCCAGCAGCCCCGCCAGTATCATCGAGACACTGCCGAAGGACAGGCGCGACAGCCAGTGCCGCTTTTTCTTCTCTGCCTTTTTCTTCGCCATCCCCTAATAAATCATCTGCTTGCGTTGCCAGTAGCGGATCAGGAGGAAGCCGAACAGCGCGCCGCCCAGGTGTGCGAAATGAGCAATACCCATCTGGGTCCCGGTAATACCCGTGACCAGCTCAATGCCCACGAAGATGATCACCCACCACTTGGCATCCAGCGTGACGGGCGGGAAGATCAGGGTGAGTCGGGCCTGGGGATACAGCATCGCAAATGCCACCAGGACGCCGTAAACGGCTCCGGAGGCACCCAGCACGCCGGGAATGCTGTTGTAAATCAGCTGCGGCTCAACGCCCGGGTATTGTTTCAACAGGGACTGCACCTGCAGGAACTCCACGCCGGTGTGCAGGAGCACTGCGCCGAAACCGGTAATCAGGTAGAACCAGATGAATTTTTTTGTGCCCAGGGCCCGTTCCACGATCATGCCGAACATCACCAGCGTGTACATGTTGAAGAAGATGTGCATGAAGCCATCGTGCATGAACATGTGGGTGAGGGGCTGCCACCAGCGGAAACGGGTGGCCAGGGGGAAGGCCATGGAGAACGTCTCCTTCATGAAGACGGGGTTGATACACGTAGCCACGAACATGATGATGTTCAGGAACAGGAGGTTGCGCGTTACAACCGGAATATTGTCCAAAAAACGGGATGTTGCCATTAAAATCTTTTTTCAAGTTCATCTGCCGGGACGATGGACAAAATGCGCCGTCCGGCAGCGGTAAATTCAGGGTTTTCGCACTGGAGGAGGCTGTCCACCAGGCGCTGGGCCTCCTGGGGTGAGCTCAGGCGGCTGGCGCCGGAAGCTCCCAGGACGGCAAATTTCTGGGCCAGGGCCTGTTCCATCACGCCGGGCAGGGCGGTATGGTCTTCGGCCAGGATCAGTTGCAGGTCCCCCACCAGGGTCTCCACCTTGCCGGCTTCGGCGGCATAGCCTTCCGGAACGCCGTTCACCACCACGGTGTCGTTGCCGAAGGGGGTAATGTCGAAGCCCAGCCGGCGCAGCAGGTCCGCATGTTCGTCAAACAGCAGCCGGCCTTCCACGCCCACGTTCACCTGCACGGGGAAGAGGGCGGCCTGCGACACGTGGGCCTGGTCCGTAAGGGCCTTCAGGAAGCGGTCGTACAGCAGCCTTTCCCGCGCCCGCCGCACATGCACGATCATGAGCCCGGAAGCGCTCTGGGTCAGGATGTACCGCCCCTGCACGATCAAGATTTGGGCCGAAGGCAGCGTCCGCTCCTCGAACAGCACCCCGTAGCTGGGGCTTTTGTCCACATAGCGGGCCGTTCTTTCCTCAAAGGGATGCTCGTCGAAAGGCTGCTCGTCGAAAGGATTATAGTTCCAGTCCACATCAGTGGCCGGGATGGTGGAGGGCCGGTATTCCTCGAAGCGAGGGCCCACAACGGGCATTTCCCGGGCTTCCGGATTGTCGAAGTCGATGGCTCCGGCCACGCTGCCCCTTCCCATTGCTTCCTTCACCGAGGCGAACAGGGCCTGGAACAGGAGCTGGTCCTCCTCGAATTTGATTTCGGTCTTGGTGGGGTGGATGTTCACGTCCACCGTGGCGGGATCCACGTCCAGATAGATGAAATAGGAAGGCGTAGCGCCGTCGGGAATCAGGTTCTCATAGGCCTTCATCACGGCTTTATGCAGGTAAGGACTGCGGAAATAGCGCCCGTTCACGAAGAAAAACTGGTTCCCCAGCGTCTTGCGGGCCGATTCCGGCTTTCCCACATATCCCCGCAGGGAGACGATGGACGTATCGGCCTGGATATCCATCAGTTCGCCGGTAAGGGCCGTGCCCAGGAGGTCCTGGATGCGGAATTTATAGCTCTTGGCGGGCTTCACCACGTGCAGGTCCCGTCCATTGTGCGTGAGGGTGAACGCAATATCCGGCCGGGTAAGGGCCACGCGCTGGAACTCCTCCACGATGTGCCGGAGTTCCACGCTGTCGGATTTCAGGAACTTCCGTCGCGCGGGAATATTATAGAAAAGGTTGCGGACGCTGAAGTTGCAGCCCACCGGGCAGGATACTTCCCGGGTGCCGGTGTGTTCAGACGCCGCCATACTCACTTCCACGCCGGATTCGGCATCCCCCGTGCGGGTGCGCAGGGTGACCTCCGCCACGGCGGCAATGGAGGCCAGGGCCTCTCCGCGGAAGCCGAAAGTGAGGATATTGTGCAGATCTTCGGCCGAAGAGAGCTTGCTGGTGGCGTGTCTTTCGAAGCAGAGGACGGCGTCGTCCGGGGTCATGCCGCATCCGTTGTCGATAACCTGGATTAAGGTGCGTCCAGCGTCGGTTATCACTACTTTTATGTCGTTCGCCCCCGCATCTACGGCGTTTTCCATGAGCTCTTTCACCACGGAAGCGGGCCTTTGCACCACTTCTCCCGCGGCGATCATGTCGGAAATATGCTTGGGTAATATCTTCAGTTCCACGTTACAGCATCTCAAAGAATTTGGCCATGTACACCAGCACCACCACGATGAGCACCAGCGTGACGATGGTAATGATGGTATGGGCGGTACTCATGGACGAGCGGGTCTTCTGGTAGTTGCCGTTGCGGAAAGCACCGCGCAGGCTGCTGCCCGGCACGTAGTCCCCCCGCCTGCGGGCTTCCTCGTTGGTGCCGTCCACTTCGCCGAACATCTGGCGGCGTTTTTCTTCCTCGGGGTCGTAGTAGCGGGGCTTGTAATTGAACACCCGGTGCGGCTGGTTCCCGAAAAAGCCGAAATTGAACAAACTGGCCATAGTGCAATTCTTTAATTTACAAAGATACCAAAAAATCTGGAATTCCGCTGTCTGTAAAGATTTGGCCCGGCTTTTGATTTATGTGTCCCCAGTTACGTGTATTAAAACCTTTAATCCTATGAAGAACACCCGTTTATTCTTTGGCAAAAACTTCGTATTTTTGCAAGATATGAAGAACATGGTGTCCATACTGTTGCTCTCTTTGATGCTGCTGCCCGTAGCTTGTTCCCGTCTGGAACTGGACAATACGGGTACGACGGACACCTCCGACGGCGGTACCGCGCTTCCGCCTGTGGTTGACGACAACGATGATGATACGGGCGGCTCCGAGCAGGGCCCTTCCGTGGTCACGTTCGATCCTGCCGGCTCTGGCGATGCGGACGACATTTCCGCCACCAGTTTCCAACACCTCGTTACCGTTACTTATTCGGGCGCTTCTGCCTCTGTCTCCGGCCAGGATGCGTTGTCCGGCGTCATGAGCGTTTCGGTAAGCGGCGCACAGGTGACCATTACCTACACAGGCGACGAAAATGTGGCCTACAAACTCACCGGAACCACTTCGGACGGTTTCTTTAAACTCTACAGCGAGAAAAAACAGGCCATCTGGCTCTCCAACCTCTCCCTTGCCTGTTCCAGCGGCGCCGCCATCAACAACCAAAGCGACAAGCGTACCTTTATCTATGTAGAAGGGACGAATTCTCTGTCGGACAGCGCTTCGGCTTCCTATTCTTCCTCCGCTGACGAAGACATGAAGGCCGTCCTTTTCTCTGAAGGACAGATTGTTTTCAGCGGCCCGGCATCCGGCGACAACACTCTTTCGGTCCAGGCGCTGAATGCGCAGGGAAAGAGCGGCATCGTCTCCGACGATTATGTGCGGATGCTCGCCGGAGCCAAGGTGTCCGTGTCGGCCGGCAGCAGCGCCGGGCACGGGATCCGGGGCAAGGATTACGTGCGCATCAGCGCAGGAACGCTGGATGTGACTACCAAGGCGGCGATGAAAAAAGGCATCGGCTCGGACGCGTTCGTGCTGGTGGAAGGCGGTAGCACCACCGTGAATGTGAGCGGCGGAACGGCCTACGACAGCGACGACAAGGAGTACAAGGGATCGGCAGGCATCAAGGCCGACAATTACTTTGGGATGTCGGGCGGCTCCGTTACCATTACCAACACCGGTGCCGGCGGAAAGGGCATCAGCGCCGGAAGCCAGGAGTACTATCAGACAAATGGCTCTTTGAACGAAAGTTACATCAGCGGTGGCGTCCTTACCATCACCACTTCGGGCAATGAATCCAACGACGTCAGCGCCAAGGGCGTGAAGATTGGCTGGGCCACCAAGAGCGGCAACCGCATCACTGCATACGCCGGAAATATGCGGATCAGCGGTGGCAGGACCGTGGTGAACGTATCCCGCAGCGAAGGCTTCGAGGCCAAAGGCAACCTGACCGTTACCGGCGGGGAACTCTATGTGTCTTCCACCGGGGACGATGCCATTAACTCCGGGGCCGAAATGAACATCTCGGGCGGTTTTGTCTATGCCTATTCATCGGCCAACGATGCGATGGACGCCAACCACGATATGAAAATTTCCGGCGGCTACGTTTTTGCCGTCTGTACCAAAGGGGCGCCTGAAGTGGCCCTGGATGCCAATACGGAATCGGGGTATAAGCTGTACATTTACGACGGCGCCACGGTGGTGGCTTACGGCGGCCTGGAGCAGGGATATTCTTCGTCCCAGACCATCTACAGCATGAGCTGCAGCGCCGGAAACTGGAATGCCCTGTCCGACGGAAGTGCCTACCTGGCGGCCTTCAAAGCGCCCTCCGGCGTGTCCTCCGTGGCGGTTACCGCTCCTTCCCTGAGCAAAGGCTTCACCGGCGTGAGCGTGGGCGGCGAAACCTGCTGCAACGGAATCTGGGCCACATCGGCCATCAGCGGTGGCTCCAGCACCAATCTGAATACGTATTCCGGTTCCGGTGGCGGCCCTGGTGGTGGCGGCCCCGGCGGCGGCGGGCCCGGTGGCGGCGGCAGGCCCTGGTAATCATTTCCATCGATTATGAAACACATCCTCATACTGTTAGCGGCCTTGATGCTGCAGATTCCCGGGGCCTTCGCCCAGGATACCCAGAAGATCAATAAGAAGAATCTGGTAATCAAGGAGTGGAACCTGGATCCCAAGGGTACCAATAAGGTGCTGGACCACGTGACCACCTTCAGCCCGGAAGGGAAGAAGCTGGAGGAGATCGAGTATGGCAGTTCGGGACAGAAGTGGCGCAAGCGCTTCGAATACGGCGCTGACGGCAAAGTTGCGCGGGAACTGATTTATGACGACCATAACCGTCTGCAGACTTACAAGACCTTCGAGTACAATGAATTTTCCCGCAAGAAAGTTCAATATACCTATAATGCGAAAGGGAAACTGATCGCTGTCAAGCAATTCGAGTACCTGGCACAGGATGGCGGAGAGTAGCCACATATCCCTGGTCCCCACGCTGGAAACGCTCTCGCCCATCACGCTGTCCGAGATGGACGGTATCAAGCTGATGAACCGCATCGACTCCAAGTACCTGACCGATGAAGCCATGCTGCTGCGCGTCCTAAGTGATGCGGCGGCGGCCGGCTATCGGGTGCTGGTTACCGGTGGGGATCGGATAAGCCTGTATAATTCAGTCTATTACGACACGGCGGGGCTCCGGATGTTCTATGATCACCACAACCGCCGCCTGGTCCGTCAGAAGGTCCGTACGCGCTCGTATCTGAATTCCGGCGATACCTTCCTGGAAATCAAGCGGAAGAACAACAAGGGCCGCACCAAGAAAAAAAGGGTGGCCATTCCCACGGCGGAATTGATGGATTTTCGTTCCGATGCCCAGGCCTGCGACTACCTGGCTTCGCATTCCTGGTTCCAGGCGCAGGAACTGTCGCCGGTGCTGGAAACCCGTTTCCTCCGCATCACCCTGGTGAATCCTTCGCGCACGGAGCGCCTGACCATCGACACCAGCCTGCAGTTCAAGAACTTCCGCACCGGGCACCAGACCAGCCTGCAGAACGCCGTCATCATCGAACTGAAACAGGACGGCCGCGCAGACAGCCAGATGAAGCGCATCCTGCTGGATCGGCGCGTGAAGCCCGTGCGCGTGAGCAAATACTGTATAGCCCTGACCCTTACGGATCCTTCGGCCAAGACCGGACGCTTCAAAATCAAGGTGCGGGCCATTGAGAAAACCATCGGAAATAAACTTATAATCGTATGATAGATAAACTGTTACGCTTTGTTCAGGAGGACCTGGCCGACTTCGGTAACCTGGACCTGAACGACGACATGCTGATGGACGTGCAGACCATCACGGATGCGATGATGACCACCTCCCAGAAGGTGGCCGAACTGGGCATCCGCTTCGCCCTGAACCTGCTGGTGTGCTGGATCCTGGTGCACTGCTTCTATTACCGGAAGAGCAAGCGCCGTGACTATTATTTCACCTTCCTCATCTTCTCTTCGGCCATGCTGACGCTCCTGTACATCATGGGGAATGTGGAAGTGGGCGTAGGGCTTACGCTGGGCCTGTTCGCCATTTTCGGGGTTATCCGCTACCGCACCGAGACCGTCCCCATCCGGGAGATGACCTATCTGTTCGTCATCATCGCCCTGGCGGCGGTCAACGGTCTGGCGCCTGTGTACCGCCTGGTGGACATCAGCGGTGACGCTCATTATGCCCTCAGCTGGGGCAATGTGGGGGTGATGGCGCTGGTGAACCTCCTTATTATCGGCCTGGTATGGGTCCTGGAAAGCGACAGTCTGGTCCGTCATATGAGCACCAAGCTGGTGCTCTACGACCGCATCGAACTCATCGTCCCGGACAGGCGGGCCGAACTGGTGGCCGACCTGGAAAAGCGCCTGGGTGTCCATGTGGAGAACGTGGAGGTGGGGCATGTGGACTTCCTGAAGGACGCAGCATTCATCAAAGTGTATTATCACCTGCCCAAGGGAGCGTCCAATTCGGTGGATACCCTGACCCGGGCCAAAGAGTACGTGGACTGATGAAAAAGTTTGTTATCGGCCTGGTGGCGCTGCTGCTTCCATTGTGGGCGCAGGCGCAGGTGTCCTCGGCGGTGGCCGGAAGGGCTTCCGTGGGCGTGGATTATAAATTAAGAAAGGGCCTGCACCTGACGGCGGAGGAAGAAGTCCGCGTAGGCGAAGGTTTTTCGGCCCTCAGCAGCCTGCGTACCAGCGTGGGCCTCAGCTATAAACCTGTC